>NZ_JADCBK010000134.1 GCF_020253525.1 Aquidulcibacter sp.
CAACCCCCGGCCTTGGTTGGATTAGCGGGCAAACTTCGGTCATTCAACCGGGCGCGGCGGACCTAAAAGTACCGCATATGGGCTGGAATACTGCTGAACCCACCGGCAATGCGGTGTTGGAAAAGGCATGGGGCGGCGCGCAAGATGTCTATTTCGTCCACTCCTTTGCCTTTCGCGCGGCGCATGTAGGCGATGTGGCGGCTTGGTGCACCTATGGGGCTGATCGGTTTGCCGCTGCCGTCCAGAAAGACAATGTGATGGGCGTGCAATTTCACCCCGAGAAAAGCCAAAGGGCCGGCCTCGCCCTTTTGGAAGAATGGCTAAAGCAATGATCCTGTATCCCGCAATTGACTTAAAAGACGGACAGGCCGTGCGCCTCTATAAGGGCGACTTTGCGCAAATGACGGTGTTTGACACCGATCCCGCAGCCCGTGCCGCAAGCTTTGAAGCCATGGGCTTTGGCTATTTGCATATTGTGGATTTGGATGGTGCCTTAAAGGGGGCGGGCGCTAATATGGACGCCATCGCCGCCATTCGCGCCCGGACAAGCCTGCCCATGCAAGTGGGCGGCGGTATTCGCGACTTGAAAGCGATTGAAAAGGCCCTTTCCATGGGGGTCACCCGCGTCATTCTGGGCACGATTGCCGCCAAACAACCCCAGTTTGTGCGGGAAGCCGCCAAAGCCTTTCCGGGCCAAGTGGCGGTGGGCATTGATGCGATTGACGGCATGGTCGCGGTTGAAGGGTGGGTTGAGACAACGAATTTGGCCGCGCTAGACCTCGCCCGCCAGTTTGAAGATGCAGGCGTGGCCGCCTTGATCGTCACCGATGTCGGGCGAGACGGCACCAAGACCGGGATTAACATCGACTTCACAGGGGCAATTGCCGATGCGGTCGGCATGGATGTCATCGCGTCGGGCGGCTTGGCAGGGGTGCAGGATATTGTTGCCCTCAAAACCCGTCCAGGTAAGCCCGTTGCGGGGGCGATTTTGGGCCGGGCGCTGTACGATGGCCTGATTGACCCGGTTGAAGCCCTGAAGGCTGCGGCATGAGTCTGAAAGTTCGCATCATACCCTGCTTGGATGTGAAGGATGGCCGCGTCGTCAAAGGCGTCCAGTTTGAAGGGCTGCGCGATGCAGGCGATCCGGTCGAACAAGCCCAATTTTATGACGCCGAAGGGGCAGACGAAATCTGCTTTCTCGATATCTCAGCCAGTCATGAAGGCCGGGGCACGCTGTTAGACGTCGTCCGCCGCACCGCAGAAGTCTGCTTTACGCCTTTGACGGTTGGAGGCGGGGTGCGCACAACCGATGATTTCCGCGCGCTGCTGCTGGCCGGGGCTGACAAGGTCGCGATCAATACATCCGCTGTCAAAGACCCCAGCTTGGTGACTGCCGCCGCACGCCGCTTTGGGGCCCAATGTGTCGTGGTCGCCATTGACGCCAAGCAAACAGGGCCCGAGCGCTGGGAAATCTTCACCCATGGTGGCCGCAATCCAACCGGCCTAGATGCTTTGGCCTTTGCCAAGGACGTGGTGGACCGTGGCGCGGGGGAGCTTTTGGTCACCTCCATGGATAAGGACGGCACCAAATCGGGCTATGATCTGGCTTTGACGCGCGCCATAGCTGATAGCGTCTCGGTGCCTGTGATCGCTTCGGGTGGCGTTGGCAATTTAGGCGATTTGGTTGCGGGCATCACGCAAGGCCATGCCAATGCCGTTCTGGCGGCATCGATTTTTCACTTCAGAACCCATACACTGGCCGAGGCGCGGGCGGCTTTGGCTGCGGCCGGGGCCCAAGTACGGCAACCGATTCAAGGAAACTTGCGATGAGTGACACCTTAGGCCACGCTTTAGACCAGCTGTTGGCGGATGTGGCCGAAAAAGCCAAGGCCGATCCAAGCCAAAGCTATACCGCGAAACTGCTGCAAGGCGGCCCGGTTTTGTGTGGCAAAAAGCTGGGTGAAGAAGGCGTCGAAACCGCTTTGGCCATTGCTGGCGGCACGGTAGAGGAAATCGCCAAGGAAGCCGCTGATCTTCTTTATCACTTGAGTGTAGGTCTCCTCGCACGGGGGGTAACCGGGGCCGATGTCGCCGCCATTCTAGAGGCCCGCCGTGGCACATCAGGCCTCGATGAAAAGGCTGCGAGAGCACAGTCATGATCGGCGAGTTGCAGGTTCGATTGGCTAAAGATGCCGATGCAGAAGCTTTAGCAGCCTTTGGTGCCAAGACGTTTCTGGCCACCTTTGGCCACCTCTATCCACCAGAAGACAAAGAATTTTTCATGGCCGCCCGCTATAGCTTGGAGCGGACCTTGCAGGATATTCGCGATCCTGTCAGGGCCATGACTGTGGTTTATCAGGGCGATGATCTGGTCGCTTTCCTCGATTGTGGGCCTTTGACCTTGCCCGTTGAGGCCCCAGAGCCTGACGCGCTGGAGCTGTACCGCCTCTATCTCGATGAAACCCAAAAGGGGACGGGTCTGGCCCATCGATTGATGGACCTAGCGATCCAATGGGCGCGGGAGAAACACGCGCCTGCCCTTTATCTGGGTGTGTGGTCACAAAATGAGCGCGCCAAGCGCCTGTATACCAAATATGGCTTTGAGATTATTGGCGCCTATCACTTCAAAGTGGGCAATACGCTCGATGATGAGCGGATCATGCGGCTCGCGCTCTAAGCTGTGGCGCTTAGACCAGACCCAAGGCTTTGGACAGTGAGAATAGGCTCGTGACAGTCAAAACCGTGCCGACCAGATAGAGCAATTGTTTGGCGGGCACCCGCTTGGCCAAAATCGCGCCAAATGGCGCTGCCATCAAGCCGCCAATGATCAGGCCTACGGTGGCAAGCGTAAAGGCTTCCCAGCCCAAGGTGGCGATGAAGGTTGCCGAAATGACCGTGGTGAGGAAGAATTCCGCCGTATTGACGGTTCCGATCGTCATGCGCGGCTCTGTGCCCTGAACCAATAGGTTGGAAGTCACCACGGGACCCCACCCGCCGCCACCGACCGCATCTAAAAAGCCACCAACCAAACCGAGGGGCCCGGCATATTTGGCTGTCCGATGGGGTTGGCCCTTGGTCATGCGCCAGCCGCGCCACAAGAGATAGACGCCAATACACGCCAAATAGGCCATCACATAGGGCCGTGCGGTATCTGCATGAATATTGGCCAAGAGGTAAGCCCCAGTAATCCCGCCAATCATGCCGGGGATAACCAGCGTTGCAAAAAGCTTCCAATTCACATTGCGGTGGATGGTATGGCTTACCGCTGAAGCGGCCGTCGTAAAGACCTCAACAATATGGACCGTCGAGGAAGCCTTGGCCGGCGGCATGCCCATGACACTGACCAATAAAGTGCTGGTGATCACGCCAAAGGCCATGCCCAAAGCCCCATCCACCAATTGCGCAACAAAGCCGACCGCGATGAACGGCCAGATGTCGTGCCAATGATGGCTGATGAACTCAATCACAAAAAGCGCTCCAAGGCTGGCTTCATTGAAAGTTTTCTATACGCATCTGGGTTCACCCTAGCGATGAATGCAAGCTGCAACCAGCCGTTAGAGATACTATTGAACAGAGGTGCCGGAAAAAGCGACATGTCAGGTCCCCATCGCCTGTCGCGCTTTGGCCAGCCTGCCAATCGCCTCCCGCAGAACCGTCTCTTGCTTGGCAAAACATAAGCGGATGATGGGTGGGGCTTCCTCGGGTTTTTCGTACAAGCTCTGCAGCGGAATTGCCGCAACGCCATAGGTTTTTACGGCTTCAAAACAGAAATCTAGCGCGGGTCGGTCAATGCCGGATTGTTGTAGGTCAAGACACATGAAATAGGTTGCCGCACTGTCGAGCACGCAAAAACCCTGATCCAACAGCCCCTGACGCAAAATCTGATACGCTGCCTGATAGGTTGCGGCTTGCTCATCAAACCAGGCCCTATCCCAGCCAAGCCCTTGCGCCACCGCGCCTTGCAGATGGGGTGGCGTGGTGAAGGTCAAGAATTGATGGGCTTTGCCAATCACCTTGGCGATCTCAGGGGCGGCACATACAAAGCCCACTTTCCAGCCCGTCACGCCAAACATCTTGCCCGCTGAGCCAATCTTCACCGTGCGGTCCGCCATGCCAGGCAAGCCCAGCAGCGATTGGTGTGGCTGATCGGTGAGGCGCACATGTTCCCACACTTCGTCACAAATGGCGATCAGATCATGGTTTTGGCAGAGTTTGGCGAGGCCCAGAAGTTCAGCATGGCTAAAGCTTCGCCCGGTCGGGTTCATGGGATTATTGAGAACAATGGCACGGGTCTTTGCCGTGATGGCCGCTTCAATCTCGGCCAGATCGAGATGCCAGTGCGGCGGCTTTAGCACGATGGTGCGTGGGATTGCGCCAGCCCGTGCGATCAAGGGGCGATAGGCGTCATAGGCGGGGTCAAGCACGATCACTTCGTCGCCGGGGGATAGAAGCGCCAGAAAGCTCGCCGCTAAGGCCTCCGTCGCGCCAGAGGTGACAACCACCTGCTCAGCGCTCAGCGCCAAACCCTGATGGGCGGCATAATGGGCTGCCACCGCTGCCCGAAGTGCCGGAATCCCCAGCATGGGGGGATATTGATTGCTGCCGGTCATCAGCCCCTCGCAGGCTAAACGTCGCAGCGCTTCTGGGCCTTGGCTGTCGGGAAAACCTTGGCCCAGATTGATGGCCTCATGCGTGCGCGCCAGACCCGACATCACTTCGAAGATGGTGGTCGGCAGCTCCGAAAAATGGGGGTTAAAGCCCATGCTCACAGCCAATCTGCCACCGGAAGGCCTTTGGAGGTCAGGAAGTCGCGATTGAATAATTTGCTTTGATAGCGGCTGGCATAGTCACACAAAATGGTGACGATCGTTTTGCCCGGTCCCAAATCCTTGGCCAAGCGCATGGCCCCCACGACATTCAGGGCCGCAGATCCGCCAATGGTTAAGCCCTCATTTTTGACCAGATCAAATAAGACCGGCAGCCATTCCTCGTCTTCGACGCGATAGGCATAATCTACCAGCACATCTTCCAGATTGGCGGTTACACGACCTTGGCCGATCCCTTCGGTGATCGACGTGCCCGTCGCCTTCAACTCACCATCCTTATACCAATGATAAAGCGCAGCCCCGCCCGGATCGGCGATACCGATGGCGATGTTTGGGTTGCGGGCTTTCAGCGCGCGGCTTATGCCGCCCAAGGTTCCGCCGGAGCCGACCGAACAGATAAAGCCATCAATCTTGCCCTCGGTCTGCTCCCAGATTTCTGGGCCGGTGGTTTCTTCATGCGCGCGGCGATTGGCAAGATTGTCAAACTGATTGGCCCAAAGGCCGCCCTGTTCTTCGGCGATACGCCTGGATACTTTGGTGTAATGGTCGGGGTGGGCAAAGGCCACGGCATCGACTTCGACGAGTTCAGCGCCAAATAGTTTCACCGCGTCCTTTTTCTCCTGCGACTGCGTGCGCGGCATGACGATGATGCAGCGATAGCCCAACGCATTGGCCACCATGGACAAGCCAATGCCTGTATTGCCAGCCGTGCCCTCAACGATCAGCCCGCCTGGCTTTAACGCGCCGCTGGCTTGGGCATCGCGAATTATGCCCAGTGCCGCCCGGTCTTTTACCGATTGACCCGGGTTCAGAAACTCGGCCTTGCCCAGAATTTCACAGCCTGTCGCCTCACTTGCCGCGCGCAGACGGACCAGCGGTGTCCCTCCAATCAAGTCAATCACTGTTTTGGCATAGTGGGTCATCACGCATCAGGTCCTTTGGCTCTCAGCCGTAGCTGCTTCTATCTCGCCCTCACTTGGGGGTGGCTGTCAATGTCAGCAAGGCCCGAAACTTTTTGATCGCGCGCGATTCTGTGATTGGCTAATTTGTTCAACTTCTTTAAGGCAGTAACCAGTTTAAGCGGTGGGCCCGTGGCGCACCATGCTATGTTCTAATTTGCTCTTTGTGGTCTATTTGGTCGCGGGCAAGCTATAGTTTGAGCCAAGGGGCGCGATTAAGGCCATGACGGAAGCAGCACTGCAAGCCTATCTCCATATTGCTGACTGGCCCACCGGCGACGCTGTCGCTGAAATGATTGCCAATCAAAGCCAAGCGGCAGCAGCGGTTGCAGGAGTCTCAGCCCAGCTCGCCCGTGCAGCCGATGAAGCGGCAGCCCGATTAGGGCGAAGCGGTCGTTTGGTTTATGCCGGTGCGGGCACCTCTGGCCGGATTGGTGTGCAGGACGGGGTCGAGCTTGGCCCCACCTATGGCTGGCCGAAGGAGCGCATGATCTTCCTGATGGCCGGCGGGCAGGCAGCCTTTATGCAAGCTGTTGAAGGGGCAGAGGATGATCATGCCAAGGGCGTGGAAGAGGCCCGTGCCTTAAAGCTAACTTCCAGCGATGTTGTCCTTGGTTTGGCCGCCAGCGGCTCTACGCCTTATACCATCGGGGTGATTGAGGCCGCGCGGGCGGCAGGGGCCTTGACCATTGGCCTTGCCAACAAACTTCCTGCACCTTTGTGCGACGCTGCCGAGATCGGTATTCTGATCGAGACAGGGGCCGAAGTGATTGCCGGTTCTACCCGCATGAAGGCCGGAACAGCGCAGAAGATTGCCCTCAATGTCCTCTCCACCGCCATCATGATCCGCTTGGGCTTTGTTTATGAGGGGCGGATGGTGGCGATGCAAATCTCCAACCGAAAGCTTCTGGCCCGGGCTAAAGCCATGATTGTAGAGCTGACAGGCTGCGGGGAAGAGCAAGCCGCTGTTGCCTTAGAGCAAGCAGGGCGTAACATTCGTGTCGCGATCCTGTTGGTGAAGGGTTGGACTTTGGATCAAGCCAAAGCCGATCTTGACCATTGGGCCGGAAATCTTGCAGCTGTTCTGCAGGCAAACTCTAGCTGATAGACCCGAAAGGCATGTCATGACCGACCTCTCTCCAACCAAAGGCCTTACACCAGACCAAGTGGCAGAGCGGGTGGATCAGATTCTGGCAGAAGCCACTTTGGCAGAAAAAGTGCGCATGATGTCGGGCAAGGGCTTCTTCAAGCTCTTTGCCGAAAGCGGCCGACATTGGGGTGCAAACCCCTATCCGGCAGGCAGTGGGGTAGAGCGTCTCAACGTACCGCCCCTCTATTTCACCGATGGCCCACGTGGGGTGGCGCGCGGCAATTCTACCTGCTTCCCTTGTACCATGGCGCGCGGCGCGACTTTTGATGTCGATCTAGAGCGGCGCATTGGCGAGGCGATGTCGATTGAAATTCGCGCCCAAGACTGCACCTTGTCTGGCGCCGTGTGCGTCAATCTATTGCGCCATCCGGCCTGGGGCCGGGCCCAGGAAACCTATGGCGAAGATCCGTGTCATTTGGGCCAGATGGGTGCGGCCCTGGCCATCGGCCTCCAAACCCATAATGTGATTGCCACCGTCAAACATTTCGCGCTGAACTCGATGGAGAATGCGCGCTTCAAAGTCGATGTCCAAATCGATGAGCGCGCCTTGCATGAAGTCTATCTGCCGCATTTCAAAACCATTTTGGATGCAGGCTGTGCCACAGTCATGAGCGCCTATAACCAAATGAACGGCAGCTTCTGCGGGCAGAGCAAAGCCCTGTTGACCGACATTTTGCGCGTCGAATGGGGCTTTGAGGGCTTTGTGCATTCCGATTGGGTGATGGGCTTGCGCCATGTCTATGCGGCCTCTGCGGGTCTCGACATTGAAAACCCTGAGCCCTTGGTCTTTGGCAAGCATTTACTGGCCGCGGTGGAGGCAGGCCAAGTTGAGCCCCAAGTGATTGATCAAGCCTGCCGCCGCATCTTGTCGACCCAATACCGCTTTGCGTGCGCCGAAGACCCCTTGCCAGATTATAGCCTCGATCGGGTGGCCCAGCCTGCCCATATTGCGCTGGCGCTGGAGGCGGCGTTGAAGTCCGCGGTGCTTTTGAAGAATGACTTGATGCTGCCCTTGGACCGGAAAAAGCTGAAAAAGCTCGCCGTTCTGGGCCATCTGGCGAATAAGGAGAATACGGGCGACTTTGGCTCCAGCCGCGTTCGCCCGCCCTATGTTGTCACCGCGCTTCAAGGCCTGCAGATTGCGTTGGGTGAAGCAACGGAGATTGTCACAGGCGATGAAACGGACGTGGTAGCCGCGGTCGCCAATGCCGCAGATGCTGACGCCATCATCGTGGTGGCGGGCTATACCGCGCGGCAAGAAGGGGAGTATATCCCCGAAGACATGACCCTTGGTGTGGCCAGCGACGTCTTGCCCGCACCCAAGCCTGCCGCAGCTAACGAGCCCAGCGCCGAAGAAGCCCGCGGTGGAGATCGCACCAATCTATCGCTGCCCGCCGATCAAATCGCTTTGATTGAAGCCGCTTGTGCAACGGGTCGGCCCGTCCTTGTCGTCCTTGTCGCGGGTTCTGCCGTGCTGGTCGAGGGGTGGCAAAGCCAGGCAAGTGCAATCCTGCAAAGCTTCTATTCTGGCATGGAAGGCGGCACTGCCTTGGCGCAACTGGTGCTGGGCGAAGTGGCCCCGTCTGGCAAGCTGCCTTTCACCGTGGCGAAAGACCCTGCGCATTACCCCTTCTTCGATAAGGATGCCGATGCCATCGTCTATGACTATTGGCATGGCTATACCAAGTTTGCGCGCGAACAGATCGAGCCGCGCTATGGCTTTGGCCATGGCCTGTCTTACACCTGTTTTGCGTATCGTGCCTTAAGCTTGCGGCGGACAAAGCGGGGCTTTCAGGCCCAAGTCAGCATCACCAATTTAGGTGAGCGGGCCGGGGAAGAGATCGCCCAACTCTATGTTGGCTTTCCGGGCCATGTGGTCGAACGCCCCGCCAAGGTTCTGAAGGCCTTTGCCCGGGTTGCCCTCGACCCCGGCCAAACCAAAGTCATCCGCTTTGAGGTGGATGCCGAGGATTTGCGCTATCGCGACACCCAGACCCACAGCTGGCGATTGGAGCCCGGCACCCACACGATTTATGTCGGGGGTTCAGCCGCGCTGGCCGATCAGCTCAGCGCGACCATTTCGCTTTAAGGCCTAAATCGTCAAAAGACCGTGGTCGAGCTTTGGCAGCACGTAGCGGCCAAACAGGTCGCACTCGGTCGCGTGGGGATAGCCGGACAAGATGAAGGCATCAAACCCGATGTCGCGATAGGCATTGATCTTGGCCAGCACTTGGTCTGGATCGCCGACAATCGCAGCCCCACAGCCCGAGCGAGCACGGCCAATGCCGGTCCACAAATTGTCTTCCACATAGCCATCATTGGCGCTGGCCGCTTCGCGCAGTTCGGCTTGACGGCGCACGCCGACAGAGGTTGCGTCTAGGGACTTGGCACGGATCGCGTCACCCGTGGCCGCGTCGAGCTTGCTGAGCAGCCGATTGGCGGCTTCGCGTGCTTCGGCTTCGGTTTCGCGCACCACGACATGGACGCGGAAGCCATGCTTCAAGGTCCGGCCATATTTGGCAGCCCGCGCATTCATATCGTCCAAGACAGCCTTGGAATTGGCCAAAGTATCGGGCCACATGAGGTAGACATCGGCGGCTTTGGCTGCCACTTCACGGGCATCTTCTGACAGGCCACCAAAATAGAAATAGGGCGACTTGCCTGATTGTGTGGTGATGCGCGGTGGTGCCAAGTCAAACTGGTAATACTCACCCTGATGCTTGACAGTCTCGCCATTCATCCAAGCGCGCAGGATTTCCATCGCCTCTAACGTGCGGGCATAACGGGGGGCGGAGCCCAGGGTCTCGCCCGGCATTTCAGAGGAAATGAAGTTCACCGCCAGTCGGCCCTGCATCATCCGGTCGAGCGTGGCTAATTGCCGCACGACCTGTGGCGGCCACATTTCCCCAACGCGAATCGCCAGCAAAAGACGCATCTTGCTGGTCAGCCCAGCAATGCCTGCGGCAAACACCGTGTTGTCGATACCCATCTGATAGCCCGATGGCAGCAGGATATTATCAAAGCCATTTTTCTCAGCAGTCAGCGCGATATTGCGACAATGCTCCCAACTCGACTGCAAAGCAGGCTCAGATTGGCCCAAAAACTCGTAGTCATCATCGCACAGGGCGGAGAACCAACTGACTTCAACGGGATTACGGGCCATGATTATTTCCTCATACTGCCAAGAGGGCGTGTATCGCCCGCCATTATGCTTATGATGTCTTATAACGAGTCAAAGCAGCTTCGGGGAGAGGTCATGAGCGGCAGAATACGGGTTGGTGTCATTGGCACGGGCATGATGGGCTATGAGCACATCAATAATCTGAAGCTGATGCCGGAAGTTGAAATCACCGCTTTGGCTGACCCTACCGATCACATGCTGGCTTTGGGTAAGGGCATGTTGGGCCCGGCTGGCGAGAAGGTTGCAACCTTTAAGACCGGTGATGAGCTTTTGGCTGCGGGCCTTGTCGATGCGGTGGTGATCGCTTCACCAAACTTCACCCACCATGATGTGTTGCAGCCCGTGTTCAAAAGCGGCGTGCATGTCTTGTGCGAAAAGCCCTTATGCACCACTGCCGAAGACGCCGCCCGCATCCGTGACCAAGCCGCCGCCTATAAGGGCGTGTTCTGGGTGGGGATGGAATATCGCTTCATGCCACCCGCGACCGAATTTGTGACACGCGTGCATCGCGGCGATGTTGGCCGTCTGGTCATGGTGTCGATCCGCGAACACCGCTTCCCCTTCCTGCAAAAGGTCAATGATTGGAACCGCTTCTCGGCCAATACGGGCGGGACGATGGTGGAGAAATGCTGCCACTTCTTCGATCTGATGCGCCACATCATCCAGTCCGAGCCAACGCGCGTCTATTGCTCAGGCAATATGGATGTAAACCATCAGGACGAGCGTTATGATGGTCGTAAGCCCGACATCATCGACAATAGCTTTACGGTGGTTGATTTCGCCAATGGCACGCGCGCCATGCTCGATCTGTGCATGTTTGCCGATGGGGCCGAGCATCAGGAAGAGATTTCTGCCACGGGCGATAAGGCCCGCCTCGACGTGCTGATCCCGCCTGGTGAAATGATCATGAGCCCACGTGTTGGCTTCCGCCAGCCCAAGCAAGTCACGCGCGAAACCATCCATGTCGATCCTGTCGCCCTCGAGGCTGGTTCGCACTTCGGCGCGACCTTTTATCAGCAACGGGCTTGGATCGATGCGATCTTGACTGGCGCACCCGTCCAAGTGACAGCTCAAGACGGCCTGCAAGCCGTGCGGATGGGTGCTGCGGCGGAGCTATCGGCTGCAACCGGTCGTGCGATTGAGATGAGCGAAATTGCGGGCGGCTAAAGCCGGGCTAATGGGCTTCCCGCGCGCGGGGATCATCGCCAAACAATTTGTCGAGGATTTGGCCTTCAAGGGCGGCAAATTCGGGCGTGCCGCGTTTGCGCGGGCGGGGTAGGTCTACGGCCAAATCCAGCACCACGTGACCATGATCGATCAGGATCACGCGGTCACCCAAGGCCACCGCTTCGCCCACATCATGGGTGACCATTAGGGCGGTAAAGCCAAGGTCTTGCCACACGCCTTCCAAGAGCGCCTGCATATCGATGCGGGTCAAGGCGTCCAAGGCACCTAAAGGCTCGTCCAAAGCCAATAGGGTTGGCTGGGATACAAGGGCGCGGGCCAAGGCCACACGTTGCCGCATGCCGCCGGAAAGCTGCGAGGGCCACAGGCCTTCGCGGCCTTTCAGGCCCACTTCTTCGAGAATATCGGCCGCTTGTTTATCGGCGGCTTGGCCGGATTGGCCCTCGCCTAAGCCCACGGCCACATTGTCCTTGACGCTGGCCCAAGGCAGTAAGCGCGGTTCTTGAAACACGATGCGGGCAGCTTGCGCTTTCAGCGCCGGAGCGTCCAAGACGCCACTGGTCACCGAGTCGAGGCCAATCATCAGGCGCAGGAGCGTGGATTTACCACAGCCCGACTTGCCCACGATGGACACAAACTGGCCGGCTGGAATCTCAAGGTCGATGCCTTGCAGCACGACATTATTGCCAAAGGCCTTTTTCACATCTTTCAGACTAACGCGTGACCCGCCGGTTGGTTGGCTGCTCATGGTTTAGACCTTCGCATAGGCTGGGTTCCACGCGAGGAACTTGCGTTCCAGGGCGCGGGTGGCGCTATCGGCCAGCTTGCCCAAAATCGCATAAATGACGATGGACAAGACGACGATATCTGTCTGCATAAATTCGCGCGCAGCCATGGCCATATGACCAATGCCAGAATTGGCCGCGATGGTTTCTGCCACGATCAAGGTCAGCCACATGACACCTAAGGCAAAGCGCAGACCCACAAAGATGGAGGGCAAAGCGCCCGGCAGAATGACCTTTAAGAATAAGGTCCGGTTATTCATGCCATAAATGCGGCCCATCTCGATCAATTGCGGGTCGACATTGCGGACCCCGTGCAAGGTGTTGAGATAAATTGGGAAAAACACGCCCAGTGCCACCAAGAACAAACGCGCGCTTTCGCCAATCCCAAACCAGATGATGACCAATGGGATCAAAGCCAAGTGCGGGATGTTGCGGATCATCTGCAAGGTTGGGTCCAATAGCATTTCGCCCGTCTTGCTGAGGCCGTTAAGCAGGCCCAGACTAAACCCAATCGCCCCACCAATGATGAGGCCACTCATGGCACGGGCAAAACTCACCCCCAAATTGTCGATCAGGCTGCCATCTTGTAGCTTGGTCCAAGCTGCTTCCAGCACAGCAGTGGGGGCAGGCAGAATATTGGGCGGCAGCCAGCCGAGGCTGGATGAGACTTGCCAGAGAATGACCAGTGCCAAAGGCACTAACCATGGAAGTGCCCGACTAAAAGGACCTTCGGAGGCCGTTGCTGCCATTGTTTACCCTGTCCAGCCGCGCCAAGCGGCATCACTGATGATAACTTTCTTCGGTATGATCCCTAATTGCGCAAAGCGGTCAACCGTTGCTTGTTGTGCGGCCAGCACGTCGTCGGTCAAAGGCTCTACTTTGAAGTCCGTCCGCTTCATCGTGTCTTTGAGGAGTTCGAGTTCAAGGCCTGAAGCTTTGGCAGAGATTTCAGCAACCGCATCGGTATTGGCCGCGCACCACTCGCCCTCTTTGGCGATGGCCGACAACAACACTTTCAAGTCCTCTGGACGGGCTTCTGCAAACTTTGCGTTCGCCAAAAGGAAGCTTGCGCCACCGCCTAATTGGTCAAGGCCTGAGAGAACCCGCGCGCCCTGATCGCGGATCGCGAGGCTGTAATAGGGGTCCCAAATTACCCAGCCATCAATGCCGCCCTGGGCAAAGGCGGCCGCGGCGTCTGCCGGACCCAGATTGACAGCCTCGACATCAGCCAATGTCAGGCCAACGCTTTGTAAGGCAATCACGGCACTATTATGGGCCGACGACCCGCGCGTGAAGCAGAGTTTTTTGCCTTTCAGGTCCTTCAAGGACTGAATGGCGGAATTTTTGGGCGTGATGATGCCACCGGCTTTGCCTGAAAGCCGAACTTGGGCGACATATTTGATTGGCGCATTGGCGACTTGGGCAAAAATCGGCGGGGTGTCGCCCGTCAGGCCCAAATCAACCGAGCCGACAGCCATGGCTTCCAATAGGGGTGGGCCGGATGGGAACTCAACCCAATTCAGCGGCGTGATGCCAGCTGCTTTCAGGGGTTCGACCAGCGAGCCGCGCGTTTGGGCCACGAGCATGACCCCATTTTTTTGAAAGGCGAGATTAACGCCCTTGCCTGTGGAACCGCTGCCTTGGCCACAGGCGGCAAGGGCAGCCGAAGCTGCCCCTGCTACCAAGAGACCGCGACGCGAGAACCTGTCCGCAATCGCTGTCATAGGATTAGCCCCCGAACTTCGCGCGCAGGGTCAAACCGACATAACGGTCTGCATCGCGTGGGATCAGATAACGCAACGCGCCACCTGGGCCACCCGGCGTGATCAGCGACGCATATTTTTCGTCGGTCAGGTTCTTGATGTTCAAGGTCAAGCGATAGCGGTCTTGCTTGTCGCTGATACCAATCGCCGCGTCGACGATGGTGGTCTCAGGAATGCGCAGCAAGGGGTTTTCGCCAATGTCCGAGAATTGATCGCTGCTGTAAGAAACCTGGCCATTCAAGTGAATGATGCCAGGGATCGAAGCAGGTTCCCACTCATAATTCGCGCCCAGGGAAGCCTTCAGGCGAGGCGACAGGGCCAAGCGCTCACCACGGCGGGCGGACGACAGAACCAAGTTTGCATCGCGGAATTCTTCGATCTGGGCATCGGTGACAGCCAAACCGCCATTGATGGTCAGGCCACCATCGGTGCGGATCAACCAGTCGAGTTCAAGACCCGTGGTCGACACATTACCAGCATTGGTCAAACGCGTAATGACCACACCGTTCAAAGTGTCGAAGTTGTTGGCTTGGAAGTTTTCATAAACGGCGCGGAAGACGGCGAAGTTTACGATGAAGCGATTATCCAAGAAGGCCGTCTTCACGCCACCTTCAGTCGAATCCACGGTTTCTGGCGCAATCGCGTTCAAACCGGTTGGGTTCATGTTGAAGAAGACGTTGTAGGCGGGGCCTTTATAGCCGCGCGACTGGGTCACATAGAAGTTGATGTCGTCGGTGGCTTGGTACTTCAGGCCCAATTTACCCGAAACATTATCTTCCTTGGTGTTGCCTTTGAAGCCGCTGGTGTCATTGCGCAAACCAGGCAGACCACCCACAGGGGCGGGGATGCGGTTGTGGTAATAGCTCAGCTTGTCTTGGGTAACACGAACGCCGCCGACGATGGACAGACGCTCGGTCGCCTTATAGCTGCCGTCAGCGAACAAAGCGACGTTACGCGATTCAGAGCCAAAGTTCGCGCTCGAGAAAGCGGTCACAAAGGTGGAAACACCGGTTGCGGTCGAGCACGGACGCTGGCCCGTGGTGTCGATGGCCAAGGTCGAAGCGGTGCAGACGGTCACGTCACGACGGAAGTCACGCTCGGTTTCGGCATTGGCGAAATAAGCACCAACCACATATTCCAAAGGCTTGCCTGCGGGCGAGGTCAAGCGCAATTCTTGGCTGAAGGTGGTCGAGGTCTGGGGGCCATCGTCATGCAATTGGGCAAAGCCGTTGCCAACATAGGCGGCTGGACGGTCCAACCAATCGCCTTCACGGACTTCCCGGTTGTCCCAGCCGCGGTAAGCGGTGATGGAGGTGATGGTAAAGTCGCCAGCATCCCAATCAGCTTGGGCCGAAATGCCCCAAGATTCTTCTTCGGTACGGGTGACGAGATTGTTGCGCACGGCGCGGGTTTCATCGCCCGCAAAAGTGATGCCGGGCAGAAGCGACAAAAGGGCTGCTGCGTTTGCGCCGGTGGGTGCTGTGCCAATGACTTCGCCGCAGCAATTGTCGTCTGCTTTGCGATAATCGCCGATCAAGCGCACTTTCAGGCTTTCAGAGGCATCGATATCCAAAATGCCGCGAACGCCATAACGCTCATAACCGTTGATTTTGCCGCCGGTGGTCAGATTGGTGATGTTGCCATCATAGGAGCCACCAAACACGGTAACGCGCGAACGCACGCTGTCGCTGAACGGCATGTCGACCGAGGCGCGCAGCTTATATTCATTGCCATCGTTCGCGGTCAGTTGGATGTCGCCGCTATGGACGCGGCCTGGGCTGTTCGAGATGATGTTGACCACACCGGCAGAGGAGTTCTTGCCGAACAAAGTGCCTTGTGGGCCGCGCAACACTTCGATGCGCTGAATGTCAGACAAGTCACCGAAAGCTTCCCCGGCACGTGCCAAAACAACACCGTCCAAAACCACAGCGACGCTGGGCTCTGCTGCGATCGAGAAGTTGATGGTGCCGACGCCGCGCAGGAATAGCGAGGAGTTCAGATTGGTGCCGCCCTTACGGAAGTTCAGGGTCGGGATTTGGGTTTGCACGCTTTCGATGTTGTAGCCACCTGCGCGCGCGATTTGCTCGCCCCCGATGACCGAAACAGCTGCTGCCACTTCTTGCACGTTCTGAACGCGCTTTTGAGCCGTCACGATAATGACTTCAGCGCCTTCATCGGCTTTTGCTTCAGTAGATGCTTGCGCAAAGGCGCTTGTGCCCATGGCAAAGAAAAGTGTGGCCGCCGCAGCAGACCCAAGTAAAAGATGACGCATTTTATCCCCTCAGTGATGACGGATCTCTAAGTATCCTTCGATTGACTTCAAAATCACGTTCTCGTCGTGAAAAGCAAGTAGGGTGAGTGCGCGAAGCCGACGAATTGAACCGCGGGTGCTATTCTCGCAACACTTTGACCTTATACCCTTTCTCTTAGGCCATGTGGGCAGATTGCCCAAGTAGCGCAGCTAACCATAGACCTAAGCAATGCTTAGGCTTAGTTTGGTCGGCCTAAGCCAGATGATGCGCCATGGGGTCCTGTTGATGAATAGCGTTGAAATTGTTGAGGTTGGTGCGCGAGACGGGTTGCAGAACGAGCCGGACATTCTGCCGACGGAGCAAAAGGTGGCTTTGATCCAGGCTGCCATTGCGGCAGGCGTGCGCCGGATTGAGACCGCAAGCTTTGTTAATCCGCGCCGTGTCCCCCAGATGGCCGACGCAGAGGCGGTGATGGCGGCTTTGCCCGACACCGATCAGGTGACTTATATCGGCCTTGTGCTGAATGAACGCGGGGCAGAACGTGCGCTTCTAACGCGCGTGCATGAATTGGGTGCCGTTGCTGTGGCGAGCGACAGCTTTGCCATGCGTAACCAAGGCCAAACCAGTGCGGAAAGCATTCAAGTGGCCAATGCAATTGTCACCATGGCCAAGGCGGCGGGCCGGTCTGGGCAAGTGACGATCTCTGCGGCCTTCGGCTGCCCGTTTGAAGGCGAAGTAGACCCCGACCATGTGGTGGCCATGGCTGAGGCCTTGGCCAAAGCTGGTCCACGCGAGATTGGTCTTGCCGATACGATTGGCGTTGCCGTGCCCCGTCAGGTGAAGGCCTTGGTCAGCCGCGTTCAGGCCGTGGTCGGCGATATTCCCATTCGCGCGCATTTTCATAATACCCGCAATACGGGCCTCGCCAATGCGTGGGCGGCCTTTGAGGCAGGGGCAAAAACTCTCGATTCCAGTTTGGGCGGGCTGGGCGGTTGCCCGTTTGCGCCTAAAGCCACCGGCAATATCCCGACCGAGGACTTACTCTATTTGCTGCATCGGTCTGGCGTCGCCACCGGCATTGACCTCGATGCCATGATTGAAGCGGGGCAGTGGTTGACGGGCGTGATGGGCAGGCCTTTGCCGTCCATGGTCACCAAGGCTGGCAATTTCCCACCCCAAACCGCTGTCGCGTGAGGAATCCGATGTCGGAAGCAACTGGCCCCCTTAAAGGTTTGCGGGTGATCGAATTGGGTGTTCTGCTTGCCGGGCCCTTTTGCGGACAAATTTTGGGCGATCTCGGCGCCGAAGTGATCAAGGTCGAGCCCCCCGGCCAAGGCGACCCTCTGCGCGAATGGGGCACGGTCAAAAAGGATGGCCATGGGGTTTGGTTCCCCATTGTTGCCCGCAACAAGAAGTGCATCACGCTGGATTTGCGGCAGGAAGCCGGTCAGGCCGTCTTGAAGGATCTGGTCAAGGAGGCGGACTTTCTCCTTGAGAATTTCCGCCCCGGAACTTTGGAAAAATGGGGTCTGGGCTATGACGTTTTATCCGCCCTCAATCCCGGCCTCATCATGATCCGCGTGTCCGGCTATGGCCAGACAGGGCCCAATAGTCCCAAGGCAGGCTATGCCAGTGTTGGCGAGGCGATGGGTGGCTTGCGCTATGTGATGGGCGAACCTGACCGGATGCCGTCGCGGGCCGGCATTTCGATTGGCGACAGTCTGGCCGCCACCTATGCCGCCATTGGGGCTTTGGCGGCCCTTGAGCATAGACGCAATACAGGCCGCGGCCAGATCGTCGATTCGGCGATTTATGAGGCCTGCTTTGCCATGATGGAAAGCCTTGTGCCAGACTATCATTTTGGCGGCTATATCCGGGAACGGACAGGCTCTTTCCTGCCCAAAATCGCGCCGTCGAACATCTATCCAGCCAGCGACGGCATGCTGATCCTTGCCGCCAATCAAGATACGGTGTGGCGGCGCTTGGCCGAAGCCATGGGCCAGCCCGAACTGGCCGATGATCCGCGCTTTTTGACCCATGTCGCCCGTGGCGAAAACCAAGCAGAACTCGACGCCTTGGTCAGCGCTTGGACCCTGAACATGACCTGCACGGAATTAGAGGCGGTCTGCGAGGCCTATGGCGTGCCCTGTGGCCGCATCTATCGTGCGCCCGACATGTTGGCCGACCCCCATTTCGCTGCGCGTGAAGCGATTGTGACGGTGGAACATCCGGCCCTCGGGCCATTCCCCATGCCGAATGTCTTCCCCAAGCTGTCCAGCACACCAGGCAATGTGCGTTGGACGGGGCCAGAGCTTGGCAGCCATACCCGCGAAGTCCTTGCTGATCTCTTGGGCTATGATGGGGATAAGATCGCAGCGCTTAAGGGCGCAGGCGTGATCTAACGCGCTGAATCGTCAAACAAGCCAGGTTGCGGTGGCGCTTTTGGTTCCGGCAGGCCGAAGAGCTGATAGGCCCGCGCGGCAGCAACCCGGCCACGCGGCGTGCGCATGATAAAGCCCTGCTGCATCAGATAGGGTTCAATCACATCTTCCACCCCGTCGCGGGCTTCAGAAATGGCCGCCGCCAAGGTCTCCACGCCTACGGGACCCCCGCCATAGGTCTCAACCAAGGCCCGCAAATAGCGGCGGTCGAGCATGTCGAGGCCGTCTGGATCAATGTCGAGGCGGGCAAGGCCATGGGCTGCGGTCTGGGCGTCCAAGGGGCTGCCCAAAGCATCGGCAAAGTCGCGGACGCGCCGCAACAAGCGCACCGCAATGCGGGGCGTACCACGCGCACGGCGCGCAATCTCGGTCGCCCCATCCGGCGTCAGTGGTGCACCCAATTTGCCAGCCGCGCGCCGCAAGATCACCTCCAGATCGGCCACGCTATAAAAATCGAGGCGGGAGACGATGCCAAATCGGTCGCGCAGCGGCGTGGATAACAGGCCCGCCCGCGTTGTCGCGCCCACCAAAGTAAACGGCGACAGATCAATGCGGATCGACCGGGCGGAGGGGCCTTCGCCAATGACGAGGTCGAGGGCGTAATCTTCCATGGCCGGGTAGAGAATTTCTTCAACCGCAGCCGGCAGACGGTGGATTTCGTCGATGAACAGCACATCGCGCGGCTCAAGATTGGTCAAAAGGGCTGCCAGATCGCCCGCCTTGGCGATCACGGGCCCCGATGTCGTCTTGAGGTTTACGCCCAATTCGCGGGCGGTAATCTGAGCTAAAGTTGTCTTGCCCAAGCCCGGCGGGCCAAACAACAACAAATGATCCATGGCATCGCCGCGCCCTTTGGCGGCGCGGACAAAGATTTCAAGATTGGCTTTAAGTTCTGTCTGGCCGACAAATTCGTCAAAGCCAGAAGGGCGCAGCGCACGGTCTAACGTGTCGCCCACGCGCAATTCCGACGAGATCAGGCGTTCCCCGCTCAGGCCATCTTCGGGCTGGTTCATCGGCCAATCTCCTTCAAGGCTGCCTTCACCAGCGCCCCCACACTGGCCTCCTCACCAAGGCTGCGGCTGGCTTGGGCCACGGCGCGCAAGGCCTCGGGTTGGGCAATGCCGAGGTTGAGAAGGGCTGAAATGGCTTGTGAGCGGTCGGCCAAGGCAGGGCCTTCTTGAGCCTGTGTGGTCTGGGCTTGGGGTTCGGCTGAAACCGGCGCACCGCCTTCACTAAAGCCAGAGGTTCCCGTTTGCCCCATCAGACTGGCTGGCGGTGGGCGGCCTTTCAGCTCGGTAGCGATGCGGGCGGCAAGCTTTGGGCCGACGCCATTGGCGCGCGCAATGCTGACCTTATCTTCAAGGGCTGCGGCCTCCATCAATTGATTGGGCGAAAGAACGTCCAAAATCGACAGCGCCACTTTGGCCCCAACGCCGCTAATCTCTTGTAATTTGGCAAACCAAGCCCGCTCGGCGTCAGACAAAAAGCCATAAAGCTTCAATGAGTCTTCGCGCACTTGCGTCTCGATGAAGACATGAACCGCAGCCCCTTGGCCGAGGCGTGACAAGGTGCGTGTTCCGGCAAAAACCAAATAGCCGACACCCCCGACTTCGATCAAAGCGCGATCCTCGCCGGTTGCGGCGACTATGCCTTTCAGCGAGCCTATCATCCTTTGGCAGCCATTAAGTGGTTGCTGGGGCTGCGCCGCTCTGCCGCATGGCAGATGGCGGCGGCCAATGCATCGGCGGCATCGGCAGAAACCGCACCCGATTGCGGCAAGAGACGGCGAACCATAAAGGCCACTTGGTCCTTTTCGGCCCCGCCCGTTCCGACAAGCGCTTTTTTGATATGGCGGGTTGCATATTCCGTTACGGCCACATGATGTTGCGCCAGAACCGACAGGGTCGCGCCACGGGCGTGGCCGAGCAATAAGGCCGATTGCGCATTCTTCGCCATGAACACCTCTTCAACCGCTGCTTCGGTCGGGTTGTAGAAATCAAGCACGTCTTTGATGCCGCTGGCAAGCGCGCCCAAACGCTCTGTCAAAGGCAGCTTTGTAGCCGGTGCGATCACACCATGGGCGACCCATGAAATGCGGGCACCTTCGCACGCAATGACGCCCCAGCCGGTGCGCTGAAGGCCGGGATCAATGCCAAGAAGGATCGTTTGAAGTGACATGTTTTTCGTTCCGTAAAGCGAATCGCAGCCTTCGTGCACCACGGCACCTTAACAGAACATAACCAGAACGACAAAGGGATGCTATTTTTTCTTCAACAGCATCACCTCAATCCGCCCGTCGCTGGCGCGCCACGTCTGATGGATGTCAAAACCTGCAACTTCTTGGGCGAGTGTTTCGGTGGTAAATTGTTGCGCGGCACCCATGGCCAGCCAGTCGCCAAGCTTAAAGCCACAGCCTGCATCCTGCCACTGGATACTGGCATCTTTCTGGGCCACAGCCCCAAACTGAACCCGTTGACTGGTCGCCTGATGGAAGACGCGGGCTTCAAAGCCGTGGCTTTTGCCCAATCGGGTTAAGCAGGTGCGCACCAAGGATTGGCCAAATTCCTGATAGGCGGCTTCGACCATTGCGGCATCTTGGGCCAGTTCGATTGTGACCAGCAGGAAGTCATCGCTCTTCAGCGTAAGTGAAGCGCCGTGAAACAGCTCCTTTCGCTCCCCCGCCGTCAAAAAGCCCAATCCGCCGCCAGAGATCATGGCGAGTGTCGTGCCTGACCCAATCGCCGGTAAGTCCCAATTTGCCGGCGTGGCACTTGCCGGTGCCACGCTAATTTCTGCGGTCGTGGCTTTGGCTTGCAGGGTATCGAAGATCCGTGGGTCGATCTCGCGATTCATCAAGACAATCGCCTTTGGCCGTTCCAATGTCGCCAAAGTCTGGGCGGTCCGCAAACCCGTAAATGGGCCGCAGTCGATCAGCCGGGCAGCAGGCCCAACCAAGGTAGCGATGTGCGGCAGGATACGATCAAGGACTTCGCGCTCTGCCCGCTCGACATGGGAAGCAGGGTTATCCAGCCCGAGTGCAATCGCGAAACTTCGTTCGCCAGCCAGCAGACCCTGTTGGTGGTGCCGGACCAAATCTTCAAACATGGACTCACAAACCTCAGGGAATAATCTTCAAACTAACTCACGCGGCGGACAGACCAGCACCACTTGCCCGAAGCGCTGTGGAGGATAGGGGATTCCAACGGGCGGGTATATAGACCCAAGCCGGTGGTACAGCACTTGGACAGGCCATGGCATTGACCAAGTTCAGGCGTGCGTGGGGAAAACGTTGCGCCAACCGCCCCAGTCGCGCACGCGGTCCAGCCCCTGGGCGCGACACGACACAGATCGGCACCAAGCGTGCAATATCCTGCCAGCCGCGCCAGCGCTCAAACCCGCTTAGATTATCGGCCCCCATCAGCCAGACGAAATGCACGCCGGGATAACGTCGTTTTAGGGCCCGAAGCGTGTCGATGGTGAATTGGGTTTTAAGGCGGGTCTCAATATCGGTGACAATATTGTGGGGCCCTCGCGCCACACTTCGCGCAGAGGCGAGCCTGCGTTCCAAGGGTGTGGATTTCGGCTTTAGCGGGTTTTGCGGCGAGACCAGCCACCAGACACACGTCAGTCCCAGCCGGGCACGGGCTGTCTCGGCCACATGGGCATGGCCAGAATGGGCAGGATCAAAAGAACCACCGAGGAGCCCGACCTTCATCCCTCGCGGCGCCTGTAGCGCGTATCGCATGGGCCACGATTACGGGAGAGTCCGGCATAGGGGAAGGGGTTATGCTCAGATTGAGGATAGTTTGCTGCTTTAGCTGGGGCGGAGGCGCGAAACAGCTTCAGGCCGAAACTGCTTGCTTATTGGGTAAGAAGGGCGCATAGAGCACGGGTCTAATGACGGTTCTATGCTTGTCTGTTCGCTGAGATCATCGGCGCTGCTCTCAAAAATACCTCCTGAAATGTCGACGCCAACATGCCTGCACGTGCAGGCATCTAATTCTCTATGAACGGAACTACGCTAATGACTACCGGAACAGTAAAATGGTTTAATGGCCAAAAAGGCTTTGGCTTTATCGCTCCTGATGACGGCGGCCCTGATGCCTTCGTCCACATCAGTGCAGTGGAACGCTCGGGCATGAGCGACCTGCGCGACGGCCAAAAGGTCAGCTATGACCTCGTGGCAGATCGCAAGAGCGGCAAAATGTCTGCCGAAAACCTGCAAGATCGCGCCTAAGATCTTGGCTTCTTTTAGAAGCCAGATGCTTTAGCCTACTTGGATGCGGCCGGTGCCTTGGCATTGGCCGCAGCCTCAGATCTCGTCCCTCTACACCATCCTTAAAGTGAGCACTCAATGGCTAAGGGACAGAAAAAAAGTAATAAGGAAATCCGCAAACCAAAGGCGGAAAAATCCAAGACCGAAGCGCCGACACCTCTGTTCTCTAAGGGTGCGACCACGGCCGATAAAGTCCCGATGGGCAAACGCTAAAGCCTTTGGAAACTGGGTGTTGAGACCGGCTGCGCCGGATTAGGCTCCACCCGACGATAGGCCAAAGCTTCTGCGACATGAATCCGCTTAACCCCGTCTGCACCGTCGAGGTCTGCAATCGTGCGGGCGACTTTTAAGGTGCGATGATAGGCGCGTGCCGATAGACGCAGCGCATCTGCGGCTTTTCCCAACAAATCCCGACCCGGCCCATCTGGGGCCGCGACCCGGTCGAGTACGGCGCCGCTGGCAATGGCATTGGTGGCGATTGCCAGCCCATCATTCTCATAACGTTCTGCTTGGGCCGCTCTGGCACGCGCCACACGGGCAGCAGCCTCTTGTGTGCCCTCGGAACTGGCGGGCAGGGCCAAGTCTGCGGCGGTCACGGCAGGGATGTCGATTTGCAGATCAATCCGGTCAAGGAAGGGCCCTGATATGCGTGATTGATAGCTTACCATACAGCGCGGGGCCTTCCCGCAGGTCCGCCCGGCTGCAGCGCCACACCGGCATGGGTTCATGGCTGCAACCAATTGAAAACGCGCAGGATAGGTGACGTGCCGATTGGCGCGTGCAACCACCACTTCACCGGTTTCCAAAGGCTGGCGCAGGGCATCGAGGGCTTGGGCCGAAAACTCCGGCAATTCGTCGAGAAACAAAACGCCATGATGGGCGAGTGAGACTTCGCCCGGCTTGGCCCGAATGCCACCGCCGGTTAAAGCTGCCATGCTGGCGGAATGGTGGGGTGCCCGGAAGGGCCGTGTCCGCGTGAGGGAGCCGCGCTCGAGCATGCCTGCCACCGAATGGACCATGGACACTTCTAACAGTTCCCGCGCGCTTAAGGGCGGCAAAAGGCCCGGTAGGCGCTGGGCCAGCATGGATTTGCCAGCCCCCGGCGGGCCAACCAGCAATAAATTATGCCCCCCGGCGGCGGTAATCTCTAAAGCCCGCTTGGCCTGTTCTTGCCCGCGCACATCTTTCAAATCCGCCACGGGAGGTGCGTCGAGGAGGGCACCGGGCACGGCCAATTCTAAGGGCCGCGCGCCGCGAATGTGGTTGATAAAGCCCATCAGGCTCGACACCCCAATCACCCGCCCACCTGACCACGCCGCTTCGGCAGCCGAGGCGGCTGGGCAAACCAAGGTCAAACCTTCCCCATGAGACGCCATGGCCGCTGGCAGAGCGCCGACTATAGGCTGCCAATCTCCGTCCAGCCCCAACTCACCCAAGACGGCGAGGCCATCTAACGCGTCTGACGGCAGAATACCCATGGCCGTTAAAAGCGCAACCGCGATGGGCGCGTCATAATGGGACCCTTCCTTGGGAAGGTCCGCTGGGGCCAAGTTTACCAGCACGCGCTTGGCTGGAACTGAGAGGCCGATGGCGGCAAAAGCCGAGCGCACACGTTCCCGACTTTCCGCAACAGCCTTGTCTGCTAGACCGACAATGGAGAAATAGGGGTTGGCCCCCGCATCCGTTATTTGGACTTGTACATCTACTCTGCGCGCTTCGGCCCCATCAAAGGCCCATGTAACCAATCGAGCAACCATTGTTTCGCTTCCGAACTATCCACATTCCAACCCGAAATCAGAACATATACCGAACGTAAAACGAACAAAAGAAAATTTTCGATGCTAGATTGTGATCCTCAACCTTGATAGGCTGTGCACAATTTGATTACCATAGAGTAAGTTCTAATTCAATTTGCGGCTGATCGCGTCCCACATCAGGGAAACAGCATTGACGCCCGAGAAAGCTTTGAGGGCTAAAGCACCGGTTGGAGAGGTCACATTGATCTCCGTCAATCGCCCGGCGATCACGTCGATCCCAACGAATAAAAGCCCCCGTTCTCTCAGCGTTGGGCCAATCGCGCGGCAAATGGCGAGATCAGCTTCGCTCAACTCAACGGGATGGGCCGTGCCACCCACGGCCAGGTTCGAGCGGATATCATTGCCCTTGGGCACCCGATTAATGCCCCCAACCGGCTCGCCATCGATCAAGATGATGCGCTTATCACCGTCAAATACCCCCGGCACAAAGGCTTGCACCATGATCGGGTCGCGGCTTGTGGTGAAAAACAAGTCGAGTAGGGCACCGAGATTACCATCTTCAGGCTTGATCCGAAACACCGCGGCACCGGCATTGCCGAACAAGGGCTTGACCACAATGTCCTTATGCTCGGCCTGAAAAGCCTTGATGGTCGCTACATCGCGCGAGACCAAGGTCGGCGGCATTAAGTCTGGAAACAGAAGCGGCACGATTTTTTCTGGGCTCGACCGCACCCAAAACGGGTCATTGACCACCAACGTCTTGCCCTTCAAGAATTCCAGCAGATGCGCGGCGGTGATATAGCTCATATCAAAGGGCGGATCCTGCCGCATCAGGACCACATCCACATCCTCGGCCAGATCCAGAATGACTTCCGCGCCAAGGCTGACATGATCGCCCTTCACGCGTTGAACCCTAGCGGGCTTGGCGCGGGCGGTAACCTTGCCCTCCTGCCAGCTCAAAGTTTCGACCTGATAGACAAAAATCTCATAACCGCGGTTTTGCGCTTCTTCAGCCATGGCAAAGGTCGTATCGCCGTCGATATTGACGTGCTCAATCGGGTCCATCTGGATGGCAATACGCAAGGGCTTTGAGGCAGGTGAATCAGACACAGGATGTACTCGCTAATTGAGCTTTTGGCGCAGAGTTTGGGTTCTGTCGCGATCAGCTTGGGTGTAGCCTTGAAGTTGGCTTGCCCGCTGCGCCCATTCAAGGGCTATATGAATTTGACCGGCGGCTTCTGCAGCTTGGGAATAGTCGAGCGCAACTTGATAATTGTCCGGCGCCAGTAAAGCGCGGCGAAAGGCTGCCCGCATCCACGCCTCAATCTGGCCAGAGGCCCGCGCCCGCGCCGCTAAATTGGTCTGCAGGCGCACCGCCATCACCCGATCCGAGACGGGGGCGAGCATCGCCTCGCTTAAGGCCTTGATCCCAACCCGATTGGCGATTTCAGAAAGACCCAGCTCATCCACAATCGCACCACCTGCCAGCGGGTCGATGAAGATGGGCCCATCGGTCGCTTCGAGACGCAACAGGAAATGCCCCGGCGTATCAACCCCGTGGAGGGCAGCGTTGGAGAGGCGCGCGACATGGCGCCAGATCACGCCTAAACCAACGGGCAGGCCTGCGCGTGCGTTTAAAATACTGATTAAATCGGCATTGCCCGGATCATCAAAGTCTTTGGTTGAACCCGCAAACCCCATTTCGCCAAAGATGAGTTGGGTGAGTGCCAGCGCCGATTGCGGCTTTCGATGTTGGGCCAAGGCGGTCAATTGGTCGAGAACCTTCAATGCCTCTGACACATCACGGTCGGGGTTTTCATGAATGGCGCAAGCCAGTGCACAGGCAGTCAAGTCAAAGCGATCTGCCGGCATGCTGGCGCACACTTTCAAGGCACTTTCGGCATCGAGGCGGGTTCTGGGGATCATTTGCGCCTTGCCCGAAAGGAAATCACATTGCCGGAATGGCTATGCCTGCTCAACATCGGGTCCACCTCTGGCCGCCACGCATCGCGCACATGTTTGGGCCAGCGCCAGCGGGTGACGACCATCAGATCATAGCGCCACGTAAAATGCTGGGTCCAGTCGCGTCGTGCGGTCCAGCCTGTGGCAGCGCGCACAATGCGCGCCATTTGCCGAGGTCGCAGCACCTCCGCTGGATCAATGTCATCTTGGCGCATTTTAACTTCGATAAAGGCCAAAACATCGCCGCGCCGGGCGATCAGATCAATCTCGCCCGCAGGCGTCTGCACGCGCCGACCCAAAATCGCATACCCTTTCAGCTGCAGCACAAAGGCAGCCCAAGTCTCGGCCCAGCGGCCAGATCGTTCGGCAAGGGCGCGCTGGGTTAGGTTCATGACGCAGCCTGCTTGCGCGCCGCAACCAGGGCGAGGGCGCGGCCATAGACATCGCGGCGGGCGATCCCGGTCTGAAGGGCTACGGCTGCGGCTGCATCCTTGACGCTCAGGCGGGCTAAAGCCTCTTCCAATGCCGCATCCAGATCAAGTGCTTCGGTTACTTGGCTTTCTTGGCTTTTCCCGCCGACCACGACCACAATCTCGCCCCGCGGTGCATCGGTCTGGCCATAATGTGCTGCCAAGTCCGACAAGGTGCCGCGGCGGGTTTCTTCATAGAGCTTGGTCAATTCACGCGCGACACAGGCAGGGCGGTCGCCAAATATCTTCGCCATGGTCGCAAGGCTTTCAGCCAAGCGCGGCCCAGTCTCGTAAAAAATCAGGGTGGCGGGGATAGCGGCAAACTCATGGAAGAAATCCGCCCGCGCGCCAGCTTTCGCCGGTGCGAACCCCGCAAAGAAAAACTGGGCGGAAGGCAAGCCTGAGACAATCAAGGCCGCCAAAGCCGCAGACGCCCCGGGCACGGCCAGAACCTTATGCCCCGCCTCAATGACGCCCCGCGCCAAACGTTCGCCCGGATCGCTGACGCCCGGGGTACCCGCGTCCGAGCAAAAGGCAACCGAACCACCTTGATCCAGAATCTTCAGTGCGTGTTTCAGGCCTGTTTCGGTCGCGGACTCATCACAGCGCACAACTTTGCCGCCTATCCCATGCAAACCCATCAAGCGCTTGGTAACACGCGTATCTTCTGCCAGGATCAGATCACAATCGCTGAGTGTTTTGGCACCGCGCGGGGTGAAATCGCCCAAATTACCAATGGGTGTTGCGACAAGGTAAAGCCCCGATTCTAACAGCATTTTTATAGGCGTTTCCAGTTGATGCGATTGCACCAGACTGCCCTCACGCTTAGACTTAGGCCTGTTATTGGGAGTAGCGTTGGCCATGTCATCCATTTCTTCGGCAGAAGGTTCATACTTTCCGACTGGGATACCAAGCCTTAAACGCGCGCTAGGCGCAAGTCTCTGCGCAGCTATGTTGTTCGGGCTCGCGTCATGCGCATCGACGCCAACGACCAAAGCACCGCCAACCCCGCCACCTCCGCCGGTGGTGCAAGAGCCCGTCAACCCCTATGTGATCAAGGCCACCAACAAGCTGACACCGCCCCATATGGCTGGGCGCAAGCTTGTCCGCGTGGCGCTACTGGCCCCGTTTAGCAGCGATAATCCAGCCATTCGCAATGAGGCGCAGACCCTGCAAAGTGCGGCTGAACTGGCGTTATTTGAGCATGGTGATGCCTCTATGCTCCTCATTCCAAAGGATTCTGGCGATACACCAGAGTCAGCGCGCGATGCTGCAGTCGATGCCATGCGGTCCGGGGCCGACTTTATTCTGGGCCCGTTGTTTGCCAGCGGTGTGTCAGCCATTGCGCCCTATGCGCGGGCCAATGATGTGCCGATGTTTTCCTTCTCCACCGATACGTCTGAAGCCGGTCGCGATATCTATGTTCTGACCTTCCTGCCAGAGGATGAGGCCCGTCAAATTGTCCGCTATGCGGCCGAACAGGGCGTCAAACGACTGGTGGTTTTGGCCCCAGAGGGGCGTTATGGCGACCGGGTAGCTGGCGCCGCACGCGAAACCGCTGCCGCAGCCGGAATCGAATTTATGGGCGATGAACGCTATGATCCGCGGTCAACGTCCATGACGTCGGCCCTAGAAGTGTCGCGCCGTGTGGCCGGTCGGGTTGGCGGCGGTGCGGCAAGCCGCGAGACCGCCATTCTCATTCCGGAGCGCGGTGCGATGCTGCGTGCCATTGTGCAAACCCTCGGCCAATCTGGGGCAAGTTCCCGTCAAGTCCGTTATCTGGGCACTGGCC
Organism: Aquidulcibacter sp.; assembly: GCF_020253525.1. Lineage (GTDB taxonomy): Bacteria > Pseudomonadota > Alphaproteobacteria > Caulobacterales > Aquidulcibacteraceae > Aquidulcibacter. Next base: position 28,800 of record NZ_JADCBK010000134.1, read on the forward strand.
TGTGGAATGATCCCGATACGTTGAATGATAGCCGCATGATTGGGGCTTGGTTTGTCACCCCCGATGTGGCGGCCCGCAGCGCGTTTGAGCAACGTTTCAACCAAGCCTATCAACGCCGCCCAACCCGTCTGGCTGGTATGGGCTATGATGCAACGGCCATGTTGGCGCGCATGACCCGCGAAGGCAATAAATCGGGGGCCTCTGCCCGCGCGATTGAGGCCCAAGACGGCTTTATCGGTGTAGATGGCCTGTTTCGCTTTAGAAACCACGTGGTTGAGCGCGGCATGGCTGTGAACGAGGTCGTTGCGCGCGGCAGCAAAGTGGTGCAGGTTGCCCCTAAGGCATTTCCAAAGTAAGCTCTTGGTTTCAAAGGTGAAACATGGGTGATATTCGCGTACGGCCTCTTGAGGCTAATGATCGCGCCGTGTGGGAAGAATTGTGGCACGGCTATTTGACCTTCTACAAAGTCAGTAATTTTTCGCCGGAAGTAACCGAGGCAACGTGGCAGCGTTTATTGGACCCCAATGGTCCGCTACATGGCCTGGTAGCTGTGGATGGTGAAGAAGTTTTGGGCTTGGTCCAATATCTCTACCATCCCTCTTCTTGGACGATTGGGCCCTATTGTTATCTGCAGGACTTGTTCACTTTCCCCGCCGCGCGCCGGCGCGGGGTGGGCGAGGCCCTGATCGAAGCGGTTGCCGATGCCGCCCGGGCGCAAAATGCCGCCCGAGTCTATTGGCTGACGCATGAGAGCAATGCCCCCGGTCGTAGCCTGTATGACCGCGTGGCACGCCATGCGGGCTTTATCCATTACATCAAGGATTTGTAGTCAGAGACTTTGGATTTTGCGGCCAACCTTATTGGCATACATCGCCTCGTCAGCCCGTGATAAGGCCCGCTCGCCCGTATCATCTGACTCAAAACAATATGAGCCATAGGCCGCGCCAACGCGAAGTCGGTGGCCTTGATAGGTGATCTCGGTGCGCGAGATGGCTTCAGCCAATTGTGCCCCTTTCTTGCGCGCATCTTCTGGGCCCGCTTTTGCCAAGATAACGGCAAACTCATCCCCGCCGACGCGGCCAACCAAGTCACTCTCGCGGATGTTTGCGGCCAAGGTTTCCCCGACAGCCAGAAGGATTGCATCCCCCGCTGGATGGCCAAAGCGGTCGTTGATCTGTTTAAAGCCATCAAGGTCAAAATAGACGAGGCTGGCTTGCACCTCATAGCGATGGGCAAAACTGATCACGCGGTTTAACTCGCGCTCAAACGCACGGCGATTAAAGACCGGCACCAAAGTGTCGCGGTCGGCCAATTCCTCTGCGCGCCGTAATCGATCCACCAAGCGCGCCCGATCAGACTTAAGGCTTGCCACCTGATCCGATAGATGTTTCAGCGCGCGGCGGACATGGGGGGTTAGTTCTTGTGGTGGAATACCCAGAACCATGGGCTTTTCTGCCGTCGGACCCTCTGCGGGTGCTGAAGTGGGCGGGGCGGCTTTAGGCTCAGGGATGGCGTTACGTTTGGCAGCGGCGGCGGCTTGGGTTGCACGCTCCAGCACCGATTTAGGCTGCAAGGACGGCAAGGTCGCTTTTGGCTTTTCATCAGACTGATGCTGTGCAAACGACACCGCCAAACGCTCCTGTCTTGGCCGCCTCACACGGCCCGATTTCCCGCTTTATATAGCATGCCACGGCCCGCGCGGTAAGGGCGCAAATTCCATAACTTATGCCTCTAGGCTGTGCGCGCGATTGGTTAACAAGATGTTTACAGGCACCGATTTCCAATCACCTCTTCCCTTTCCGGCCCATTCCGACTAGAAGCCCCGCTTCCTTGGGTGGTGACGCAGGCGCAGGCTGAAGCTGAGTGCTTTCGTCCCAATTGTCGGAAAGCACAGTCGATGGCCTCTAACCCGCAAATTGGATTGATTATGGGCTCCCGCTCGGATTGGGAAACCATGATTGAGGCGGCCAAGATTCTCGACGATTTGGCCGTGCCCTATGAAGCCAAAGTCGTCTCTGCCCACCGCACCCCCGATAAAATGAGCCTTTATGCCAAAGAGGCCAAAGGCCGTGGTCTGAAGGTGATTATTGCCGGTGCTGGCGGGGCTGCGCATTTGCCCGGCATGGTGGCTGCAATGACGACTTTGCCGGTTCTTGGCGTGCCTGTCCGCTCAGCGGCTTTGTCCGGGCAAGACAGTTTGTTGTCGATTGTGCAAATGCCCAAGGGCATCCCAGTCGGAACCTTAGCGATTGGCCCGGCCGGGGCGGCAAACGCCGCTTTGCTGGCTGCCTCCATTCTCGCCTTGACCGATGATGCCTTGGCCGAACGGCTTTCGGCGTGGCGCGAGGCGCAGACCGACGCCGTTGGGGACGATCCGCGCGCATGACCTCTGCCTCTGATCGCCTGGCCCCCGGTTCGACCATCGGCATTTTAGGGGGTGGACAATTGGGCCGCATGCTGGCAGTGGCCGCAGCCGAGCTGGGCTTTGATTGCGTGGTTTATGAGCCAGAGGCCGATTGCCCTGCCGGGCGCGTTGCTGCCAAATGCTTTACGGCTGCTTGGGACGATCAAGAAGCGCTGGCCGCCTTTGCCGATTGCGTCGATGTGGTGACGTTCGAATTTGAAAATGTGCCTGCCGCCTCGCTAGCTTTTTTGGAAGCACGCGCCATCATCCGTCCGGGGCTGAAGTCCTTGCAATTGACGCAAGACCGCTTGGTGGAAAAGCAATTCATCCACAGCGTGGGTCTTGAGACGGCCCCTTTTGCCGCCTGTGACAGCCTTGACGATCTTGAGCGCGCGGTTGCGACCATCGGCCTACCGGCCATCTTAAAGACCCGCACCCTGGGCTATGACGGCAAGGGGCAATTTCGCTTGAGCCAGACAGCCGATGTGGCCGAAGCTTGGGCCGCTTTGGGTGGGAGGCCTGCGATTTTAGAGGGCTTTGTGCCCTTTGAGCGCGAGGTCTCGGTCATTCTGGCCCGCGCAGTCGATGGCAGTGTTGCCGCCTATGATGTGACCGAAAATGTCCACCAAGGCGGGATTTTGCGCACCTCCACCGTGCCGGCACACATTTCAGACGGGCTCGCCACCAAGGCAATCGCGGCGGCTGCCCAGCTTGCCGCAGCTTTAGACCATATTGGCGTCTTGGCGGTGGAGTTCTTTGTTGTGGGTGGGGACCACTTGGTGGTTAATGAAATTGCACCCCGCGTCCATAATTCTGGCCATTGGACGCAAGATGGCTGTGCGGCCGATCAGTTCCAGCAGCATATTCGCGCCGTCGTGCACTGGCCTTTGGCCTCGACACAGCGCCATGCGCCACGGGTGGTGATGACCAATTTGATTGGCAAGGATGTAGAAGCTTGGGCTGATCTATCTGGTCAGCCCGATACATTTGTCCATCTCTACGGCAAACGCTCTATCCGCGAAGGCCGCAAAATGGGCCATGCGGTTAAGCTTTATGGCTTGGGCTGAGGCCCATAGCGCAGGCGGGTTAGAATGCCCAAAGGATCAGGTATTTTATCGACCAGCTGATTGACTTGGGCTTTCACCTTCTCAAACTGCATCACACCCTTAATCTGCTTGTCCAAAAAGGCCCAAGTCGCGGCGCTGTCGTCGCTCTCATCCTGCAGCCAATAGGCCAAGGTCGCCAGATGTACGCCCGATAGGATGGTGCGCTTGGAATAATAGTTGAAGTCGGTTGACGGGTCGCCCATTGCCACCCAAGCCCGGTCTGCCGCGCGCCAGCCGATCCGGACTGCATCGGGAGCATTATTGGGTACCGCCAGATAGATGGCGGCGCGGCGCAAGCTTTCCTTATGGGTCGACAGCGCTTCCAGCCGTACGCGCACCGCCAAGGTCGCCTTTTCGCGAATTTTTGTGCCCGGGGGACAATCTTCGATGGCGCGTTCCATCGCGCGCTCTGCCCGGTCAAACCAGGCATCAATCAAATCCACGGCCCCGCGCGGTGCGGCAAGCAAAGCCTCTCCCTCGCTCAAATTCGCCGCAACACGGGCACGCTCCAGCGCATTGGGCAGCCAGCCCGAAAAGCTCGTCTCATCTAAGGCAGCATCAAGATAGCGATCCCGCAGCACTTGGATCGGGTCGTGGTGGGAAATCGGGTTAGAGAGGTCAGCGGAAACAGTCATAGGGGCTAAGATAGGTCATGCACGGCCTATGGTCCATCGCTGTTTTCGCAACTGACATGATTCGACATCATGAGGTGGACAATTGGGACTGATTTCTGTATGTCCCCCGCTCTACTTTCACTTGGCCAGTTTTCTGGTCGTTCGTCCAATTTATAGGGGGCTCCCCTGGTTCAGATCCTTGTGCGCGATAACAACGTCGATCAGGCGTTGAAAGCACTGAAAAAGAAGATGCAGCGTGAAGGCACCTTCCGCGAAATGAAGCGTCGTAATCATTTTGAAAAACCTTCTGAGAAGCGTGCTCGTGAAGACGCCGAAGCCGTGCGCCGTATGCGCAAGCTGCAGCGCAAGCGTGCGCAGCGCGAAGGCCTGGTTCTGAAGCGCTAAGCCGTTTGGCTTGACTAAATTCATAAGCCGCCGCTGGGGTCTCCTAGCGGCGGCTTTTGTGCTTGTTAGGGAGATACACGCGTGCACGATCAACCAAGCGCTGGCCGCTTTGAGGGCCGCACCCATTTCCTGCCTGTGCGGATCTATTACGAAGATACCGACATGTCGGGCATCGTCTATCATGCCAATTATCTGCGCTATTTTGAGCGCGGGCGGTCAGACTTTTTGCGGCTAGCTGGCATTCATCACACCCAATTACTTGAACGCGACCCGCCCTTGGCCTTTGCCATCACAGGCATGGACATTAAGTTCAAAAAGGCCGCCCGTATTGACGATAGTCTCGTGGTGCAAACCCAGTATGATGCCATCAAGGGCGTGCGCCTGATCATCAATCAGACGATTTTTCGCGGTGAGGAAGTCATTGCGACGGCAGCGGTTGAGGCCGTGACGATTGATCTACAGGGCCGACCCAAACGCCCATTCAAGGAACTTGAAGCCCAATTGGCACCCTACCTTCTGGCTTAAGTCGGTTTGCGTTTGCGGCGCAGGCGCAACGCATTTTTCACCCGGTTCCAAACCTTATAGCGCTCCATGACTGGCAGCGGGTCAAGGTTTTCAAGGAATTGCTCGGCACAGGCCCGCCATGAGAAGCCTTCGGCATAGGCGCGGACCTGGTTGCGGTCGAGGTGCAAGCACGCCTCAATGCTGGCGGTTAAATCATCGCCAATCGCACCCGCATTAGAGCCCGGGATAATGTCTTTCGGGCCCGGCGCAATAAAGGCTGCCACAGGGGTGCCGGTTGCCATGGCTTCTAAGATCACCAGCCCGAACGTATCGGTATAGCTTGGGAAAACAAAGACATCAGCATTGGCATAGCAGGCGGCAAGCTCTTCGCCGAACTTCGCGCCCAAGAATTTGGCTTCCGGGAAACGGGCCTCAAGGTCTGCCCGCGCTGGGCCGTCGCCCACCACCACTTTGGTGCCGTTGAGATTACAGGCCAAAAAGGCCTCGACATTCTTCTCAACCGAAACCCGCCCAACATACAGGAAAATCGGCCCTTCAATCCCCGCTAAGGGCCCACGATCAGCTGTCCGCAGGCGGGGGTGAAATTGCTCGGTATCTACGCCGCGTGTCCACATCGCCAGATTTTTAAAGCCGCGAGAGACCAAAAGATCGTGCATGGTGGGCGTGGCCACCATCACCCGGCCTGCCATATGGTGGAACCAGCGCACATAGGCATAGCCCCAGCTCACCGGGATTGGGAAACGCGCCGAGACATATTCGGGATATTGGGTGTGGTAAGAAGTGGAGAACGGAAATCGGTGCTGGATGCAAATGCGGCGCGCCGTAAGGCCCAAAGTGCCTTCGGTCGCAATATGGACCGCTTCGGGCTCAAACGCTTCAAACCGCTCTTCAATATCGTCCTTGGCAAACAGGGCCATTTTGATTTCAGGATAGGTCGGCAATGGAATGGTCTTATAGCCATCGCTGGGCGTAACCATCATCACATCATGGCCCATCTCGCGTAATTCCTGCACGGTCCGCGAAAGCGTCCGTACCACTCCATTGACTTGTGGTTCCCACGCGTCTGTTACCAGCATGATGCGCATATAGAGGCCCTTGTTTTTTCCGTGGTGTCCTTACAGTGTGCCGCCACAAAAGGCCAATAAGGCCTGCATCACCTGTGCTTGAAGAAAGACCGTCATGCTGACCCAAACAGACTTAGAGGCTATGGATGCGACCAAATATGGCGATGAAGTTGCCATGGTGCAGGGCCTGATCGACACGAGCCCCTTGCGCGGTGCGGTTCGATCGCAGGCTTTGATGGACGCCCAGGCCATCGTGCGCAAAGCACGCGAACGGGCCAAGCCCGTTGGCATGTTGGAGACCTTCTTAGAAGAATTCGGCTTAACGACGCCGGAGGGCCTCGCCCTCATGTGTCTGGCTGAAGCGCTCTTGCGGGTGCCCGATCAAGAAACCGCTGACCGCTTGATCGCTGAAAAAATCACCAGTGGCGATTGGGGTGGGCGGGCTGGCAAGTCAGACAGCACCTTGGTCAATGCCTCGGTCTGGGGCCTCATGCTGACGGGAAAAGTCGTCGATGTAGGGGCAGAAGCGCGCAAGGATTTAGGTGCCTTTATGCACCGCCTAACCCGGAAAGCGGGCGAACCCGTTATCCGCGCTGCCGTCGGCCAAGCCATGCGGATCATGGGTGAGCAATTCGTCTTGGGCCGCACGATTGAGGCGGCGATCAAGCGCGGCCAAGGCGCCATTCGCAAGCAACAAGCCAGCCACTTCTCGTTTGATATGCTGGGCGAAGGCGCGCGCACGCAAGAAGATGCGGCCCGCTATGCTAAGGCCTATGCCGAAGCGATTGAGGCGGTGGGCAAAACTTCCAACGGGATGGGGCCTGTGAAAGCGTCGGGCATTTCGGTCAAGCTCAGCGCCCTCTCGCCCCGCTATGAAGCCCGTCAGCGCCAACAGGTGCATGAGACCCTCTATCCTGTGGTCCTCAATCTCGCTTTGATCGCCAAAACTTATGATATTGGCTTCTGTCTGGATGCTGAAGAAGCTGATCGTCTCGTCCTATCGCTTGAAATCCTCAACCGCCTTGCCCACGCGCCAGAGCTTGCGGGCTGGAACGGGCTTGGCCTTGCCATACAGGCCTATCAGAAACGCGCACCCAAGACGGTCGAGACGGTTATCGCAATTGCCCGGTCGTCGAGGCGGCAGATCATGGCGCGCTTGGTCAAGGGGGCCTATTGGGATGCCGAGATTAAGCGCGCGCAAGTGGCGGGTCGGCCAGACTTTCCGGTCTTTACGACCAAGCCCGCAACCGATGTATCTTACTTGGCTTGCGCAGACCTGATGCTGCGGGCACCAGACGCCATCTATAGTCAGTTTGCCACCCACAATGCCCATACACTCGCCGCTGTCCGCTGTTTGGCGCAGGCGGCAGGCCAAGATTCTTATGAGTTTCAACGTCTGCATGGCATGGGCGAGACGCTTTATGCCACGGCGCGCGACCTCTTTGGCGAGATGAATGTGCGCGTCTATGCCCCCGTCGGTGCCCATGAAGACCTGCTTCCCTATCTGGTTCGCCGCTTGCTGGAAAATGGGGCCAATACCAGTTTCGTTCATGCCTTCTTGGATGAGGATGTGCCCGTAGAGCGCGTGGCAGGCGACCCATTGACGGCCTTAGAAGCGGGTGCACGGCGGCATTTGAAAGTGCCTGCCCCGCCTGCGCTTTATGGCGACGCCCGCGCCAATTCCAAAGGCCTTGATCTAACCTTGGCACCCGATGTCACAGCTCTTGAGCAAGCCATCCAAGCCCAATCCCAAGCCCAAACCAAGAAAAGCGAAGGCCAGGGTACACGCGCCATTACCTCGCCCCAAAACCACAAAGTCATGGTCGGCCATGTCGAAGAGACAAGTCTTGAAGCCCTCGATGCCGCCTGTGAAAAGGCGCATCTGGCCCAAATTGCTTGGGACCGGTTAGGCGGCTATGCCAGAAGCCTGATCCTCTTGCGTGCCGCCGATCTGATGGAGGCCGACCGCGCCCGCCTGATGGCACTGTGCTCAGCAGAAGCTGGCAAGACCTTGCAGGATTGTATCGATGAAGTGCGTGAAGCCATCGATTTTTTGCGCTATTATGCTGCCCAAGCCGCGCAAGAGTTTCAAACTCCGGTGGAGCTGCCCAGTCCAGCGGGTGAAACCAATGTGCTGTCGCTGCATGGGCGGGGCGTATTTGGCTGTATCAGCCCATGGAACTTCCCCTTGGCGATTTTCATGGGCCAGGTTTCTGCCGCCCTCGCCGCAGGCAATGCGGTGGTGGCCAAGCCTGCTGAGCAGACCCCATTGATCGCCCAAGCCGCCTGCGCGCTTCTCTATCAAGCTGGGGTGCCGAAAGATGTATTGCATTTGGTCCTAGGCGATGGCCGCCTTGGGGCGCATCTGGTCAGCAATCCAAGGATCGCTGGCATTGCCTTTACCGGCTCTACCAGCGTCGCGCGTCTGATCGCCCGCACCTTGGCGCATAAGGAAGGCCCAATTGTGCCCTTGATCGCAGAAACGGGCGGCCTGAATGCCATGTTTGTCGACACCACCGCCTTGAAAGAACAAGTGGTGGATGATGTTATCCTCTCGGCCTTTGGTTCGGCCGGGCAACGGTGTTCGGCGTTGCGGCTTTTATTCTTACCGCATGAAACCGCCGATGCGGTGCTCGATTGCCTGATGGGGGCGATGGATGAGTTGGTTCTGGGCGATCCTGCCCTGTTGTCCACCGATATTGGCCCTGTGATTGATGCCGATGCGCGGGCCATTTTGGAAGCCCACGAAGCCCGCATGGCGCAAGAGGCTAAGATTTTGAAGAAAATCCATGTTGGCGCGCTGGCAGATCAGGGCCACTTCTATGGGCCATGTCTGGTGGAGATCGATCATTTGGATGTTCTGGAAACCGAAGTGTTCGGCCCCATCCTGCACGTGATCCGCTATCATCCCGAAGCGATTGAAACTGTGGGTGCCGCCCTCGCGCACAAGGGCTATGGCCTGACATTGGGCTGTCACACCCGTCTCGATAGCTTTGTTGAGGCCGTGGAAGCAGCCGTTCCTGCTGGAAACTATTATGTCAACCGCTCCATGACCGGCGCGGTGGTGGGCGTTCAACCCTTTGGCGGCGAGGGCCTCTCCGGCACCGGCCCCAAGGCTGGCGGCCCCCATTACCTCCACCGCTTCGCTACCGAACGTACCAAAACCATCAACCGCGCCGCCCAAGGCGGCGACCCCCGCTTGTTTAATCTGTAGGGGAGGGTGGCATTGTTTTGGATTTCTTTTCGTCTCGACGCGCTTTGGTGATCCCTTTGGTCCACCAAACCGCGTGCTCAAGCGTGATCGGGCGATTTGTCGCGTCAAGTCCAGATTTCCTCCGGAAATCTGCCGCGGAGCGGCGCGAAGCGG
>NZ_JADCBK010000135.1 GCF_020253525.1 Aquidulcibacter sp.
AGCCCGGTACGTCGACAAAGGTCACGATGGGGATATTGAAGCAATCACAGAAGCGCACAAAGCGGGCGGCCTTGCGGCTGGAATCGATATCCAAAACGCCGGCCAAGCTCATGGGCTGGTTGGCAACCACACCGACCGTAGAGCCTTCGATGCGGGCAAAGGCCGTGATGATGTTTTTGCCAAAGTCTTTGGCGATCTCGAAATAATCGCCTTCATCGACGACCTTCTCGATCAATTCCTTCATGTCATAGGGCTTGTTCGGATTGGCTGGGATCAGACTGTCCAAGCTCATTTCCACCCGCTCTGGATCGTCATGGGTTGGCCGCGTGGGCGGCTTTTCGCGGTTTGAGAGCGGCAAGAAATCGACCAAACGGCGCATTTGGAACAAGGTGTCGAAGTCATTGTCAAAGCTGCCGTCGATCACGCCAGACTTCGCACCATGCACACTCGCCCCACCCAATTCCTCGGCCGTAACGACTTCATTGGTGACGGTTTTGACCACATCAGGCCCGGTCACAAACATATAGCTGGTGTCTTTCACCATGAAGATGAAATCGGTCAAAGCAGGCGAATAGACGTCGCCCCCCGCGCACGGGCCCATGATGACGCTGATTTGCGGGATCACGCCGGAAGACATAACGTTTTCCATGAAGATGTCGGCATAGCCTGCCAGAGAATCAACGCCTTCTTGAATGCGTGCCCCACCCGCATCGAACAGACCGATGACGGGTGCGCCATTGCGGGCCGCCATTTGCTGGACTTTGACGATCTTGGCCGCATGGGTCAGCGACAAGGAGCCGCCAAAGACGGTGAAGTCTTTTGAGAACAAATAGACCAGACGGCCATTGATCGTGCCTTGGCCCGTGATCACGCCATCGCCTGGAAACTTCTGCGCATCCATGCCGAATTCCGTGCAGCGATGCTCCACAAACATGTCGAATTCTTCAAAGCTGCCTTCATCCAGCAAGATTTCAATCCGCTCCCGCGCGGTCAGCTTGCCCTTAGCATGTTGCGCATCCACCCGTCTTTGGCCGCCTCCGGCACGGGCTTTGGCACGTTTCGCTTCCAGCGCTTGAAGAATATCTTGCATGGGTCTGTCCCTGAAATGAGTTACGCTGTGGGCAGCGCAGGCGGTGTTGAAAGTGGGTTAGCGGGACAAAGCCGCGCTGACAAGTTTTCGCAGCGGCAAGCACTATAGCGCGGGCAAACCCAAAAAGGCTTCACAGCGCCGGATCCAGGCTTGAATGGCTGGATAGCGATGAAGCTCAAACCCACCCTGATCGGCAAAGCGCGTATAGGGTAACAGCGCCATATCAGCTAAGGTGAAGGAGGGGCCGACAAACCAATCCTGTTCGGCCAAATGCTCGTTCATCCTCGTCAAAATGACTTGTCCCCGCGGCAGGAGGCTTGGGTCAATTTCAGCTTCAGTTTGGCCAAGGAGATGGACTTTCGCGCGCCGCACCGCGATCACCACTTCATGGCTATATTGTTCCCAAAACAGCCACTCAAATAGTTTCGCGCGGTCAAAGCCATCGGTTGGGATCAGGCTTGAGCCTTCTGCCAGATAAAGGATGATGGCATTGGATTGGGCAAGGGTGCGGCCATCCTTAAAGCGCACCACCGGTACTTGGCCAAACGGATTGAGGGCGCGAAATTCTGGGCTTGCTGTCTGCCCTGTTAGCGCCAGCACCTCATGCCAGACAAAAGGTAGGTTCAAATGCTCTGCCGTCCAGCGCACCTTCAAGCAATTGCCCGACCGATCATCGCCATAAATTTCCATGTCTTTCCCCTTTTTTGGCCTCTATCTGGCGTCCTCATTCTGCCCGCCTAGCACAGCTTCACAATAGATTGTCTCAAGAGTCCGCCTAAAGACTGCTAGAGACGGGTTCTGCCCTGAGGGCCTCGACGGGTTAGGTAACACGGTCTATGGCTAAGCCACTTTTGTGTCCCTAAATCGTCGCGACACACCGAAACCAGCTAAGGAAAGATTGTTCGTGAGCGCTGAAATCAAACCAGTTATCTCCGCAACCGGCCTTTACACGCCACCCCATTCCATCACCAATGAGGAATTGGTCGATAGCTTTAACCGCTATGTCGAGCTTTATAATGCCCAGCATGCCGCAGCGATTGAAGCGGGTGACGTGGCAGCTCTAACCCCCTCTTCGGTGGAGTTCATTGAGAAAGCCTCGGGCATCAAAGCCCGCTTTGTCGTCAATAAGGATGGCATTTTAGACCCCAACATCATGGCCCCACGCATTCCAGAGCGGCCAAATGAGGAATTGTCGATTCTGGCTGAGCTCGCCGTACGGGCGGCCCGCCAAGCGCTGGAACGCGCCGGCCGCGACCCGATGGATGTTGATGCGGTGATTTGTGCGGCTTCCAATATGCAGCGCGCCTATCCTGCCATGGCGATTGAAATTCAAGCAGCCCTTGGCTGTAATCCCGAAGGCTTTGCCTTTGACATGAATGTGGCTTGTTCTTCGGCCACCTTTGGCATTCAGACGGCAGCTGACTTTGTGCGCGCAGGGCACGCGCGCAGCGTACTGGTGGTCAATCCAGAGATTTGCTCGGGCCATTTGAACTTTAAAGATCGCGACAGCCATTTTATCTTTGGCGATGTGGGTACTGCCATCCTGATTGAAGCCGCCGATGTGGTGGGCGACAAGCCGCATTGGGAGATTTTGGGCACCAAGCTCAAAACCCAATTCTCCAACAATATCCGCAATAATTTTGGCTTTTTGAACCACACGGCACCTGAAGGTGTGGGCGCAAAAGACAAGCTCTTTGTCCAAGAAGGCCGTAAAGTCTTCAAGGAAGTGGTGCCCATGGTAGCGGCCATGATTATCGAGCATATGGAAACTTTGGGCCTTGAGGCCACAAGCCTGCGCCGGATGTGGTTGCACCAAGCCAATGCCAATATGAATCGCCTGATTGCGGGCAAGGTTTTGGGCCATGAGGCCAGCGAAGATGAAAGCCCCACCGTGTTAGATACGTATGCCAATACCTCTTCTGCGGGCTCGATCATTGCCTTCCACAAGAATAGCGATGATCTGGGTGCCGGCGACACGGGCCTGATTTGCTCGTTTGGTGCTGGATATTCAGCGGGCTCGGTTTTTGTCCGCAAGGTGGCCTGACGGCTTACGGCCTGCAACGTTACAAAGGTTTCACTCGACTTTCGTGAGTCTGCCTGCAACCTATCCCTGATTGTAAATGCGCATTGGGGATTTGCGACATGTGGGTCTTTGCATTGCTAGCCGCCGGTTTCGGCTCCTCGGCACCAACCGAGGCGAAGGAGAAAGAAGTCGCTGCGGTGGTACCCGACGTCACGATTGAGCGGGAAATGGTTCCACCGCCTTCGACCCCACCAGACAAGCACTTCTTTGAACCCAACTTTTCGACAAGCCCAAAGACACGCAGCTATATGGTGATTACGCCCGTGCCGCCGCGCAGTCGATCGCTTGCCAATCAGGAAGGTGGGCGCTGGTTAGAACCGCCGGGCGGCTGGGTCTCCCCGGACGTCAAGACCAAGCCATTCCGGGTTGAGCCCTTAGAAAAGCCAAAGCCAAAAATGCGCATTCTGCGCGGCGGCAACGGATAAAGGCGTTTCAAACTTTACGCGCACGCTTGCCTGCCCGTGATCACGAGGCGCTTAGGCTACAGTCACGCCTAGGTGCAAAGTGAAACGGCCTCGGCTATTTATCGCCTATGCGTGCTGCTCCTTACATCTCTCCCGTTAAAATTGATCTCACCCGTCAAGCCGACGGCAGCCTCCTTTTGACCAACCCCCATCCTTTGCGACCGGCCTTTGCCAATGTAGTGGCCCCTTTAGCGCATTGGGCCGAAGAGGCACCGCGCAGGCTGTGGCTCGCGGGCTTTGAGGCAGGGGCTTGGCGACACCTCAATTACCGGGACGGTTGGACCTTGGTACAATCGCTCGCCGCAGGGCTTTATGGCCGGTTTCCGCGCGGCAGTATCATTGCCATCGCCTCATCTAATTCCATCAGCCACGCGCTTTTGACCTATGCAGCCCCTTTGGCTGGCCTTGCTGTGGCGGCCATCACGCCAGCCTATTCAACCAAAGCGCGCGACCCCCGCCGCTTGCATGAAGCGCTTAAGACCTTGGGGGCAGCGGCGGTCTTTATGGAGGGCCTGGCCTTCGCCAAACCCGCTTTATGGGCAGAAGAAATTGGCGTGCCCGTTATCTCGCCGGGGGACGGGTTTGGAACAACGGGCGAAATCTCGCTTGATCAGCTTTTTGCCGACCCGCAGGATGCGCCAGACCTTGCAACAATCGATCCGCGTGATGCGTGCAAATATCTTCTAACGTCGGGCTCCACGGGTTCGCCCAAGGCCGTTACCGTCACCCATGCCAATCTTGCGACCAATGCGGCGCAAATACGCTCCACCTTCGACGCGGCGCGTGAAGCCGAGATGTGGCCCGATGGCATCATGATGGCCAATCATTTGCCTTGGAGCCATTCCTTAGGCGGCAATGCGGTCCTGCACATGTTGTTGCATGCTGGCGGTAGCCTGTGGATCGACCCCGGCACCCCGACCGCTGAGGGGCTTTCAGCAACCATTGCCACGTTAAAACATGTAAAGCCCAACTACCACATCACTGTGCCCTTAGGCTGGACGCTGTTGGCAAGCGCGTTGGAACAGGATGAGGAACTCGCAGAGGCGCTCTTTTCCAATTTGCGCATCATGCAATATGGCGGGGCGGCTTTGACCCAGGATGTCTATCGCCGCTTACAGCAGGTTGCCGTGCGGCAAACCGGGGAAGAAATCACCTTGGCAGCAGGCTATGGCGCGACTGAGACGGCCCCGACCGTCTGTAATGTCCATTGGCCCAATGAAGTTATGGGTCTTGTCGGCCTGCCTGTGCCGGGTCTGACGCTCAAGCTGGTGCCACAGGGCACCAAGCTTGAAGCCCGCGTGAAGGGGCCAGGCATTACGCCGGGCTATTTGAACGCGCCGGAGAAGACCGCTGAAGCTTATGATGAAGAGGGCTTTTATAAGTTGGGCGATGCCTTGCGCTTTGTCGACCCCGATCGGCCTGAGGCAGGCCTTGCCTTTGATGGCCGCTTGTCTGAGGAATTTAAGCTTGCCAATGGCAGTTTTGTTCCCGCAGGGCTTGTGCGCCCGGCCCTCGTTCAAGCCTCAGACGGCCTGTTCAGCGATGCGGTCATTTGTGGCGAAGGCCAAGAAGAATTGGGCGCTTTGGCTTTTATCAATCTGGCCAAGGCCCGCACACTTGCCGGCCTTGAAGACGATCTCGACAGTTTGGTTTGGCATGAAAAAGTCCGCGCGCAGGCTAAGGCGGCGCTGGAAAAAGCCGGGGCAGGCCAGCCCGCAACACGGCGCGTCACCCGCCTGATCCTTTTGACCTCCCCACCCAGCCTTGAAGATGGAGAGATCACCGATAAGGGCTATCTGAACCAAGGGGCATGCCGCGCCTGTCGCGCCAGTGCGGTGCAAGCCCTGTATCAATCAGGCCCTGCCCTAGAACGAATCGATCTTTAGGCGGGCAAAGCAAAATTGGCCGGATGCTTGCCCACCGCGCGCTCATAATGGCTGCGGATTAAGGCCCAATCGGCTTCATAATCGCCCGTAGGTTTGAGCGAGCCGCTGATGCGCACTGTCTTGGTTGCAAAGTCCATGACTGCAAACACGATTGGCACAACTGCAGCTTGGGCGATCAAATAATAGCCCTTCTTCCATTCCTCAGCCCTTGCGCGGGTCGCTTCAGGGGGAATGGCCAGAAACAAGTCGCGCGCATTGGCAAAAGCCGTCGTCATACTGGTCACCAAGCCATTGCTGGTAGACCGATCAACGGGCACACAGCCGAGCCACTTCACAATGCCGCCAAAGGGGCCTTCGGTCAGGCTTTTCTTGCCCATAAAGCGCAAAGTGATGCGATATTGGCCTGCTGTGGCCAGCATCAGGATACCGTCCCAATTGGACGTGTGGGGGGCAGCCAGAATCACCGCTTTTTGAAGGTCAGGCCAATCGCCCTGCAAACGCCAACCACTGAGCTTGAGATAAAGTGCGCAGATATAGCGCCAAATCTCGGGCAAAATGCCGCGAAACGGCGCGGGCTTATGGGTGGATGGATCAAATATCTGG
>NZ_JADCBK010000136.1 GCF_020253525.1 Aquidulcibacter sp.
CCAAGCGATTGGCGCCATGCACCCCAGTGGAAGCACATTCTCCAATAGCAGAAAGCCCCTCTAGAGTGGTTTTGCCCCAGACATCGGTAACTATGCCGCCCATATGATAATGGGCCGCAGGCGCAATCGGGATCAGATTGGTCCGCGGGTCAATGCCAGCGGCCGCACAGGCGGCAAACACGGTTGGGAAGTGCTCGGGGAAGCCTGCCCCAATGGCTGTGCGACAATCCAAATAAGCACCCCGACCTGCCTTAATCTCACTTGCCACCGCGCGCGCAACATGATCGCGGGGGGCAAGATCGGCGAGAGGATGATATGTGCCCATAAAGGGCGTGCCGTCTTGGTTCACCAAGTGCGCCCCATCCCCGCGTAAAGCTTCGGTAGCCAGCGGGGCCGGGTCGCGCGCTAAATCCATGGCGGTGGGGTGGAATTGGATGAACTCCGGATCGGCCACCAGTGCGCCAGCACGCGCCGCCATGCCGAGGCCTTGGCCTGCTGCTTCCACAGGATTGGTGGTGACGCGGAACAGGCCGCCTGAGCCACCCGTTGCCAGCACGGTTTCTTCCGCCTCAAGGCGGACCGGCTTCCCATTCATCGCCAAGATGCCGCCGACGCGCCCAGTTTCAGTTTGCAGAAGGGCGCGCGCTGCAACGCCTTCAACCAAAGTAATGTGGTCGCAAGCCCGCACGGCTTTGATCAGATTAGACATGATTTCACGACCGGCTAAATCGCCTGCAACGCGGGCAACGCGCGCATGGCTGTGCGCCGCTTCCAAGGACAGGGCTAGACTGCCATCTTCATGGCGATCAAAGGCCACCCCCAACTCGAGCAAATCGCGCACGCGTGCAGGCCCGTCTTTGGCGATCAGCATGGCGACAATCGGGTCGACCAAACCTGCGCCTGCCGCAATCGTGTCTTGCGCATGGCTTTGGGCGCTATCTTCGGGGGCAAGGGCGGCCGCCAAGCCACCTTGCGCCCAAGCACTTGATGCTGCTTGCCCAAAGGGGGCAGGCGAGACCACCACACAGGGGCGCGGCGCAAGCTTTAGGGCTAGGAACAGGCCAGCCAGACCCGCGCCAATGATCAGGACGCTACCGTCCTTCAGGCGTTGTGTGTCCACCTCAGATCAATTCCAAAGAGTCAGGTACTTGTCGGGTGGGGTCAAACTTTCCTGCTGGGGCGGGGGGAATGGCCAACATGGCATCAACGGCCTGCTTGGCACGCGAGGCGATGTCTGGATCGACCACCACTTCGTAACGCATCTCCTTCAGCGCGTCATAAATAGCTTCCAGCGTGATCACCTTCATGTGCGGGCATAGATTGCAGGGTTTAACGAATTCCACATCGGGATTGGCCACAGCGACATTGTCGCTCATGGAGCATTCGGTGATTAAGACCACTTTTTGAGGCTTATAATCCTGCACATAGTCGCTCATCGCCCCAGTGGAACCCGTGAAGTCCGAGGCGGCTACCACTTCAGGGGGGCATTCGGGGTGGGCCAAAATGATGGCACCTGGGTGGGCCGCGCGGATCTCGGCAATATCATCGGCGGTGAAGCGCTCATGCACTTCGCATTTGCCCTTCCACGAAATGATTTTGATGCCAGTTTGAGCGGCAACATTTTTGGCTAGATATTCGTCTGGCAGCATAATGACCTGATCGACGCCCCAGTCCTTGGCGATGGTTTCTACCACTTGGATGGCATTGGACGAGGTGCAGCAAATATCGCTCTCGGCTTTTACTTCCGCTGTTGTGTTGACATAGGTGACAACAGGGAGGCCAGGATAGCGGGCCTTTATCAGGCGCACGTCTTCGCCGGTGATCGACGCGGCTAGCGAGCAGCCAGCTTTCAGCGAAGGGATCAGCACCGTCTTGTCAGGCGATAGGATTTTTGAGGTTTCGGCCATGAAATGGACGCCACCCTGCACAATCACTTTGGCTGAAACTTTAGCTGCCTCGCGGGCAAGGCCAAGGCTATCGCCCCTAAAGTCGCCAACGCAATTGAAGATCTCTGCAGTCATATAATTGTGCGCAAGAATAACGGCATCGCGCTCTTTCTTCAGACGGTTAATCGCCGCGATCAAAGGCGCATAGGCTGGCCATTCTAAGGGAGAGATGACGTGGCGCACGATTTCATAGAGGTGGTCTGTCTCTGCCTTGACAGCAGCGTCATAGACCAAACCCCGCGCTGCAGCGGGGGAAAGCTGGCGAGCGGCACCGGTTGCGTTGATGTCGCGAGCGGGTTTCGCACGTAAATCCAGAACGGCCATTTTCAATCTCCTGACCACTAATACTCAATCTGAGCATTAGTGTCTTGCGCCAAGGGCGACAGCCCACATTTGGCTTAGGTACTTATACTTAGTGTGAGCATAAGGGTCTGTCAAACGATATTCATGTTCCAGTTTCGGAGCGGTCTTGGATGTGGTGCTTTAGCGCTTGGCCAAGGGTAGGCTAAGGCCCGTGGCCCCGGCTTGCCGGCTTACTGCACTGCGCGTGAACAACATGGCCGGGCGGCCACCCGTTTCAGCGTGCATAGCCCCTGTCGATTCCACAAGGCCGGAGCGCTCCAATGTCCGACGGAAGTTTTGCTTGTGCAGCTTTACCCCGCACAATACCTCAACCAAGTCTTGGAGCTCGCTCAATGTAAAGCGGGCAGGGGCTAGATCGAATACAATTGGACGATAGCGGATTTTTGCGCGCAATCGGCCCATGGCAGTGGCCAATATACGGCGGTGATCGGAGACCAAAGGCTCGCCCACATACGTGCGCTCGGCTGGTGGCATAGCTTGAGTTTGGCCTTTGGCGCGATCACGCTGGGCCTCTTGAACCAACCCCGCCTCATAAAGAAGTTCAAACCGGTCTAGCACTTGAGATTCCTGCCAAGATTGGCCGTGCAGGCCGAATGCCATGGCAACTCGGCTTTGTCGCTCTGTCGTGGTCGCCCAAGCTTTCAGGTCAGGCAAGAGCAGGTCGAGGGCGCGTATTCCGGCCTCGCTACGCCGATCCTCCCACGGGAAAAACCGATACCAGTCGGCCCACACCCCGGCGCGGCGCTGGCCCTCATCAATGCTGCCCGCCAAGGCAATATAGCCCACAGACACCACACGATCAGCATCGGAAGATTGACCCATATCGGCCAAGGGCGCTTCTCTGCCTTTGTCGCCAAAGGTGTAAAGTTGCTCGACATAACCGAGCGCAAAGCCTGTTTGCGATGTTACAAAGTCCCGGACCGCCAGTTCAAAGGTGCGGTGTCCGATGGGATCAAAACTGCCGAAGGGTAGGCCTATGGCACCAGGAGCGCCGCTCAAAAGAACTTCAGGGCCTTTGCCGCTTGCTGCCACGACGACGGCGGATAGGCCGATAATGACGCGTGGCGTGGCACTCATGCTAGGGCTCCCACCGGGCTGGTAAGTCGAAGGCTACACCCTCCCAGCAATCTTCGCCACGGCCAATTGCGTCAACGGCATCAACCATCGCCCCGCCGCGCCCTAAAAGATCATCGGCGTAACGCGTCAAAAGGCGGTTAGGTGTCGCCGTGGGGGAGGCCTCGCGGATATAGTGTGCAATTTTGAGCGGGGGGACATCTGGGTTCAAAGCGCACGCAGCCATAAAGGCAGAAGCGGTGGAGCGCGAGACGCCGGCCCAGCAATGTACCACCAACGGCGCGGTCTGATCCCATGCCTGCACATGGTCCAAAATGGCGGTGACATGGGCTTCTGCAGGCGTAATCAAGCCTTCCTGCACATAAGTCACGTCATTGAGACCTAGCCGCAGATGCGTGTCGGGTGACAGGCCCTCCGGTGTTTCTATCATGCTCGACGGGTCTAAGAGCGTGATCATGCCCCAAGGCCGTAGCCGCGTGACGGTGGATGGCACAAGGGCAAGGGAACAGACAGAGATAAAGGGCATTACACAGCTTTCTTGTGCCGCTGGGGCAGGCTTTGCGCATCAATCTGGCTGATCAATGCCTGATGACGAGCTACATAGGCCGTTTGGGCCTGTCGGGCAGGCCAAGGATTAATCGTAATGGCAAGGCCAGGGGGAGGCGCTCCAAAAAAGCCGACCGATTCCTCATGGCCAAATCCCGCAACTTGCGTCGCTTCAAAAAAAGCACAGGCGAGGTCCGCCCGCTTGATCAGCTTCTTTAAGGTCGCAGGTGTTTTTGGCGGCAGACCAAAACGGATATGAACCGCACGCTCTAACCTGTCTTCAAACGCACGATAATCGACGCCCAAAGCAGTTTTAAACGGGCTGATCATGTCGCCAACGACATATTCCGGCGCATCATGTAACAATGCCATCAAACGTTCCTGAGGTGTCAAGCGAGGCTCAATGAATGCGGCAATCTCTTCGACGATCAGGCTATGCTGCGCGACCGAAAACGCATGGTCACCCGTGGTCTGGCCGTTCCAGCGCGCAACACGGGCTAGCCCATGGGCAATATCCTCAATCTCAATGTCTAACGGCGAGGGGTCGAGCAGGTCCAAGCGGCGGCCAGACAACATGCGTTGCCATGCGCGCGGCGGGGCGGACTTTACGGATTTACGCGGGGAGGCGGGAGCTTGTGTGGCCATTTGTCTCATGTGGTTGATTGTCACTTGTGCACGCCTGTAGCGGGCCCCCACGTCTTAGGCGTGGAAACACACTCATGCCGAGAATGACACCGAAATACCAGAGGTCATCTCAGCAACAGGACGGGGCGATGTCTGATGGGATCGAAATAAAACCCAACGCACACCGCACATAGCTCTAAAGGTGGAGGAAGCAACATGACTCAAGCTGAAATTCTAGTACCGCTTCGTGGCGATGCGTCCGATTTGGACCTTTTGCAGCAAGGCTTGGCCTTAGCAGATGTGGTAGATGCCAAAGTAGCGAGTGTCTTCGCCCAACTTGACCCAACAGAACTCATGGCTTGGTCTGCGGATGGGGCTTTTGCGACAACTTCCGCTAGCCTCATTCAATCGGCTCGCGACGGCAATGATCAAGCGTGGTCAGAAGTGAAGTCCCGGGTTGATGCCTTGGCCTCAGGGCATCCCGGCCTAACCGTGGAGCGGGTCATTGGGTTGCAAGATCGACTGCTCGCGCGCCGAGCGGCGCTCAGTGATGTTGTCCTCTTTGCCTGTGAGACTGCGCGCGGGAAAACAACAATTTCGCCTGTCTTCGAAGCCTTAATGATGGATGCCCATGCCCCTATTTTCATCCCGCGCAGTTCCATGAGCCAACTGACCGGGACAGCCCTCATCGCCTGGGATGGTAGTGTTGAGGCAGGCCGCGCCGCAAAGGCTGCTTTACCACTTCTCCGCAAAGCTGGAAAAGTTATAATTATCCAGTCGGTTGGAGCACTAGACGATGAAGGTAAGCACTTAAGCGATCCGACACGTTTGCAAGATTGGCTCAGCCGTCAAGGGATCAAGGCCCAAGTCGACCTGCTGGATGCCTCCAAAGATGCGGCAACTGAAATCCTTAAGGCCTGCACGGCGCACGGCGCCGGGCTGTTGGTTGCAGGGGCCTATGGGCACAGCCGCGCACGCGAATTTGTGTTTGGCGGCGTGACGCGGACACTTTTGAAAACAACGTCCACCCCATCTCTGCTGCTCTGCCACTAGGGCTCTTCATCCAAAATTTGAAAGGACAAACCATGTCTGGACTCACTCGAATCATTCTTCGTCTCGCCCGTAATCCAGAAGCTGGCTATCCAGAAGGGGATGGTCGCCAAGGCTATGTGCTGGTTGCACCGCTTCGCTCAGATGGTCATTTGGACCTAGAGGCTTGGAAATCCCACCGTACCCAATGCACGGTCCGGCGTTTCTCTCCTGACCCAGCAGAATTTGCAGATGGGTGGCTAAGCCATAAGGGTGGGCGATGGCGCGTTCATTATGACGAGGAAGGCGAAGGGCCAGACGAAGCTTTGGATCATCTGGCGGATCACCGCCTGTTCATTGGCGATTATGTCACCATCACGCGGCGCGGCCAGTCATTGGTCTATCAAGTTGCTGAAGAGATGGATGACTAAGCTGCGGATGGTCTTTCCCGCCTCGCCTACTGGTCAGGGCGGGGAAAGCCTGCTTAAGTTTAGGTATGCCTGACTCGCTCGATTTCGACTCGCTCCGCCCCAAATCGCCATTCATGGGCGAAAGCCATGGTTTGTGGCGGACACAATTGCGTCGATTCATTGACCGCGAGATCATGCCCTATGTCGACCAATGGGATGAGGCAGGTGCCATCCCGCGCGATTTGTTTCTCCGGGCGGGGGCCTTTGGCTTGCTTGGTGCCGGATATCCGACTGAATATGGTGGCACGGGTCGTGGTCCCGATTATGACTGGCACCACGGCATTGTGACGAGCGAGGAGTTGGGCCGGATTGGCGCAGGCGGTATCACCGCAGCGCTGATGATCCACGGGATTGGTTTGCCACCGGTTTTGGCTTCGGGTGGTGAGGCGATGAAGGCTAGGATTACCCCTGAAGTTTTGGCGGGGAGGCAGCAAATCAGCCTTGCCATCACAGAGCCAGACGCAGGATCTGACGTGGCCAATTTACAGACCCGTGCCGTCCGAGATGGCGATATTTACCGGGTGAATGGCTCGAAACTCTATATCACCGGTGGCTGTACGTCACATTGGCTGACCACTGCCGTGCGAACTGGGGGACCGGGTGCCGGCGGGATCAGCTTGTTGTTAATTGATGCGAATGCCAAAGGCGTTACCCGCAACCTGTTGAAAAAGCAGGGTTGGTGGGCATCGGATACAGCTGAAATCTTCTTCGACGATGTAGAAGTACCGGCCGAGAACCTCATTGGTCCTGAGAATGGTGGATTTTACGGCATTATGGCCAATTTTAATGGCGAGAGGTTAGGCATGGCCTCCGGCGCGCTCAGCGCCGCACGGGCATGTGTGGAAGATGCCGTTGTCTGGGCTCGCCAGCGTCAGACCTTTGGCAAGCGCTTAGCAGACCATCAAGTGGTGCGGCACAAGGTGGCTCAAATGGTGCAAAAGATCGCCGCCTCGACCGCTTGGTTGGATCAATGTGCGTGGCGGGTCAGCCAAGGCGAGACGCCGGTCGCCGACCTGTGTCTGCTAAAGGTGCAAGCAACCGAGACACTCGAATTCTGTGCCCGTGAAGCCAGCCAAATTTTGGGTGGTGCCAGCTATATGCGCGGGTCGCGGATCGAGCGAATTTATCGCGAGGTGCGGGTCAATGCGATTGGCGGTGGCTCTGAGGAAATCATGCGCGACCTAGCTGCTCGACAGCTTGGCTTGTAACCCGATCCAAAGGGCCAGCGTTTTGTCCTCTATGATCCCAGCCGACTATTTGATTTATCTAGGCGCCTTTATAGCCCCCTTTGTTCAAGAAGATGCGGCAGTCTTGGGTGCGGTTACCGCATTCGCCCACCCCGCTATGGACCAAATGGCTGATGGACGTCTGATTGTGGCAGCGATGTTGATAGGCTTAATCATCAGCGACTTATGGAAATATTGGCTGGGTTGGGCCGGAAAAACCCAAAACTGGGCGCATCGTTTTTCTGAAAAGCCCGGTGTGGCACAAGTCCGCGCCAAGATCGTCGCTAATCCCGGAAAGACTCTCATGATCGCCCGCTTCGTGCCGGGTACACGCATTCCTGCTTACATAGCCGCTGGATTTTTTGGTGTCCCTTTTGGTTTGTTTGCCTGCTGGATTGTGGTGTCGGCCGTGGCCTACACCCTTGTTGCTTGGGTCTTGATCGCCACGGTCGGCACAGTCGCGGGCGAGAAAGGCCAACTTTATATGGCGATTGGACTAATCTCTGCCATTTTGGTGTTTGTTACCGTCAAAATGGTCAAAGCTAAGCTCAAGCAATCAGCCCACGCGGACCTGTGATCGGATAGCCGAGAAAGACTTCAAAGGCCTGACGAATATCTCTTGGGCTGTCGGTAAGACCAGACAACAGGATCGTAAGGTGGCTGTCGCCAACCTTACGCCAGTTCCTGGCCTGCCAGCGTCGCCACGGTGGGTTTGTATCTGGGCGCACAATTGCCAGATTAAAAGTTGCGATCAGCTCGATTTCTAGCAAGGCTATCACACGAGCATTCGCGTTCTGATTGATCTGCCGCTCGTGATAGGTAACCGTCCCAATCGCTTCCCATGGGATCAGGCCGAGACCATCAAGGCGAAAGCCGTCTGCCGTCAAGTTGATTGCTGATTTGCGCGGCCAAAGGGCAGGAGCGAAATGAAAGACCAATGCCACCATACAAAGCAGCGGAACCAGGGGGATGGTCCGAAGAAAGGCAAGGCTTGCAAATCCAGCTAAGCCGAACAGGCCAATACCGGCAAGCACAAAGGCACGGGCAGGCCGAGAGTCAAAATCACTGATGAACACGCGCCCTAAAAGCTCTGGTCGATCAGATGGCCCCATCCGCACTAACCACCTTTTTGGCCACGATGCCGCAGCATATGGTCGGCCAAGACGCACGCGACCATGGCTTCCCCAACTGGCGCCGCTCTTATTCCCACGCAAGGGTCGTGCCGACCGATGGTTCGAAGTGAGACCTCGTCAAGATCGCGGTTTAAGCTATTGACTTCGTTTAGGATAGAAGAGGTCGGCTTGATGGCGAAACGGGCAATGATGTCTTGCCCCGTGCTGATGCCTCCCAAGATGCCACCATTGTTATTGGACGCAAACACCACCTCGCCAGTGGGCCCGCGGCGCATCTCATCGGCATTGGTCTCACCACTCAACATTGCCGCCGCAAAGCCTGCGCCAATCTCAACACCTTTTACCGCATTGATGGACATTAACGCCGAAGCCAGATCACTGTCGAGTTTGCCGTAGATCGGCGCGCCCCACCCCGCCGGTACACCTGAAGCGACAACTTCCAGCACAGCCCCAGTCGAAGATCCTGCCTTACGAACTTCATCCAGATAGGCCTCCCACACGGGCACGATGGCGGCATCGGGGGCAAAGAAAGGGTTTTCGCGCGTTTGCGACCAGTCCCAATTAGCGCGATTAATCTTGTGAGGGCCGATCTGGATTAACGCGCATTGGATTGTGATATTTGGCCCCAAAACTCTTCTGGCGACCGCGCCTGCCGCAACACGGGCGGCAGTTTCACGCGCACTTGACCGGCCGCCACCGCGATAGTCACGCACACCATATTTGACGTCATAGGTGTAATCTGCATGCCCAGGTCGCCATTTGTCGCGGATTTCGGAATAGTCCTTGCTACGCTGATCGGTATTTTCAATCATCAAGCTAATGGGTGTGCCGGTAGTGATTGGGCCACCTGTTCGATCATCTTCAAAAACGCCGGATAGAATACGCACTTCATCGGCTTCGCGGCGTTGGGTGACAAAGCGGCTGGTCCCGGGTTTACGACGATCAAGATCGGCTTGAATATCGGCAGGCGTTAACGCAAGGCCCGCCGGACAGCCATCAATCACACAGCCCAACGCAGGCCCATGGCTTTCGCCCCAAGTGGTGACACGGAAAAGATGGCCAAAGCTATTGTGTGACATGGCCATCTTCCTAAACTCAAAGGCCTGATTTTGAAAGGGACACCATCCATTACTTCTGTTGGTCGCCCCTTTGGATCACTAAACTCAATCTCGCTCGCTTTTCTGAAGCGCTCACGCCGCCAATCTTGTCCAAAGTGAATACGAGTAGAACGTCAGTCTGATTGGTATCCTTGAATGTCAGTAGAATTGTTCTGACATTGTTGCGGTCGCGTCGGCCCACTTCTTTCATGCTTGGGAATGTTTGCGACAGCTTTGCCAAGGAAGCATTCAGTGCACCCTCTGCATCCAGCCACGCCGCGCCAACAAAGCAGTTGGACCTGCCGGTTGAAGACAAGGTGACGATGTCGTTGATCGGTGTCATCCCATAGCGACTATAGGTTTGTCCGGGACTCTTTCTTTGTTCAAGTAAAGTCCAGTCGCGCAAGTTTTCAGCGGGCAGGGTATCCAGCGTGATTGCTTGGTGCATCGCATTTGCGCATTGTTGGGCTCCGTCTGCGAAGGCCGTTGTTGCTGCTTGCAAATAATTGGCAGGATAGCGCTTCACATCGGCTGTAAACATCGGAAATCGAAAGATTCGTGAGCCCATACCGGGCTCACCACCCATCAAGAAAACATGGACGACGCTGCCATCACTTTCGACGCGTTCATAGCGTTCGATAAAGTCTTCTGGCGTTGTTTCCTTTTGAATTTTTGTCCATTGATTGGACCGCTCCTTTAACTCCTTTTCGACCAAAGCATAAGTCGGCAGAACACGCGGGCCGTAAGCCATGATTTGACAGTTTTTGGCGGTATCAACGAGGATAACGGCAATCCCCTTGGCCGGAGCGACATCATAGAGTTTCTCGCCTTCGCCGGCTGTCAACAGGGCCGGTGTATTGGGGTCTGCAAGCGAAATGGTTCCCTGTTCAAGTGCATCCGATGTCTCAAGTGCAACATCGCGGCCTACAGCTTTTGAACAGGCGATGACGCCATTGGCAAAAGCGGTTTGAACATCGACGGGTCTAACACCCTGCGCGTGGGTTGGATTGGAACTTAAAAAGAAAAGAACGGCTACTAATTTATGTAAACTCAAATACCTAACTATATTTTTCATCTTAAACTCCTATGACTTATCGCCTTCATCTGAAATCGGCCATTCACGGCGTCGAACAACGGTCACCGTGCAGGGGGCATGGGCGGAAACCTGGGCTGAAACCGCACCTAAAAGATTGCGAACCGTGCTTTCAGCCCGCGCACCCATAATGATGTGATCAACATGATTGGCGCGGGCATAGTCAAAAATCGCCTCTGCGGTATTGAGGGCCTCGGGCACATGGTAAGAAATCGCCTGTTCACTCAAACCCAAGGGCTTGGCCCATTGCTTTAAGGCAACGATCCGGGCGACGTGCCGATTGGGCGAGGAGACAACAGGATTTTGATCCAACCCTGCAACACTATTGTTGAGCACGGTCATGACGACCGCACGCGCATCTGGCGTAGCTGCCAAAGTACTTTGCAACTTATCCCGCAGAGCGCGACCTAATGGGCCATTAATTGTGGTGGGGTCGAGGGCCACCAAAATGATCGGTGCTGCAGCGAACTTACTTTGACTAGCCAACTTGCGGGCTGGGGCATAAGTCTCGCGATTATGCTTGCGACGAAAGGCCGTCAGCCAAGAATCCTGGCGCAAGCGCTGACCGCGTGAGGTCAGCATGATTTGGTCAGGGTTCTTGAGGTCAAACGCCACTTGCGCGGCTGTGGGATAGCGCTGCTCTGGATTAGGCTCCAGGCAGCGCAGGATGACTTCCTGTAGCCAAGGCGGAATATCTTCCCGCCACCGACGGGGCGGAATGGGGTCGCGCCACAGGCGCTCCTTAAGTCCCTTAAGGCTGATCGGATCGCCAAAGGGCCGGACGGCGGTTGAAAAAAAGTATAGAAGAACACCCAAAGCAAAGACATCTGAGCGTCGATAATTGCGTACGCCCAGAACTTGTTCCGGTGCCATATACGGGGCTGTGCCATAAGGCAGTCGAAATTGCTCGGCCATCAGGTCGGGCAAATCGGTGTGGTGTGAAAGACCGTAATCAATCAACACCGCTTCTCCACTTGCCCGAAACAGGATGTTGGAGGGCTTGAGGTCTAGGTGGATGACGTTTTGCCGGTGAAGTGAGTCGAGTGCCGTAGCCAACGCGATGCCGATGCTGGCCACTTCACTGCCAAGAAGGGGCAATTCCTTTAGCTTCGGCAGGAGCGTTTCCCCCTCAATTTCCTCCATCACAATATAGGGCTGCTTGGAGAAGTCGCCGACGCCAAACGTCTTTGGCACATGTTGACCAGACAGGCGCGGCAGGATCATTTGCTCCATCTCAAAGCTGACGATCGCTGCAGGATCCTCGCCATCGGCAAGCCGCGGGACTTTCATCAAAAGCGGGAAGGGAATTTCAGGGTGCGTGCAGCGCCACAAGACGGCCATCCCGCCGCGATGCACAATCTCGCCAATTGTGAAATCGTCAATCACCATGCCGGTTTCGATCATGTGCGACGCCACCATTGACTATCGCCCTAGATGCAGGCGGTCAGCTAATCGCCCGGGTAAGCCCGCCGCCCGAATGGAAGCAGCGGCGCCGTCAATATCATAAGGTAAGCGTCGGAATTCGAGTTGTCGGCTCGTTGGATCATACAGTCCATATCCGGCGAGGGGATTGCCATCGCGTGGCTGGCCGACGCTAGGCAAAACCACGTGCCAACGCCGTGAGCTCAAAAGCGGGACTTTGGCCTCATCTGCGGGTACAAAGCGTGAGATCGAGCCATCACCCGCCAAGCCGTAAATTGCTGGCTGATGGACGTGACCACACACTACGATGCGGCTTTGTGTGCCTTCCAATGAAAGCTGTGCGCTGGCACAATCGGTCACATAGCGCCATTTCGCTGGCGCGGATGCATCGGCATGGACATAGAGGCGGTCCTCGTCCTCAATCACCAAAGGCAAGCTTTCAAGGAAGGCTTGCTGGTCTCGTGAGAGCTGCGCGCGTGTCCAATTGGCCGCACTTGCTGCAGTCTCATTCATCTCGCGATCAAAGTCGCTGGCCATATCGTCGTGATTGCCTTTGACGGCTGCCGCGCCTCCAGCGACCATGGATTCGATCAAAGCCAGAACTTTGCCGGGGTCGCCGCCATAGCCAACAAAATCGCCCAAAAACACATAGCGGGTCACGCCGTGCGCCTCGGCATCCTCCAAACACGCTTCAAGCGCTTGGATATTTGAATGAATATCGCCGAATAAAGCGATCACGCGCATCCCCCCATGCAGACCGACACTATAACCGAGTAAGGCCTACAAGTCGCCAGTGCGGTGCTGCAGAAAAAACGGGCCCGACAGATGTCTGTCAGGCCCGCCCATTTTGACGAGGTTTATGCAGCGAAAAGTTTAGAAATTGACTTTTGCTTCAATGCCCCAAATGCGTGGCGCGTTGGTGAAGCCGGTCAGATTGTTGAAGTCGATACCTCCGACCAAACGCTCTTCATTGGTAATGTTACGGCCATAGGCGGCGATCTCATACTTGTTGTCAAACAAGGTGACCCCCGTGCGCAGTCCGCCTTCCCAATAGCCGTCTTCGGAGAATTCGATCGACTTATAGAGGGTGAAATATGTCTCACCCTTATAGGTCCAGTCGGTCAGCGCGAAGAATTCGTGACCATTGCCGAATGGCTTGGAATATTTTGCCGACACGTTGGCAATCCATTCTGGAGCGTTAGGGAAGGGGTTGCCATCAATCCGTGCATTGCCGCCGACCACTGGGTTTTGAATGGTGCAAGGTGCACCACATGCACCCACAGTCAGGGTTGGGTCGTTGATCTCGGTTTTGTTGTAAGAGAGCGAACCAGCAAATGATAGATTCTGGGTTGGCAACCATTGGAGTTCGGCCTCGAAGCCCGAAGCCTTGCCTTCTTTGGCATTCAACAATTGGTTAAAGTTACCAGCGCCGCCGATAGCGGTGAATTGCTGGTCTTCAATATTCATGGCGAAGACGTTGAAGTCTGCCCGGAGCTTTCTGTCCAGTGCGAAGGCCTTTACGCCAGCTTCAAATGAGGTCACAAATTCAGACTTTGCCGTCGTGACGGCTGTCCCGAACAAGATGCGGCCTTGGATGGAAGGGGCGCGATAGCCGCGGGCAGCGCGGGCATACACATTGACCGACTCGGTGGCTTCATAGGTTGCCGACAAGTCCCAAGAAACGGCCTCA
>NZ_JADCBK010000137.1 GCF_020253525.1 Aquidulcibacter sp.
ATCAAACCGAATTAACGACACGTGCGGTTGCAGATATTGAACAGATGAATACGCTCGTGAACGAATTACTCACACTCGCCCGACTGAAATCGGAAAAAATCATCGACCCCTCTGAACTCATCAATATTGATGAGTTATTACTCGCCATTTCTGACGATGCACGTTTTGAAGCCACAGAAAAAAAATGCACGATCAAAATTGATTGTCCTGCCAATTTGAGTTTAATGATTCATCATGAATTACTTCATCGCGCACTAAGTAATGTAGTTCAGAATGCCCTACGTTATGCTCCGAAAAATTCAATCATCACTCTTCGCGCTAGTATCAAAGATCAGGCAGTTAAAATAGACGCGGAGGATTTGGGTAAAGGTGTACCTGAAGACGAACTGTTAAGTATTTTCGACCCCTTTGTCCGCAGCACGACCAGCGAAGGAGAAGGCTACGGACTTGGACTTGCGATAACACTAAGTGCAGTTCAGGCGCACGGCGGCACAGTACATGCTGAAAATATGGCACAGGGCGGGTTCCGTATTCAAATCAGCCTACCCATTCCCGCAACAAAAACAGTGTTTTATTGAGTCGGCATTAATGTACTTGAATCAAGCAGCATAACGAACCGGATCATGCTCGAAGTATTTCTTGATCCGCTGCGGTTGACGCTGCACGCTGCGCAAGTGGCGTGCGGTGGCCTTGACCAGTTGCAGCTTGGTTCGCGCCGGTGCCAGCTTCGTCACCGCCTGCTTGAGGTCGGCATTGGCCATTTCGTCAGGGTTGAGCTCGGGGCTGTAACTGGGCAGGTAGAACACCTCGATGTACTCAGCGTGTTGAGCCAACCAATGCTTTACCGGCTTGCTATGGTGCACCCGCAGGTTGTCCAGAATCAGGAACACTTTCTTCTTTTGTCCCTTGATCAGGCGCTTGAAGAAGTCGATAAGGATCGTCGAGTTCAGCGCCCCATCAAATATGCGCCAGCGCATCTGCCCCTTGTTGGTCACCGTAGAGATGATGGACAGTCCATGGCGTTTGTTGGGTACGCGCACCACGGGCGTTTCGCCCCGGGGTGCGTAACTGCGACCGCGCACATCGTCGCTGCGCAGCCCACTCTCATCACCCCAGTGAATCTCAGTACCTTCAGCCCGGGCTCGCTGCGCAAGCGCCGGGTAATCCTCATCCAGCCACTTCTTTACTGCCGCAGGCGACTGCTCGTAGGCCTTGCGCATGGGCTTTTGCGGCGTAAAGCCCCAGCGCTGCAGGTACATGCCCATGGTGCGGACCTTGAGCTTCAATCCAAAGCGCTGCTCGATGAGTTCGGCTACCGCCGCACGGCTCCACAGCGCGTAGGGCATTTTGAGTTGATCGGGCGTCTTGTCGGCAATGAGCTTTTGCACCAAGGCCTCTTGCGCAGGACTGAGCAGACGTTGCTCACCAAGCTTGCGCCCGCCCGCTGCGTCGTGCAACGCAGAAGACCCCGATGCCGCGTGGCGTTTGCAGATGTCAAACACGCCCGTGCGACTCAGACCCGTCAGAGTGGCAATTTCGTCATAGGTACGACCCGCTTTGCGCAGCCGAATGACTTGCACGCGCCGCTCATGTCGGGCTTCCCGTGTCAGTTTTCTCATGTCGATGGTTTCCATCATCCCTATATGATGGCACTATACAATATTTCAAGTTAAATATTGCCGGATCAATACCTTCAATCAAAGAGGTACAAATTCACGAAGGTTGTCGTTAAGTAGCAGCGAATAGACTAGCCGCTATGTCCGCTTTCGGGAAAATCGAATGACCGCAATGGGTGTGCGCCGTGCAAAGGCGGCGCTTTCTTGTGGGTGTAAGCCCCACCCGGCGAAATGCTCCAGCCGGAAGCAACCGGAGCAGTCATGGAGGTAACAAAATGGCTGAAGCCTTCGGGTAAAGAGTGTCACGAATTGGTGACAGCGCGAGTGTGCAGGCCGTAACGCGAGTGAATGCTGAGCAAGCCTCGAAAAGGACGATGTGCAGGCCGACCCGACGACCCTTTCGGGGAAGGCTGATACGAGTGGGTGTCAATGAGCAAGGTAGTAGGCCCAGTCGCTGCGCCGGGGTAGTGGCAACAGCATGTACACAAGGAAAGCGCGCGCAACACGGGAAACCCCACGTCGTGGCCAGGGATGGCCAACCGAACGCTCGTGAGAGCAGGTTCGGGCGCGGTGGGGTGGCGGAGAGGCCCGTAGTACCGTTGAAGCCGAGTAATGCCGGTGGAGGGAAGGGGCCTTGGTTCAAGACAGACGCAAGACGTAGCGAGGACGTGGAGATTGGGTAACCTATCAACTCCGATTGGTGTTCAGAAACTGCAGATGGCGTTACACGCGAAAGCGAAGTCAGAAGCCGACTATCGTTTCTACGCGCTGTACGACAAGATTTACCGCAAGGACATTCTGGCTCATGCCTACGCCCAGTGCCGCTCGAACAAGGGTGCACCGGGTTTGGATGGACAGGACTTTGCGGATGTCGAAGCGTATGGCGTCGAGCGATGGTTGGCGGAACTGGCGCAGGCCCTCCGGGAGGAGCGCTATCGACCGGAACCAATACGAAGAGTGTTTATACCGAAACCCAATGGCAAGCTTCGGCCGCTGGGTATCTCGACCCTGAAGGATCGCACCTGCATGACAGCAGCAATGCTTGTGCTGGAGCCGATCTTCGAAGCCGACCTTCCCGCCGAGCAGTATGCCTACCGGCCGGGCCGCAATGCCCAGCAGGCAGTCAATGACGTGGGAGAACGGCTGCACCGCGGCCAGACGGAAGTCGTGGACGCCGACCTCGCGGACTACTTTGGCAGCATTCCGCACGCCGAACTGATGCAGTCGCTTGCGCGACGCATTGTGGATCGGCGTGTGATGCATCTGATCAAGATGTGGCTTGTGTGCGCTGTTGAAGAAACCGACCAGCGCGGGCGGAAGACACGAACCACTGAGGCCAAGGACAAGGGTCGGGGTATTCCGCAAGGCTCCCCCATCTCGCCACTGCTGTCGAATTTGTATATGCGACGGTTTGTGTTGATGTGGAAGAAGCTGGGGCTGGAGCGACGTCTGGGCAGTTGTATCGTCACCTACGCAGACGACCTAGTGATTTTGTGCAAACACGGCAAGGCGGAAGAAGCCCTGCAATGGATGCGGGCGATCATGGGGAAACTGAAGCTGACGGTGAATGAGGACAAGACACGACTCTGTAAGGTACCGGAAGAGACGTTCGACTTTCTGGGATACACGTTTGGCAGGCGGTATTCGGCGACAACGGGAAAGCCACGCGTGGCTCAGTGGCCGTCGAAGAAAAGCATCCGGCGCATGGTCGAGAAGGTCCATGCGCTGACCGAGCTGAACAGGGGCTGGCAGCATACCGAGGAGCTGGTGCGGAAGTTGAACCGCACGCTAGGCGGCTGGGCGAACTACTTCAGTGTAGGGACGGTCAGCCGCGCTTATCGAGCGCTCGACAACTACACGGCGACACGGTTGCGTCGGTGGTTGCGCAGCAAGTACAAGGTCAGGCGACGCAAGGGCGGGACGTATCCACTCTCGCACCTTTACGGGTACTACGGTCTCGTACGTCTGGCAGCACGAGGGCGCAGCGTGGCGTGGGCGTAGGCGTGAGCTCTTGTCCGAGAGCCGGATGCGGGAGATCTGCAAGTCCGGTTCGATGAGAGGGATGTGGAAACGGGGTTATGGTTGGCTATTGAGGCACCGTCAGACGAAAGGGACGGCAACCGCTATGCAAAACCTCCTGCTACCGCGCCACATCCCGACTCTACCA
>NZ_JADCBK010000138.1 GCF_020253525.1 Aquidulcibacter sp.
GCGAACGGCAACTCTCATATTGGCCATTCGCTGAATAATAGTCTGAAGGACTTTGTCTGCCGCTCGCGCCAAGTTCTGGGCTTTGACGCCGACTTTGTGCCCGGCTGGGATTGCCATGGTCTGCCGATTGAATGGAAAGTCGAAGAAGAGTTTCGCGCCAAGGGCCGCAAGAAGGACGAAGTGCCAGCCGCTGAATTCCGCGCGGCCTGCCGCGTCTATGCGCAAAAATGGGTGGACATCCAAAGCGGTGAACGCCAGCGCATGGGCCTGATGGCCAATTTCGCCAATCCTTACCTCACGATGGATTACGAAGCTGAAGCCACGATCGCTGAGGAATTCTTGAAAGTCGTCAAAACCGGCCTCGTGTTCCGCGGCTCCAAGCCCGTGATGTGGAGCCCGGTGGAGCGCACGTCGCTGGCTGAAGCCGAAGTGGAGTATCAAGAAAAGGTCAGCCCGACCATTTGGGTGAAGTTTCCGATCCTCACGGGCCCTGCGACGGGTGCGAGCCTGATCATCTGGACCACCACACCTTGGACCATTCCGGGCAATCGCGCTGTGAGTTATTCGCCCGACATTGCCTATGGGGTCTATGAAGTTGAAGCCATGGAGGCCGACCTCGCGTTTGAACCTTGGGCAGCCCCCGGCGACCGCCTCGTTGTGGCTGATAAGCTGAAGGATGATGTGTTTGGCGCGGCCAAGATTGCTGCCGCCAAGCGCGTGGCTGACTTTGATCCCTCAACAGCCACCTGCGCCCACCCCTTGCGCGGCAAGGGCTATGACTTTGATGTACCTCTGCTTTCTGGCGACCATGTGACCGATGAAGCCGGGACAGGCTTTGTGCATACTGCCCCCAGCCACGGGACCGACGATTATCTGGTCTGGATGAAGTCTGGGCTGCCCCAAGCCGATATCCCCTTCACCGTGGATGCCGACGGCCGCTATACCAAAGAGGCACCGGGCTTTGAGGGCTTGGCGGTTCTGGAGCTTGAAGGCAAAAAGGCTGGTAAAGAAGGCCCTGCCAATGGTGCGGTCATCGCCGCCTTGATCGAAGCAGGCGGGCTGTTGGCGCGCGGCCGCCTCACCCACCAATATCCCCACTCGTGGCGTTCTAAAGCGCCTTTGATCTATCGCAACACCCCGCAATGGTTCATCGCCATGGACAAGCCCGTCGCCCATCTGGGTGGCAAGACCTTGCGCGACGTCGCGATGGCAGAGATTGCTGCGACCGATTGGGGCAATGAGGCAGGCTCTAACCGCATCACCGCCATGGTGAGTGAACGGCCAGACTGGTTGATCAGCCGCCAGCGCGCCTGGGGCGTTCCTTTGGTCATGTTCGTCCACAAAGAAACCGCGACCATCCTGCAGGATGAAGCCGTTAATGCGCGGATTTTGGCGGCAATGCGCACCGGTGGGGCAGACGCTTGGTTCACCAATGATGCGAAATTCTTCTTAGGCGATGCCTATGATCCGGCCGACTATGAGAAGGTGGAAGACATTCTCGACGTTTGGTTTGACTCCGGCTGCACCCATGCCTTTGTCACGCGCAAGCGCTATGGCGAAGATACCCAAGCTGACCTCTATCTGGAAGGCTCTGACCAGCATCGCGGCTGGTTCCAATCCTCGCTTCTCGAAAGCTGCTCGACCCGCGGCAAAGCGCCTTATAAGGCGGTGCGCACCCATGGCATGATTGTGGACGAGCAAGGCCGCAAAATGTCCAAGAGCTTGGGCAATGGGATTGAGCTGGAAGATGTGCTGCGCCAAAACGGTATGGAAATCCTGCGCCTGTTATTTGCAGCGGCCGACTACACCAATGAATTGGCTCTGGGCAAAACCATTCTAGATCAAGCAAGCGAAACCTACCGCAAACTGCGCAACACGCTGCGCTATATGCTGGCAAGCTTGAAGGATTTCAGCCCCGACAAGGCTGTCGCTTATGCCGACATGCCTGTGTTGGAAAAATGGCTCTTGGGGCGCGCCTTTGAGGTCGGCCAAGAAGTGCGCGCGGCTTGGATGGATTACGACTTCAAGCGGGCTTTGTCTGCCGTGTCAGACTTTGCCAATCTCGATGTTTCAGCCCTGTATGTCGATGTGCGCAAGGATGCGCTTTATTGCGACGAGTTAGACAGCTTGCGCCGCCGTGCCAGCCAGACGGTGCTGGACCTATTGTTTGAACGCATGCTGTTGTGGCTTGCCCCCATCCTGCCCTTCACCACCGAAGAAGCTTGGGGCACGCGTTTCCCAGAGGCCGAGTCGATTCATCTGCGTTCCCTGCAAGATGATCCAGCAGAATGGCAGGATACGGCTTTGGCCACCCGCATGGGCCATTTGCGCGACTTGCGCCGGGTTGTAACAGGGGCTTTGGAAGTTCAGCGCCGGGAAAAGACGATTGGCTCCTCGCTTGAGGCCGCCCCTGTCGTCTATGTCACCAATGATGCCATTCGCACTGCCATCGGGCAGGAAGATTTGGCCGAATTGTGCATCACCTCGGGGTTAGAGCTTCGCAATGGCGAGGGACCGGCAGAGGCTTTCCGCCTTGAAGATGTGACCGGCGTGGCCGTCGTGTTCGAACGCGCCCCCGGCATCAAATGCGCCCGCAGTTGGAAGTTCTTTGACCCGGCAACCGCTTTGCCAGGCTTCCCCGACATCACCCCCCGGGATGCGCGCGCCGTGATGGCATGGGACAAGGCCAATCCCGCCTAAGAGAAGCGTGTCAGAGTGAGGACAGGCCTTGCGCACCTGCGCGGGGCGTGGCACGCCCATGCCTGTGTCGTCACCTACCAGCCCTTCCCGCCCCGGCCTCCTTGATTGGAGCCTTTTGGCCATTTTGGTCATTTTATGGGGCTCTGCCTATGCAGGCACCCATATTGGTGTCGAGGTCTTGCCCCCCTCAGTTCTGGTGGCCTGTCGCCTATGCATCGGGGCGTTTGTTTTGGGCCTTGGCTGTATCGGCATGCGGGCGCGCTTGCCCCGTTTGGACGATTATAAGACCTGGGGCGTGCTGACCCTGATTGGGGCAACCGGCACGCTTCTGCCCTTTTTGTTGATTTCTATTGCGCAAAAGACGGTGCCCTCGGCTTTGGCGGCGATTTATATTGCTGCAGCCCCCCTGACCGTCGCCATCCTCTGCCATTTTTTGGTGCCGAGTGAGCGGTTGAACCTCAAGCGCGCGGTCGGCGTCGGGGTCGGCTTTTTAGGCGTTTGCCTGCTCTTTGCCCCTGCCCTGTCAGACCATGGAATTGGGGCGACGCCGGTTGTCTCCCAACTTCTCCTGCTGGTCGCGGCCGTCCTTTATGGCTCCACCAGCGTGATGGTGCGCATGGTCAATCCCAACTTGAACCCTGTTGCGATGAGTTGTGGCTTTGTGCTCGTCGCAGCGATCCTATCCTTGCCGCTTGCCATCCATGACTGGCCAGCTGGCGGCATACATCTTGAGGCCCGCCACATCCTCGCCATCTTGGGCCTTGGAATCCTATCAACCGGGATTGCGAACCTCGTTTATGTATTGACGATCCGCCGCGTTGGACCGGTCTTTATGTCCAATGTCGGCAATTTGGCACCATTCTGGTCTATCCTCGTTGGCGCATTGGCCTTTGGCGAGGCCCTGCCCGCAACGACCTTTGCTGCCTTGGCGATCCTATTGTTCGGGGTGTGGTTGGTACAACGCCAAGGCGCGCGCTAGCCTTTCGCGCTCATCCGGCATTTGTCGCTGCAATAAAGGACCTGATCCCAATCGCGCGCCCATTTTTTGCGCCATGAAAATGGTCTGCCGCAGGCCTTGCACGGCTTGTCAGGCAGATTGGCTTTGGCAACGACTTTACCTTTAGCGTTTTTCACGGGCCACCATGATGGTTTGTAAACGAGGGCGCACCTTTAGAAACTGACCATAGAGCCAATCGAGAAAAGGCAGAATGATCGGCAATTGCGCCAGATAGCCCAAGGGCTGAAACGGCGTGACTTGCTTCCACATGGCTGCAAAGGCCTTCGCGCCCGAGATCACGGGCCCCCCTGCTTCTTGGGCATGAAAACGGGCGAGCATATCGGCTCGATTAAGGGGGCACGTGCCATCGCCAGTTAGATCCACAAAGGCCACACGGCCAGCCTTTCGATCAAGCTTTTGGTAAAGCGCGATCTCGGCGCGACACAAGGGGCAATCACCATCAAACCAGATTGTGACACGCGGTGTTTTTTGGCGGTCGGGCGCAAGTTGGCTCATCTGCAGGGCACACCCGACAGATAACAGTCGCAGCCCGGATACGATGTTGACGCGATGTCAGCTTTTCGCCAAGCTGTTGCAACTAGGTGCATTTGGTACCCCCAAGAACAGAGATCTATCCCGGTGCAGGTGCTAAGAGCCATGAAATCCACTTCCGTATCCACACAGAAGGATAGGGCGGAGAGCCTTGAAGGCAACCAAGCAGGTAAGCGCGAGCAAACCAAGCTGGCCAATCGGGCGGCCATTCTTGAAGCCGGACGGCAGATTTTTGCCGAACTGGGCTATGAGGGTACTACGGTGCGCGACATCATTCGCCGCACCGAACTCGCCTCGGGCACTTTTTATAATTATTTCAAATCCAAGGAAGAAGTCTTCCACGCACTCCATGATGATGGCGTTGCGCGCTTTAAGCCGCTTTTGCGCGCCGCACGGGAAAGCGCGGGTCAAGACTTTCAAGCCTTTATGATCACGGCCTTTGAGGCTTACTTCAATTTTCTTATGAACGATCAATCCGTTGATCGCGAAATGGCAGCCATGCCAGAATGGACCCGCGTCCGCTTTGACACGCCAGAAAGCCTCGCCCTGTTTGACGAATTGAAGGCCGACATCATCGCCTTTGCCACCGAGTTCAAGCTAGACCATGTCGACCCTGAGCTTTTGACCGCATCGTGCGTGGGTATTGCGCAAGAAATTGGCGACCGCCTGTTACGGGGCCGGATCAAGGATATTCCGGCTGCAGCCCGTTTTGCTGCTTATTTTGTGCTGGGCGGATCTCAGCGCGTTCAAAGCGAGATGCAAGCATGAGCCTTCAAAAAACCATCGTCAATTTGCTGTTGAAACTGCCGGACCCACTTCTTGTCTCCATGGCCGGCGGCAAACCTGTCGTGCGCGATGGCCGGACTTTGGATGCGCGCTTTCAATTCATCGCCCATAGCGTCGCAAAACGCGGCGCACCGCCAGAACTGACCCCGGAATTTGCCCGGCAGGGAACCGAAATTCTAACCACACTGTTTGGCGGCCCGTTGGAATCCGGGGTGAGCTGCCAAGATCGTGAGCTTGAGCTCGAAGGCCGCACGATCAAGGCCCGCAGCTATCGCCCGTCCAACCAAAACCCACAGGCCCCCTTGTTTGTCTTTTATCATTTTGGTGGCGGTGTGGTGGGCAGTCTTGAAACCTGCCACGCCTTTTGCTCGATCCTTGCCAAAACAATTGGGTGCCCGGTCTTGTCGGTCGATTATCGCCTCGCGCCCGAACATCCTTGGCCAGCTGGCCTGAATGATGCGATCGATTCCTATCTTTGGGCGCGCGAGCATGCAGCCGAATTTGGTGCTCCAGCTGGGCTTGCTGCTGTGGGTGGCGATTCCATGGGCGGGAATTTTAGTGCGATCTTGGCCCAAGAGATGCAACGGCGCGAGTTGGCACAGCCCTTCTTGCAGCTTTTGATCTATCCTGCCACCACCATCCTTGCCACCGATGGCTCGATGCAATCCTGCGCCGATGCCTATCCGCTGACCGCGGAGATTATGGCGTGGTTTATGGCCAATTATTTGCCCGATCCTAATTTGGGCGCAGATTTGCGCGTCTCCCCCGCTTTGGCCCCAAGCCTTGCAGGACTGGCCCCGGCGATTGTCATCACTGCCGGCCACGACCCCCTGCGCGATCAGGGCAAAGCCTATGCCGAGGCTTTAGAGGCGGCCGATGTTAAGGTGCATTATCAATGCTATGACAGCCTCGCCCATGGCTTTACCGCCTACACGGGGGCCGTGCCTCATGCCGATCGGGCGTGTCGGGAAATTGCGGCAATTGCCGCGCGCGCCTATCGCGCCATGGGTGGGTGATGCGCGCCTTTGTGTGCCATGCCATTACTGATGATCTGACAGGCACAGGCCTAGCTGATCTTGCGATGCCAGAACCACGGGCAGGCGAAGTCCTGATCGCGGTTCGGGCCACCAGCGTCAATTTCCCAGACATTTTGATGTGCCAGGGCAAATATCAATTCAAGCCAGACCCACCCTTTGTGCCGGGCCTTGATTGTGCTGGCGAAATTGTCGCCCTTGGCGAGGGCGTGACGGATTGGTCCCTTGGCGATGAAGTGATTGGCGGGGCACGTATGGGTGGTTTTGCCGAATTTGTCGCCCTGCCAGCTGCCGCCATTCAGAAAAAGCCGCCCAATTTGAGTTGGGAGGAAGCAGCCGCTTTCCAGGCCGCATATCTGACCGCTTATGTCGCTTTGGTGAGGCGGGCAAATCTGCAAGCGGGTGAGACACTTTTGGTGCATGGCGCAGCCGGTGGGGTGGGGCTCGCGGCGGTTCAATTGGGCCTGCATATGGGGGCACGTGTCATCGCGACCTCAGCTTCATCGGCCAAGTTACAGGCCCTGCGTGCCTTGGGTGTGGAGCACACCGTGCTGGTGCAAGATGGGTTTCGGGAGGCGGTCAAGGCGCTTTCAGATGGACGCGGGGCCGATGTGGTGTTTGACCCCGTGGGCGGCGATGTCTTTGATGAAAGCGTGCGTTGTATGGCTTTTGATGGCCGCCTGTTGGTCATCGGCTTTACCAGTGGCCGGATTCCAACGGTGTCGGTCAATATGCCTCTGATCAAAGGCTTTTCAGTTATGGGGGTGCGGGCGGGCGAATATGGCCGCCAATTCCCAGAGCGTGGGCGCGAGAATGTGCAAGCCGTCTATGATCTGGTGGCCAGTGGCAGCTTAAAGCCGCATGTGGGGGCTGTATATGGCCTGACAGAGGTGCGGGCGGCGTTTGATCTGATGGTGTCGCGACAGCTTGTCGGGAAAGCGGTGATCGTGCCGGAATATGGGCAAGCTGGCTAAGCAACGCCGACTTTGGCGACAACCTCTTCCAAGCCGCTTACCACTTGATCGCGCATGCGGGTCTGCAGATTAGGCGTCTTAAACAAGACATCAATCGCGTTCAAATGGGTTTGGATCACATCGGGTCGTACGGTTTCGGGGCTGCTGGACCGTGTGAGATAGGTCCGCAAGAGCTGTGCTACCCGTGAAACATGGAAGTCTTGGATCTCGTCGGCGATAGAGTGCACTTCGCTGACTGCCCGCATCATTTGCGCCAGGATGTCTGTGCGGCCATCGCGCAAGGCATTGAGCAGTAAACCAATTCTAGCAACTGCGAGATTCATGATCGAACGCATGGATTCAATCATTTCTTCTTCGGTCGCAATCTCGAGCGGATCGTCAAACCGACGATAAGGCCCTTTGAAACTGGGTTCGGCCCGGCGGCGACGGCAGGGGCCGGAATAGCCTGGATCATCGATGAAGTTGCGGGGCCGCTCGATCACTTCGCGCAGGCGATCACAAACCGACTTCACCGAAACGGGCTTTAGGATGAACTCATCCACGCCAGAATTGCGGGCAAATTCGATCTGGCTTTTGCGATTATTGGCGGTGACCAAAATGATCGGGGTTACTTTCAGCGTCTGATCTTCCGACGCGCGGATACGCCGTGTCAGCTCGATCCCGTCGATATTG
This sequence comes from Aquidulcibacter sp., assembly GCF_020253525.1. Taxonomy (GTDB): domain Bacteria; phylum Pseudomonadota; class Alphaproteobacteria; order Caulobacterales; family Aquidulcibacteraceae; genus Aquidulcibacter. The sequence continues at coordinate 7,716 of NZ_JADCBK010000138.1, forward strand.
GGCATCATCCAATCGGTGATGAGGACATCGGGGCGGACAGAGTCAAACGCATCAAGCCCATCCTCGCCATCTACGGCGACCGACACGCTACGCACGCCTAAATTGCGCAAAATCTCGGTCAACAGCACGCGAAAAAACGGCTGATCATCGACGACAAGAATCGACAACAAAGACAAATCGAGTCGTTGTGGTGTCCTTTGTTTGACCGGCACGCGCGAATTTCCCAAAAATCTGCCCCCAAACTAGCCTATTTGGGGTTAAGATCGCCTTACCAACGGCAGCAGGTTTCTCACCCGTTACTGCGAGAAACACACCTAGGGTCGATCTGCTGATTTGCTCAAGTCTGCAACCGCGTCGCGCTTCACACGTGCAATTGCGTCGAGCACAGCTTGGCCATAAATCGGGCCGAGGATGGTTGTGTGGTTAGCCGCTTCAACATTGATCGACGATCCGCGCGTAGATAGGCGTGCCGGTCGCGCCTGCGCTTCTTTCCATGCGCTACGATCGGGGGTTACGGGGCCAGCGGTTATGGTAGCAACGGGAATGTTCTTCAAATAGGGATCCGCCGCCATTGCCACCGCTGCGCCATCAATCGTTGCCGCAATTTCAGCTGCCGAAGCGCGCATGTGTGAGGGTGCGCCAAACATGCGACGCTTCTCTTTCAGGGCAATACCACTGAGGCCGATGCGATTGGCGTAAAAGGGTGCCAAAGGCTTCACAAGGCCGAATTGGGCAAAGCCTGCACCCACCCGGGCAAGCCTTTGATAACGCTTGATCCAGACTTGCGCCTCAGGAATCGAAATCGCGCTCGGGTCGGCGGCATCAATGAGGACAAGCCCGACCACATCTTGCGGGTTTTGGCTGAGATAGGCCCGCGTCAATAGGCCTGCCATCGAATGACCAACCAGAATGTATGACCCCTTCTCGCCTGCGGCATTCAACAAGGCTTTGAGTTCACGCGCCAAAGTTGCCGGATCGCGTGGGGCTTTGGAGGGCTCTGACCAGCCCATGCCTGCCCGGTCATAGGAACAGGTCCGGCCCGTCTTGGCCACTTCGGGCTGAAGATAACCCCAGTCCGCAGCCGCCGAATAGGCCCCCGATTCAAAGATAATGGTGGGCTCGCCAGGCCGGGCCTCGCCCTCACAGACCAAACGCTGCTTGCGGCCCTCAACCTCAATGAAAACCCCGCGTGGCGGGTTCTTCCAGCCCCCAGCTGCCATGGCTAACCCCGTTCCCGTCCATGCCAGAATGCTCGCCAAGAAGACGAGGCCGATCCAGCGCAGAATTGTCAAAGCTACTTGTTTCACCGCTTGTTTAGCCCGCCGCTGGCAGTTTTTGCGCCAAAAGCGACAGCCACAGTCGAACACGCTTTTCATTCACGCCCATGTCGCGAATGCCGTATTTTGAGCGGGAGAACACACAGATAGAGGCTTTGCCTTCGCCCAAATCAACCGGCATCGCAGTTATCCAATCTGGAAAACCAACCAGCGCCGTCCGCTGCACCGCCTCGATCTGGCCCTCTTCCTCGCGAATATCCGACACACGCGACTGGCTGCGCGCGATCTCCAGCCACGCTTCGCGCACTTGGGAGACACTGGCTTGAAATACCCCCGATTGCAGATCGGGTGTTTCAGCAGCTTGAAAGCCCACCGGCAGTGCCAAGCATTGATTGGGCTTCCAGATTTTCTTAAAGCGGGCAAAGTCGAGCGGAAAATCTTTGATCATGAGGGCTTCCTTAAAGGGCCAGATTCGGCGCGCAGGTTGGGTCGATTAGAGGGTTATGACAAGGCCTTCTTTGGCGGAAACTTCATTATCTAGAAGCCGCTTCCAAGCCGATTGGGCCGCGTCAAAGCCTTGTGCCTCTACCACATCGAGCCAAGCCCGCGATTCATGGGCAAAGCGGTCAAAGGCAGCATCAACCGCGCGATTAAACTCTGCCCCACCCCAAGCTGCGCTGAGGCGGGCCATATGAGCCGGGGCAAAGAAGAATTGCGGTTTGGGACCCGGCAAAGCGGCCGGGGCCGCGGAACGCTCGGCGTCCCAATGCGCGCCGCCTACAATGATGGATTGCTGTAGGAGATCACCCAATTTGGTGTGCACGCCAGCGGTCACCGCAGGATCGCCCGCAAAGTCCACATAGACGGACGCCTCAGACGGCAAATCAGCCAATTGGTCATAGGTCACAACCAAATCATAATAGCCCGTCGCTTCGACAAAGGCCTTGGATCGGGCAGAGGTGAGACCAATCAGCTTCACCCCACCGCGCCGCTTCAAGCACGCATTCATCGACAAAGCGGTTTTACTAGAAGCACTGGAAGAAATCACATAGGCGCTGCCCCAATGCCGCTCATCGGCAATCCAGTCATCGAGCAAAAAGCCTGTCATAAACAAGGGCTTTAAAAGGGCTACCCGGCCTTCGGTCTCGCCATCTTGGGGCTGGACGACGCTATAATGATTATAGGCAGCTGCCATTTCCTGCCGATGCGCCGCCCCATCGCGGAAGCCCGCAGCACTGACTTTGACGGGCTGAACCTTCAGCGTGTTGGCTATGGGGAAATAGCCATAAACACGGGTGCCCACCGCCACCCCTTCAGCTTTAGACGCAATCACATCGGCAAAGCCCCAAACCGGCACGCGGCCGAAACCGGCGCTGCTGGCTGGAAAGAAGTTCCAATATTTCATGCCATCGCCAAACATCGCATAGGTCACATTATTGGCCGTCAAGGAGAAACGCGAAATGGCAAGAATGGCTTCGCCTTCGGCCAAATCGTCTTGGCTTTGTGCCGCCAGCTGCATGTCGCGAAACGATTGACGACCCATTTCCAGCACGAATTGATTGACGCTCATGGACGTAACTCCCTAAAATCTTTGTTTGGGCACCTTGCACTGACTGGATCAAAAGTGCGAGGCCCCTCGACCATTCCTTAAAGTCCGTCTATCGGCTTGTCATCATGACTTCCGCTTTGCAAATTCTTCGTTTGGACATTGGCCTGCCTTTAGACAGCGGCGCGATCTTGTCGCCCTTGGAAATCGGCTATGAGACCTGGGGTGAACTCAACGCCACCAAATCCAACGCTGTGCTCATTTGTCATGCTTTGACAGGCGACCAATTTGTGGCTGGACCCAATCCGGTGACGGGTCAGCCCGCTTGGTGGGCGAATTTGGTAGGGCCAGGCCAAATCATCGACACCAATCGTTATTTCGTCATCTGCTCCAATGTTTTAGGCGGCTGTATGGGAACCTCGGGTCCAGCCTCCATCGGGCCAGACGGCCAGCCCTATGGCTTGTCCTTTCCTGTCATCACCATTGCCGACATGGTGCGCGCACAAGCGGCCCTGATCGACCATTTGGGGATAGACCGCCTGTTTGCCGTTATTGGCGGCTCAATGGGTGGCATGCAGGTATTGGAATGGATTGCAAGCCGCCCCGACCGCGTGGGCGCTGCCATGCCGATTGCCTCTGCCGCGCGTCACTCTGCCCAGAATATCGCCTTCCATGAAGTCGGTCGACAAGCCGTGATGGCAGACCCTGATTGGCAAGGCGGGGCCTATCAGATCAAGGGCACCAAGCCCGTCAAAGGCCTGTCAGTGGCACGCATGGCCGCGCACATCACCTATTTGTCGGATGCAGCCCTACACCGCAAATTTGGCCGCAGGCTGCAAGACCGCAATGAAGTCGCCTTTGGCTTTGACGCCGATTTCCAAATTGAGAGCTATTTGCGCTATCAAGGAAGCCGCTTTGTTGACCGCTTTGATGCCAATTCCTATCTCTATATCACGCGAGCCATGGATTATTTCGACTTGGCAGCAGGCTTTAATGGACGCTTGAGCGATGCCTTCACAGCCTTCAAAGGTCGGGCCTGTGTCGTGTCCTTCTCATCGGACTGGCACTATCCCCCAGCCGATAGCCGTCACATCACCCGCGCGATGATCGGGGCAGGCGTAGAGGTTTCCGCCTTTGAGGTGGAGACCGATAAGGGCCATGACGCCTTCTTGCTGGACGAGCCGCAATTCCACGAAGCCATGGCGGGCTTTTTAGCTGCCAGCGCCGCAGATCAGGGCTTGTGATGATGAAGACCGTCTCAACCCGCGCCGATCACGAAATCATTCTCAATGCCGTGCCCCAAGGGGCGCGCGTGCTGGATGTTGGCTGTGGCGACGGCGTCTTGCTGCAACGCTTGAAGCATGAGCGCAACGCCATTGTGCGCGGCATGGAGTTAAGCCAAGCGGGTGTGAATGCTTGTGTGGCCAAGGGCCTTTCGGTTGTTCAAGGCGACGCAGACCTTGACCTTGCGCTTTATCCCGATGATTCTTTTGATATTGTTGTGCTCTCGCGCACCATTCAAGCCACGCGCAAGCCCGAAATGGTCCTAAAGCAAATGCATCGGATTGGGGCAAAGGCCGTCGTCTCACTGCCCAATTTCGGCTTTTGGCAAGTACGCCTATCGCTCCTATTGCGAGGTCGGATGCCCGTTACAGAAGGCCTGCCCGATTCCTGGCATGAGACCGAGAACCTGCATTTGTGCACCCTGCTGGATTTTGACGATCTGGCAAAGCAATCGGGCTTTGATCTGGAATCGGTGACCAGAATTGCCGCGGGAAGAGCCAGTGCCCCCTCTCGCGCCACGTCAAACCTGCTGAACTGGCTCTCAGAAGAAGCGGTATTTGTTTTAAAGCGCGCTGGGATGTCTGCCCGGTGACGGCCCCTGCCCGTTCCCAGCATGAGGTGGGCCTGCAGATCAGAGGGCTTGCCCTCCAGCGCGGCTTTCGCCGTTTGGTGACGGACTTTGATCTGACCTGCGCGCCAGGCGATATCATCGCCCTACAAGGCCCAAACGGAAGTGGCAAGACCACTCTTTTGCGCGCAATTGCAGGCTTTCATACCCCTGCCGCGGGTCGCATCACTTTGTCGCACACCCAAGGCGCAGAGGTTGAAGAGCCGGGGGAAGTTCTGTCTTTTCTGGGCCATCAAGACCCGATCAAGGCGGGTGAAAAGCTGATCGACCAGCTTCGCTTTTGGGCCGATCTGTGCGGGGCCAGTCGCGACCATGTGACCGAAACCTTGGCCCGCGTCGGCCTTACCAAACAAGCCGATTTGCAAGGTGGGGTGCTATCAGCAGGCCAGCGTAAGCGCGCTGCCCTTGCCCGCCTGCTTTTGGAAGATCGCGCCATTTGGCTGTTGGACGAGCCTGCCTCCCCCTTGGATCAGGAAGGTCGGGCCTTACTGGGTGCCTTGCTCGATCAGCATGCCAAGCAAGGCGGGATCATTCTGGCTGCCGTGCACGACCCGCTGCCGACTGTCACCGCGCGCCTTCTCACGCTTGGCACACTGGAAACTGGGGTGGCCGCATGAGTTTGGCACGCGCCTGTTTGGCGATACTCACCCGTGAAGTCCGGCTCGGCTGGGGTGCTGGGGGCGGTGCCCTTCTGTCGGCCAGTTTCTTTGCAGGCTCAGTCATGGTGGCCCCTTTTGCTTTAGGCCCCGCGCCCGACACTTTGGGCAAAATCGGCCCGGGCTATTTGTGGCTAGCCCTGACCTTGGCCAGTCTGGTTAGTCTTGAGCGATTGTTTCAAGCCGATCTGGAGGACGGCACGCTCGACCAAATGCTCTTAAGCCCTGTGCCGCATAGTTTGCAGGTTTTGAGTAAGATTTTGGGCCAATGGTTGGCCACGGCTGTGCCCTTATTGGCCGTCAGCCCGATCGCCGCCCTTCTGGTCC
>NZ_JADCBK010000139.1:0-2500 GCF_020253525.1 Aquidulcibacter sp.
TGCCACGCTCAAAGATGCAGCCGACAATCCAAAAGCGGCACGGGCAAAGCGAGCGCGATCAAGCTTCACAGGGCTAGTTGGATGAGCTTCCTTCATATTCTTCGCTCCTTTAGGACGAACACTGCACCTCAGTCTGCAATGGCCGTGCCAGCTCTTTCAGGTTGTAACCGACGGGGTACAGCCGCATTCTCGTGTTTGGCGAACCAATTCGCGCCTAGAGCATCTTTCCCTTTTGACGTGCAGCCCAAACCAATGTTTCAATTTGGGGCAGTCTGTGGGGTGTAATTCTTGAAAACCGGCTTAGAATTCTTCTTTGATTGCTCTAGTCCTTGGACCTATCTGGCCTTTGTCAGATTGTTGGAGCGTGCGCCTCACTTACCCGTTGATCTTATTTGGAAGCCGATTTTAGTCGGTGGAGTTTTCAACAAGGTAAACAGCGATGTTTATTCTCAGCGCGCCAACCCTAATCCCGTAAAGGCCATCTATTACAAGAAGGATTTGGCTGACTGGGCGCGCTTGGCCGGGGTGAAGCTTATCGCGCCCACCGTTTTTCCTGTCCGCTCTGTCACAGCGATGCGGGGCTGCTTTTATGCGCTCGCACACGACAGAATGATTCCCTATGCCAAAGCGCTGTTTGAAGCTTATTGGGAGCAAGATCTCGATATCGGGCAAAACCATATCATCGCTGCGTGCGCGACAAAGGCAGGACTAGATGCCGAGGCTTGCCTTGAAGCCGCTGCTAGTCCGGAGGCTAAGGCGAGCCTCTTGGCCAATACAGAAGAACTGATCGCACGCGGTGGTTTCGGCTCACCAACCTATTTTGTTAATCATGATGATATGTATTTCGGCAATGATCGGCTGGAATTGGTCGAAGCTGCGATTCGACGATTAGTTCGTGAAGGATAGGGATGTGGTGCAAGAAATGGCTTCAAAGCGGGAAGGGGTGCCATCAGGCGGCCTCCCAGAATCACCGCCACCTAGCCACGAACCTTTGAAACAACGCCATCCACCTCGCGAACCTATCTTCAATCAGATGCCCTTAGGTGTCGTTGTTTTGATCGGCTGTATCATCACAGCGCATCTTTTGTTTTATCTGCTAGAGCCAGCAGCCAAGAACAATGCGTTAAACACCTTTGCGTTGAGCCCCGCTGTATTCGCGCAGGATGTGGCCTCTAACAACTGGGGGCCTGCTCTAACCATGCTGTTTGGCTATCAATTCCTGCATGGTGGGACACTTCATATTGTGATGAATTTGGCCATGCTGTTGCAAGCAGGGCCGATTGCAGAAGCAGGTCTACGCCGCAATCAACATAGCACGCTGCGCTTCGTTCTCTTCTTTCTCCTGTGTGGTGTCGGAGGCGGTTTGGCCTTTTGCGCACTCAATCCCGGCACAGTTGGGGTCACTATTGGTGCGTCTGGCGCGATCTCGGGGGTCTTTGCCGGCTTTTTGTGGGGGGCTATTGGTTTAGCACGGCCTGGCCAAGCCATGCTTAAGCCAGTTTTGGCTTCTGCGGTTGTCTTTCTTCTTATCAATGTGGGCCTAGCTGCTTTGGCGCGTGGATTTAACTTCGTACCCATCGCTTGGGAAAGCCACTTGGGTGGCTTTGTTGCAGGTTTAATCCTCTATCCAATCTTCGCCCGCACGGGCGGCACGAAGGCCCTTTCCTAGAATCACGTGCCCACCCGCTCCCGAAGGCAAACGGGAACCAAATGATTCTTTTATTTTTGCCCACTTTTGAATTGCCAAGACCAAAATTCGCGCGCAACCTGCCGACAAGCTCGGCCAAAAGAGCCGACGCTCCTGAGGAGGGAAGGCATTATGACGATTGCGCATATCCTAAAACACAAGGGCGGCACCATTATGGGCGTGTCACCCGATCAGAGCTTACAAGAAGCCGCCATGATTCTCACCGAGAAGAGAGTCGGTGCTCTGGTCGTGCTCGATTCTGACGGACATGTGGAAGGGATCTTATCCGAACGCGATATCGTAAGGCTGTGCGCCCAGGCCGGTGCTGCCGCAATGACCTACAAAGTCGCCGACGCGATGACAAAAGATGTCCTCACTGCCGCCCCTCGAGATAAAGTAGATAGTGCGTTGGCGCGCATGACCGACAGGCGGATTCGACATTTGCCTGTTTTGGAGGGTGAAAAGCTGGTTGGTGTGGTATCAATTGGCGATCTGGTGAAGGCAAAAATAGATGAAGCCCTACAAGAAGCAGATGCAATGCGGGCCTATATTGCAACGGGGTGAGCCCGAAACTGGGCAAAAATCGATGAAAACAGGGATAAAGGCCCCAAAATATAGGGGCCATGCAAATCCGCCTTAGGCCCATGCTGCAACGCACTGCAGCTCACCTGCAGAAGGCGCTTGCGGTCGGAAGCCCCCCCGAGTAGATAGCCACTCCCGGCGGCGACACACCGCTGAGACAAACCAAGAGGCACTAGCCAAATGATTGTTTCAGCAAAGTTTTTCGAGGTACGGTGTAGGAAAATTTGGTTT
>NZ_JADCBK010000014.1 GCF_020253525.1 Aquidulcibacter sp.
CTTTGCGAACTAGGCGGGGGTAATGACACCACCGAGGAGGGCTCATGATCCTCCCTTGAGCACACAGCACTATTTCAGCCGGGGCGCACGGTTTGCGTCGTATTCCGGGCCAGTCCGTTAATCTGGCCCACCTTAATTGACGCGCTCCAAGCGCCCCGGTCCCTCTGCCCTTATCCCAAGGGCAAAAGCCGAACCCCCGGAGGTCTTTTCCTCGCGGGGCTATCGGTGTTTGAAAGGTTTAGACGTCATCGGCCCAATGAGCTTCCACGCGACGAAAAATGGCGCACCCGACAGGATTCGAACCTGTGACCTTTGCCTTCGGAGGGCAACACTCTATCCAGCTGAGCTACGGGTGCAGCGCAGATGTGTCGGTAGCCCAGATGGGCGAGGGTTTCAACATCGCTTGGGCAGTCGGGGCATCGCTGTCTAAGGCTTGGTGTGTTTGGCTTGCCATGCCTTCATTTGGCTGATTTCGCGGTCTTGTGCGGCGATGATGTCCTCAGCCAGTTTGCGAATTTCAGGGTCTTTGCCATGTTCAAGAACAACGCGCGCCATGGCGACTGCGCCTTCGTGATGGGGGATCATGCCGGCAATGAAGTCTTTATCGGCATCACCTGTATAGGCGATCGCCATCTTCTGGTGCATTTCGGCATTGGCGGCCTCAAATGCTTTGGTTGAAGGGGCTGCGGCTGCCGCCGGGTCAGTTGAGCCCACCAGAGTTCCATGGTCCATCTGGCTGTGATCCATTTGGCTATGGTCCATCATCTGGTTGCCCATGCCAGAGGCGGCGACGCTGTTGGTCGGTGCGGGCTGGCAGGCGACGAGCGCAACACTGGCCAGCAGGCTGGTGGCGACAAAGAGGCTGGTTTTGAAACGTGTCATGGCTTGTCTCCGATGTTGGCAGAAATGGACGCGTCGAGACGAAAGGCGAGCAGGAACGTGCCTTGGTCGGCCGAAAAGTTATCGTCCGACAGGATGAAGACAATCTTGCCGCCGCTTTGCGGGTCGTTCATCACGGCAAGGCCTTCATAATTATCCATCGGAAACGGCGGGGCCAGGGTAAGCTTTGCCGTACAGATTGGTCCGCCCATAACAACGCTTTCAAGGCTGCATGCTTCCAGCCGCGACAGATTGATTTTGGTGGCAGGGTCATAAGAGCGTTTTAGCACCCACACTTCCTCACCCAAAACCCGAATGTCGGTAATGCCAAACCGGCCTTGATTTTCGAAATTGCCACGAGGGGCGGTCACCGCTTTGCTGTTCTGATCAAAGATCCAATAGGGGGCTTTCAGCTTAGCGGCAGCATCGCCCAGCCGGTCTGGGCCATATTCGGCAGACGCCAGATATTGGCCATTGGGTAGGCGGGCGAGGGCCTCCATCCCGCCATTGGGTTCAAGGCCCTCAAAGCCTGTCAGGCTGGGGCCGGGTTGGCTTTTGTAGCCCGTATCTGTTTTGACCAGTTCTATGAGGCGGTGGTTGCGCTCAAAGCTGATGAGGAAGCCTGTATCGGTGGGGGCGAGGCCCTCGCTATCAATTTGATTGCCCCCGCGCAGCGGCTTATCCGCCGGATCTGTGAGGGTGATAAGCTGCACAGGAGTTTCGGTGCGTATCGCGGCCTTTTGAGAGAGTGGATTGGGGGCAGAGAAGCGGGCGAGGTGGCCCCGATCGGTTATGGCGTCAAAGGAGATTGTATCGCCTTCTGCGATACGGACAGACAGGGAGGAGAGCCCTCCAAATTCTTCCGGCAGCTTTGGATCCTGCCGCCGGGTTTCGAGCCGCAAAGCATAGATCAGTTCTGCTTGGCCGGTCTTGCCGATACCGGCCAGATTTTCGGGCGTCAGGGTTTGGGCGCTTATCGGGGTAGAAAAATATGTTTCCAGCACAGGAGGCGCGCTGGATTGGGCGCAAGCGGCGCTGCTTATCAGGCAAAGGGCAAAAAGGGCGGGCACCCGCATGGTCGATCCTTATGGCTTTGGTTGCCCGTAACCTAGGCCGCTTTTAGCTCTGGGTCCATTAGGGCGCTGATCCTGGCAAGCCTTTGCTTGCTTGCTTTTGACATTCTGCGCGCCAAAACATAGGCTGGCATAAAGACAAGATGGGGGAGAGCAATGTCATTGAAAACGCTCGTAGTTTCACGAGTTGCCGAGGCCATCACCAGTGCGCAGCGCCAAGATGCCGCGCGCGACAAGTTTGAGAAGGAGCGCCAGCGCCAAGGCGCACGCCACCGCGTCGATTATTTTCATCAGATTGATGATCCCTATAGTCATTTGGCTTTGCAGGCCTTGGACTTGTTCCGAACCCGCTATGATGTCGATTTGCATGTCTGGTTGGTCGGCCCGCCCGATGATTGGGCAGCACCAGAGCGTGATCGCCTGATTGCCTATGGGCGCGAGGATTGCGCACGATTGGCCCAGAAGTCTGGCTTTAGTTTTGTTGATCACGGCGTTCAACCTCGCCCTGAAGCCGTGCTTGCGGCCCAAGCCCAGTTTGGCGAAGCCTTAAGCGGGGGGGATTTCTGGGAACGGGCTTTGGCCATTAGTCGCGCTCTTTGGGCTGGTAAGATCGAGACCGGCGCGCCCACGATTATGGGGGATGCGTGTGCGAAGGGGGATGCTGAACGGGCACGGCTAGGCCATTTCATGGGGGCTATGCTGTTTTATGGTGGCGAATGGTATTGGGGCATTGACCGCCTGCATTATTTGGAATCGCGCTTGCGCAATGTCGGCGCGCAGGTTTCGGGCGCGCCGTCGGAGCTGATCTTTCCGGCCCCCGGCTTAGACCTCACACCCGCTAAACCAAAGGCGGGCGAGCGGCCCGTCCTGCATTGGTATTTGTCTTTCCGCAGCCCCTATACCTATCTGTCTGCCCATCGGGCCAAGGCCTTGGCGGATGCTTATGGGGCAGAGCTGCGCTTGCGCTATGTCTTGCCGATGGTGATGCGCGGCCTGCCCGTGCCGCCGATGAAAAGCCGTTATTTCACGCTGGATAATGCGCGCGAAGCCCGGCGGCTGGCTATTCCGTTTGGACGGATTGCTGACCCGGTCGGCAAGCCGGTTGAGCGGGGCTATGCCATTCTGGCTTGGGCCCTGGAGCAGGGACGTGGCTATGGGTTTGTTGAGGCCTTTTTGACGGCGGTATGGTCGCAAGGGGTCGATGCGGGTTCGGATGCCGGGATGAAGCAAATTGTCGAAAGGGCAGGCTTGCCTTGGCCAGAAGCCCGCAAACAACTGGAGAAAGAGAATTGGCGTGAGACCGCAGAGGCCAATCGGCTTGAACTTTTAGAGATTGGCCATTGGGGAGTTCCGTGTTTTCGTGTGAATGAGGTCTGCGTGTGGGGACAAGACCGCATGTGGGTGATTGAGGACGCCTTGCGAGAGCTGACATCTTGAGACCAAAAATCCTGATCCTGTTGCCGCTTCTGCTGAGCTTTGGCTGTAAGCCAGCCGATGAAAGCAAAACGCGCGAGGCGATAGTGGGCTGCGGCTTGCCGGTCGCCAAGCAGGGGGGCTGGGTAAAAATACCTGCGGGATCGGTCGTCTTGGGCCAGGACCCTGCCTTTCCAGAGGAAGGGCCCATGATGCGCGTGCAGGTCAAAGGGTTTGAAATGCAGGCCCATGAGGTGACAAACCGTGAGTTTGCCGCCTTTGTGGCCGCAAAGGCCTATGTGACAGATGCGGAAAAGTCGCTGAGCCGCACCGATGGTGGGGCGGGGTCTGCTGTGTTTGAAATCGGAAGCCAAGGCCAACCCGGGCAATGGAAACTGGTTCCAGGCGCCACGTGGAAAACGCCTGCAGGGCCTGGCAGCACGATTGTGGGCCAAGAGGATAAGCCCGTCATCCACGTCTCGCGCCAAGATGCCAAAGCCTATGCGGCATGGGCCGGGGGGCGATTGCCCAATGAGGTTGAGTGGGAATATGCCGCCCAGTCAGGTCTGGCCGATCCGGCAAACACGCGATCTGGTGCCTATGATACCCAAAAGAAGCCCATCGCTAATACGTGGCAAGGGCTGTTTCCCCTGTTGGATGAGGGCAAAGACGGATTTCAATCGACCGCGCCGGTAGGATGTTTCCCACCTAGCAAACTTGGCCTCTATGATATGATCGGTAATGTCTGGGAATGGACCGAAACCCCTTTCCAAGACGGGGTTTCTGGAACCATCAAGGGCGGGTCCTGGCTGTGTTCAGATAATTTCTGCGGCCGCTATCGTCCACAAGCTCGCCAAGCACAAGATATTGATTTTTCAAGTAATCATATTGGGTTCCGCTTGGTTCGCGACTTGCCCTAGGAGAGAGGCTTGCTGCCTAACATGAGCGCACAGGCGGTTTGACAGGCTGATTATTGCACTTATAGTGTCAATATAAAGCTTGCCCAAAGCTGCTCAAGGACACGCCATGAAAGCCAAGCCAATTCTTGCCATCCTTGCGGCCCTTAGTGTTGGCGGTGCCGCGGTTGCGGCCCTCAATCGCGATAAGATTGCCTTGACGCTCTTAGAGCGGGGGGCCAATCAAGCCTTGGCCCACCCCACGATTGAAGGGCTCAAAACAGGATTGCATGCGGGCTTTTGCGGCACAGGTTCGCCCATGCCGGATCGAGATCGCGCCGGGCCATGCTTGGCGATTGTTGCGGGCGGTAAGCTGTTTGTGTTTGATGCAGGCGAAGGTTCGGCAGAGACGTTAAACCTGATGGGCTTGCCAACAGGCCAAGTCCAAGCAGTATTTCTAACCCATTTCCACTCTGACCATATTGATGGTCTTGGTGCTTTGGGCTTGCAGCGCTGGGCGTCGAGCTCTGCCAAGACGCCGCTGCCGCTTTATGGACCGACAGGGGTGGAGCAGATCGCGGCGGGCCTGTCCCAGGTTTATGCGCAAGATCGCGGCTACCGGGTCGCCCATCATGGGGCCGACATTGTGCCGCCCTCGGGCTTTGGGTTTGAGGCCAAAGCCTTTGCCCCACCTGCCATTGGCGCAGAGGCTGTCGTCTATGATCAGGACGGGGTGAAGATTATTGCTTTTGGCGTCGATCATCGCCCGATTGAGCCCGCCTTGGGCTATCGGATTGAATATGGCAGTCAGAAGATTGTCATCAGCGGCGATACCAAAATGTGCGACTGCGTGACCAAGGCCGCGCAAGGGGCCAATCTTCTGGTCCATGAAGCCATCGCCCCGAACTTGACCCAGATTATGGGCAAAGCAGCCAAGGGGTCTGGGCAGGCAGGGGTCGCCCAAGTCTTTCACGACATCGAAAATTATCATGCGACCCCCAGCCAAATCGCCGACATCGCCAATAGCGCGAAAGTTGGTGGCGTCGCCTTAACCCACATCGTGCCGGCTCTGCCGCTAAAGGGCTTGGAAGGACCATTCTTGGGGGATGCCAAGCAGAAGTTTAAGGGCGCCTTCTGGATTATGCAGGATGGCGATTTGGTCTCACTGAACCGCGACGGCAAGCTGTCTAAGCGCCATGTTTTGCGCGATTGAGGAAGGCCTTTTCAGTGACCGGAATTTGCTTGACCCCTTATGCATCCAATGACAATCATCGTGTCAAAACAAAGAACTGGTTTGGGGGCGCGCATGGGCAGATTTAGCAAACACCGGTCTGGCTGGGTGCGGGCGTTGGGTCTTGCGCTGGGTGGCTTGGCGTTGATGGCGGGGGCTGGCTCTGCCTCTGGACAAGTGAGTTCGAAGGCAACTTCAACCAAGGCCAAGCCCAATGTGGTCATCATCCTGTTTGACGATGCCGCTTTGATGGATTTGGGCATTTATGGCGGCGAGGCCAAAACACCCAATATTGACGCGATTGCCCGCAAGGGCACGCGCTTTACCCGCTATGCGACTTCGCCCTTATGCTCACCCTCGCGCGCCATGTTGTTGACGGGTCTGACCAATCATCAAGCCGGTGTGGCGACGATCAAAGAGGTGCTGCCAAAGGAACATGTTGGCAAGCCCGGTTATGGCCTGCATTTAGAGGCCAATGTCGCCACCCTGCCAGAGCGGCTGCGCCTTGCGGGCTATCGGACGTTCATGAGTGGCAAGTGGCATTTGGGTGATGGGCCGGGGCAATTGCCGGGCTCGCACGGCTTCGACCGGTCCTTTGCGCTTGATGCGTCGGGGGCCGATAATTGGGACGATAAGCCCTATATGCCCTTCTATAAGGAAGCGCCTTGGTTTGAGGACGATAAGCCAACTTCCTATCCCAGTGGTCAATTTTCCTCGACCGTA
>NZ_JADCBK010000140.1 GCF_020253525.1 Aquidulcibacter sp.
AATACCCACGCCACCACCCATGGTAACGCCATCCAAAATGGCGACATAGGGCTTTGGATAATGGGCAATTAAATGGTTCAGCCGATATTCGTGATAGAAGAAGTCACGTGCTTCTTGGCCATCCTTGGCCCCACTTTCGGCCAACATACGAATATCGCCGCCCGCACAAAAGCCGCGCGGCCCAGCATGATCGACCATGACGCCGGTAATGGCAGGGTCTTTTGCCCAAGCCAGCAGAGCTTCGGTCATGATCTTGACCATTTGCCCATCGAGCGCATGGAGCGCTTCGGGTCGGTTCAACGTCAATACGCCCAATTGGCCCTGGGTTGATACCAGAACAGGTGGGGCAAGAGCATCACTCATCGGGTTGCTCGCGCTGCAAAGGCGATGCCCGGGAAGTCAGAGAACACGCCGTCAACGCCTGCGGCCATAAAGGCCTGTGTCTCGGCAATCAGATCGCCATGCTGGGCCAGATAGGTTGGATCTGTATTTTGGCCTTTGCGGAATTCTTCGGCCAAGAAGTAGTTTTCGGCCCGGAAGGTCCAGGGGTGCACCACAAGGCCTGCAGCATGGGCATCCTTGACAAAGCTGGTCGGGCTCAAGGTTCGATTAGCCCCGTCGCGCGGCAGGATCAGGATCTTCTCTGGCCCCACACCATTGGCATAAGTGGCAATCTCCTTCAGGCCAGCGGCTGTTGCCATACTGGCATAGGTGACGCGTGCCTTATCCAGATCAAATGGGCCGCCGTCTTTGGCCATCAATTGCACCAAGGGGGCTTTGGTCTTGGTCCGCAAGCGCTTGAGATTGGTAACTTCAAAACTCTGGATGAAGATTGGGGCATCTGGAGCATCAAGGCCATAGCGCTGAATAAGCGCGAGTAAAGGCGCGTCAAAGGACAGGCCAAGACCTTCAAACCAGCTTGGGTGCTTGGTTTCGGGATAGACACCGATCGTCCGCCCAATCCGTGCGCTTTGCTGTTTGGCAAGCTGCAGCACTTCCTCAAACGTAGGTATTTCAAACTGGCCATCATAAGCCATATTGCCCGGCCGCAATTGCGGCAGACGTTCTTTACAGCGTAGGGTTTTGATCTCAGCCAAGGTGAAATCTTCGGTGAACCAGCCTTCGTGGCGCTCCCCATCGATCACATGCACCTTCTTTCGGTCGGCAAATTCAGGGCGGGCGCTCACATCCGTGGTGCCGCCAATCTCGTTTTCATGCCGACAAACCAAGTGTCCATCTTTGGTCAAAACCAAATCAGGCTCGATAAAGTCTGCGCCTTGATCAATACCAAGTTGGTAGGAGGCCAAAGTATGTTCTGGCCGCAGGCCCGAAGCGCCCCGGTGGGCGATGATGATTGGCTGGGTCATAGACCGACCTCCTTTGATTGGGCGGGACGTAACAGGGCCAGTATGGCCGGAAGCACAAGATGCCAGCACCCCTGCCCCCACAGCCGAACCTAATCCCATCAACACATTACGACGACCGATATGCGCTTTAAAAACCACGATCTAATTCCCTTGCGATGATCACGCGCATAACCTCATTGGTGCCCTCAAGGATTTGATGCACCCGCAGATCGCGAACGATACGTTCTACCTCATAGTCTTTGAGATAGCCGTATCCGCCATGAACCTGCAGCGCCTGATTGGCGACATGAAAGCCTATATCTGTGACAAATCGTTTCGCCATGGCGCATAATTTTGTGGCCTCAGGGCTTTTGGCATCTAGAGCTGCTGCTGCGTGGCGCAAAAACACCCGCGCGGCCTCAAGCTCGGTCGCCATATCCGCCAGCTTGAATTGTGTGGTTTGGAAATTCCACAAGGCTTGGCCAAATTGTTTGCGGTCACGCGAATAGGCAAAGGCCCGCTCTAGCGCATCAGTGGCACCGCCCAAAGAACAGGCTGCGATGTTGAGCCGCCCGCCATCGAGGCCCTTCATGGCAAACGTAAAGCCTTGGCCTTCCTCGCCCAAACGATTGGCAACCGGTACGCGACAATCCTCGAAAATCACTTGAGCGGTTGGCTGGGCCTGCCAGCCCATTTTCTTCTCATTCTTGCCAAAGGACAGGCCCGGCGCATCCTTGGGGACCAATAGCGTCGAAATCCCCTTTGGTCCTGCCTCACCAGTGCGCACCATTACCACGTAGAGGTCTGAAAAACCCGCTCCAGAAATAAAGGCCTTGGTACCATTGATCACATAATCATCGCCGTCACGCCGTGCGCTGGTGGAAAGCGATGCGGCATCAGACCCGGCCCCAGGTTCAGTCAAACAATAGCTGGCAATCATCTCCATACTGGTCAAAGCGGGCAAAAATCTCTGCCGCTGCTCTTCAGAGCCGAACGTGTCGATCATCCAGCTGGCCATATTGTGGATGGACAGAAAAGCCGCATGCGACACATCCCCGCGTGACAATTCCTCGAAGATAATCGCCGCATCTAAGCGGGTAAGGCCAGAACCGCCCACATCATCGCGAACATAAATCCCAGCAAAGCCCAGCTCTGCCAAGGCTTTCAGCGTGGCCCGGTCAAGGGTACCTGCCTCTTCCCACGCCATCGCATGGGGGGCGAGCGAATCTTGCGCAAAGCGACGCGCGGTTGAAATGATTAGATTTTGGTCTTCGGTTGTGTCGTAGGCCATAGCTTAGGAATCCTGTGATGCGGGGCAGCGTAGCCGTTTCGCAATTATGGCGCTACACATACTTCCATGACGACACATCTGCCTCAATCCGCCTTCCCTGCCACCCGTATGCGCCGCAATCGCTTGACCGATTGGCGACGCAGGCTAACCCGTGAAACCCAGTTAAGCGTCAATGACTTAATCTTGGCGATGGTGGTTCACGATGGCACCGAAAGCCGAATTCCAGTGGCTTCTATGCCGGGCACGTTCCGCTATAGCCGCTCTGAGGCTGTCGCGGTGGCGCAAGAGGCCGAAAGCCTTGGTATTCCCATGATTGCGGTCTTTCCTTTCATTGATCCGGCGCTGAAAAATGGCGAAGGCAGTGAAGCGTTTAATCCCAAAGGACTTGTGCCCGAGGTGGTTGCAGCGATGAAAGCCGCAGCCCCCCAAGTGGGCCTCATGACCGATGTGGCGCTCGACCCATTTACAGACCATGGCCATGACGGTCTGATAGATGAAGCTGGCACCATGTTAAACGATCCAACGATTGAGGCTTTGGTGCGCCAAGCGGTGCTGGAAGCCCAATCTGGGGCCGATGTGGTTGCCCCGTCAGACATGACCGATGGCCGCATTGGTGCCATTCGCGCGGGCCTTGATGCAGCAGGCTTTCAAGATGTCGCTATCATGTCTTATGCGGCCAAATATGCTTCTGCCTTTTATGGCCCTTACCGCGATGCGATTGGGTCTAAGGGGGCGCTGAAAGGCGACAAAAAGACCTATCAAATGGATCCGGGCAATAGTGACGAGGCCTTGCGCGAAGTGGCCCTTGATATTGCCGAAGGGGCCGACATGGTCATGGTCAAGCCGGGCATGCCCTATTTAGATATCGTACGCCGCGTCAAAGAAAGCTTTGGTGTGCCCACCTATGCGTTCCAAGTATCGGGTGAATATGCGATGATGGAAGCCGCCATTGCCAACGGCTGGCTGGATGGTGAACGCGTGCGCCTTGAGGCCTTGGCCTGCTTTAAGCGGGCGGGCGCCGATGGCATTATCACTTATTGGGCGATGGAAGCCGCCAAACGGCTGCGCTAAACTTCAGCGTTTTTTAGCTTTAGGTGCAGCCTTTTTCGGTGCCGCGGGGGCTGGTTTCGCTGCGGATGCGGGTGGCAGTTCTGCTGCGCCCAAAACCAAAAGCTCAGGTCGGCGCTTGTCGGAAACGTCGGGCAAAGGCACCATGGAGATCTGGTAGAAGGGCTCTTTCGCGCCACCTGCAAACGAAATGGAAGGCGCTGAGCCAAAATCATCACTGCGCCGCGTGAGCTTTTCATTTTTCAAGCATTTTGCGACTTCATCAGCAAAATTCGTCAAGGCCTGCTCCACGGCGGCCGCATCGGCCTCATCCACCACTGAAGCGCCATAGCATGCAAGTGAAATCGACGAATTATAGACAAAGCGGCAATCTTGAAGCCCCTCTAAGGGCTTTACAATTGTGACCGGGCGCTCTTGCATGGTCCAGATACCTTCGCCATTTCGCACGCGAACCTGGCGCATTTCGGTGGCAACCAAAGACCGAAAGGCGCGTGGGCGGTCCAAAGTCGCCGCCTCAATTTTGGCAATGCCGTCACAGAGGGGCGAGGGCTTAAATGGGGTAGGTGTTTCGGCAATCGCGGCAAGCAATAAATAGGAAAACATCAATCTGGCTTTCTGAAAGACGTGAAACGTTTGGCGAGGCTGGAGGTATCAAGACGCCCACCCCCTGCAGCTTGGATTTCGGCATAATAGCCATCAACCATCTGGGTCAAGGCAAGATCAAGCCCCTTGGCTAGGGCCGCCTCTAAAACGATCCGCAAATCCTTGCGCATCCAGTCGACCGCAAATCCAAAATCATAGCGGTCTTCAACCATGGTCGGCCAACGGTTTTCCATCTGCCAAGATCCTGCCGCCCCTTTTGAGATCGCAGCAAGCACAGCATCGGTATCAAGTTGTTGCGCTTTGGCAAAGGCTACCGCCTCGGCCAAGCCCTGAACGACCCCCGCAATCGCAATCTGATTGACCATCTTGGCCAATTGACCGGCCCCTGCCTCGCCAATCCGAACAATTGTGCCGCAATAGGCGGACAAAACAGGCTTGGCGCGCTCAAAAACCGCCTCACTTGCCCCACACATGGCTGTCAGGCGCCCATTGATGGCACCGGCTTGCCCGCCAGAAACCGGGGCGTCCACCCATTCTAAGCCCGCTTTGGCTGCAGCGGCTGCAAGTTCCTGCGACAGGGCAGCCGAAGTGGTGGTGTGATCGATATAAATGGCACCAGGTTTCATGGCGGCGAAGGCCTCCAAGGCCACGGCGCGGGCATCGGGATCATCGCCGACACAGGCCATCACACAGTCTGCGCCAGCCACGGCCTCTGCACTCGTTGGGGCAACTTCGCCCGAATTGGCGTGCGCCCAAGCCTCTGCCTTAGCTTGGGTTCGATTCCAAACCTTCACCTCATAGCCATTCTTGACCAACCAGCCAGCCATGGGCCCACCCATAACCCCCAGTCCTAGAAAGGCTAGTTTGGGCTGGGTCATGACTTCGCCAAAGCCGAAGTAGAGCCAAATTGGCCGCGGAAATAGGCCAAGCCTTGTCCGTCATGGCGCTGATAGGCTTTGGTTTGACCAATCAGGATGAGATGATCGCCAGCCTCAATCCGCTGCACCACTTCTGTATCAAAGGCAGCAATCGTGCCGGGGAGTATGGGGCTGCCGGTCTTCAGCGCGCCATA
Organism: Aquidulcibacter sp.; assembly: GCF_020253525.1. Lineage (GTDB taxonomy): Bacteria > Pseudomonadota > Alphaproteobacteria > Caulobacterales > Aquidulcibacteraceae > Aquidulcibacter. Next base: position 5,381 of record NZ_JADCBK010000140.1, read on the forward strand.
CTCGCCAGCGGCCAGCTTCTGGTCACCTTTGCCCGCAAAGCGCATGGCCAGATCGCCTTGGCTGTCGGCCAACACATTGATCGCATAGGCGTCGCATTTGGAGAATAGATCAAACGAGTCAGACTTATTGCCTAAACACCACAGCACCAGGGGTGGCTCGAGTGACACCGACGCAAAACTATTGACCGTCAAACCATGGCCATTTCCGTTTGAATCCAAGGTGGTCACGATCGTGACGCCGGTGGCAAAGCTGCCCAAGGCAGATCGATAGTCTTTCAAGTCAAATGTCATTTGTTCTTTCCTGCAAACCTGCTCTTAACCGACATCGTGCATACTTCTCAACACTATCACTGTGAGAAGCACATCATGTCGTCCAACCGGCCAATTATAATTAAAAAAGTCAAGAAGATAGCCGGTGGGCACCATGGCGGTGCCTGGAAGGTGGCCTATGCTGACTTTGTGACGGCGATGATGGCCTTCTTCCTTCTGATGTGGCTGATCAACACCTCCTCGCCCGAACAAAAGCGCGGGATCGCTGATTATTTTGCCCCAGCCAGTGTGTCGGCGTCGACCTCCGGGTCGGGCGGCATTTTGGGCGGTACGGCTTTAGGGGAAGTAGGTGCGATGCAGAAAGGGGCAACACCCATTTTTGAATCGGTTGCACCAGCCAGCCAGCCGCCAAGCCAAGCTGGTGAGAATAGTGGGCAAGGTGCAGCCGACGCTGCCGATAAGGCGGCCGAAGATGCCATTGCGAAGCGCGAACAGGCTGAGTTCCAGCAAGCTGAAATGAGCTTACGCCAAGCCCTGCAGGATATGCCGGAATTGGCCGAAATGTCGCGCAATATCATTGTCGACCAAACCCCAGAGGGCTTGCGCATTCAATTGGTCGACCAAGAGGGCCGGCCTATGTTTGAGCCGGGCTCAACCGTGCCCAATGACCGTGCGCGTCTGATCCTACAGGCGGCGGCGCGGATTATCGAAACGCTACCAAACCGGGTTAGCATCTCGGGCCATACTGATGCGGCACCCAATCCAGACCCGCGCAATTCGAATTGGGATTTGTCATCAGCCCGCGCCAATGCGGCCCGCCGCGTCTTGACGGCTGCTGGTTTGAGCGAGGATCGCATTGCCCAAGTCTCTGGCAAGGCAGGCTCTGATCCCCTCTTCCCGGATGATCCGTATCAAGCCGCCAACCGCCGGATCGCGATTGTGCTGCAACGCGCCTCATCACCCTTACCAGCAGATGGTGGTTTGTAGAATTTTCCACAGACTTCGGGTCATTTTGTCTATTCGGGTCTTGGCCAAAGACTGAGAAGGTTGTTACACTCTTCCAACATGAGCACGGACCCGACTTCACCTGCTGGGCGGATTTCCGCTTCTAAGAACATCAGGTTTTACCTGACCGCTGCCCAGCCTTGCCCTTATCTTGATGGGCGGCGGGAACGCAAAGTCTTTGCCGCTCTCGATGGGCACGATGCGATTGAGCTCAATGACAGCTTAACCCATGCAGGCTTTCGCCGCTCGCAAAATATTGCCTATCGCCCTGCGTGTGACATGTGCGCGGCCTGTGTGTCGGTACGGGTTCCAGCCGCACAATTTGTGTTTTCCAAGCGGTGGCGGCGGGTTCTTGCCCGCAATCAAGATGTTGTTTCCAAGCTTGTTCCAGCCCACGCGACTTATGAACAATATGCCCTGCTTCAGTCCTATCTGAAGGACCGCCATTTTGGGGCGGGCATGTCTGACATGTCGGTGTTTGATTATTCGGCAATGGTGGAAGAAACCTCCGTCCGCACCCACATCATTGAATATCGTGTCGATCATGACGAAGGCCGACTGATTGGCTGCGCGCTGATTGACGCTTTGGCCGATGGGTTGTCGATGGTCTATGCCTTTTTCGACCCCAAAGAGCCCGCCCGAAGCTTGGGCAGTTTCATGATTTTAGATCATTTGCGCCAAGCCCAAGCGGTCAATTACCCCTATGTCTATTTGGGCTATTGGGTGCGGGGGTCGCGCAAAATGGCCTATAAGACCAATTTCCGCCCGATTGAAGCCTTGGGTTCTTCCGGCTGGACCGATTTAAGCCCATTACTCGACAATGCCTAAGCATTGATTCCAAGCATTACTAAGCTAATCGCGGGTAATTCGGTTTAGTGATCCATCGAGTTAGGAAACGTTAAACATTACACGCCACAAGAATTTCAGCGATGTCTTGTGTGTGGAGTAATCTGTTATGCGTCTGTCCTATCTCATTCCTGCCGTGGCGCTGATTAGCAGCCCAGCATTGGCAGATTCTCCGTTTTCCTTTGGTGGCTCGGTTGGCTATGAGTTTCCAGTCAGCGGCAAAATCATTGACGAAACCTCCAGCACCAGCGTCAATCTTACCACTTTGAATGCCAGCCTTGCGGGATCGGGCATTTTGCGGCTGCGCGGCACCGATTTCGCCGACAGTTCTGATGCGCCCCTCAAGGCGACCATTGAAGTGCGCTATGCCTTGACCCAGACCTCTGAAATGTTTGGTGCCCTCACCTATAGCCAAGCCAATGGCAAAAGCGCCAATATCGGCTGTATCGAAATTGTCGTGTCAGGGGCAGCAAGCTGTACCACTCCACTGACCGCAAGCTTTAGCGACTTCAAGCAAATGGGGGTTGAATTGGGCTATCGTCAGTGGCTGGATAGCCCTGTCATGACCGACCGCTTGTTCCCCTATTACACGTTGCGGGCGGGCGTCACCCAAACCGATGCGCTGTCTGCTACAATTGCTGCCTCCACCTCGCTTGTCCCCAATGCACCTATCGGCACCTGGAATCTGTATGACGACAAGGTCACCTATGTGATCGGTGGCGATGTGGGTGCCACCTATCTGATCGCTCCATTCGCCGAAATCGGTGCAGAAGTGGGCGTGCGCTATCATTCTAACCTGTCGGAAGTCGACACCAACCTCACGCCACTCGGCCTTGGGGCTGCGAACGACAAATCAGCCCGCATCACCATCCCCGTTTCGGTCCGCCTGAACGCCGCTTTCTAGACATATCTCGAACACATGCTTGGATCAGGGCGTTTGGGCAACCAAGCGCCCTTTTTGCTGGGTTAGCTATTCCCCCTCAGACCTCCTCCCAACACTTTTAGCCCCGCCAAGAAAAGCCTTGCGAGGGTGCACCATAAAGAGGGGCCGGGGCGCAGGATCTACGCCAATTAAAGTGGGCCAGATTAACGGACTGGCCCG
>NZ_JADCBK010000141.1 GCF_020253525.1 Aquidulcibacter sp.
CGACGATCCAAGCATTTTGAGCGGTACCCTCGGTAACCATGCCGGAGCCATCGATAAACCAAGCATCTTGAAAGCCTGCCTCTAAGGCAGCTTGTTTCGCCAAAACATTGGGCAGGAGATTGACGGTTTTGATATCTACCCGGCCCCAGCGATTGTCTGGACGCGTTTGCACCTGGATGCCTTTGGCCGCGCGCGCATCGGCTTGGGCCATATTCATGGGTCGCGCCGTTAGAATGATGCTCGGCTTAGAATGGGCAGGAAATGGATGGTCGCGGCGGGCAACACCACGTGAAATCTGGAGATAAACCAAGCCATCTTTCAGTTTGTTGCGCACCATCAACTCGCGCACAATGATCATCAAGCTTTGGTCGGCCATGGGCGCTTTGATTTGCAAGGCGGCTAAAGACCGCGCCAGCCGGGCTAAATGGCCTTCGCTATCGAACAAAATGCCGTTACGGACCGCCCAGACTTCATAGACGGCATCACCAAATTGCAAGCCGCGATCTTCGACATGGACTGAGGCTTCCCCATGGCGCACAAATTGGCCATCGACATAAGCAATTCTTGGCACGACTAACCCTCCAAGTCGAAGCCGCGCGTGCCTTCAACACCGAGACTTTTGAGTTTGCGGTGCAAAGCTGACCGCTCCATGCCGATGAATGACGCGGTTCGTGAAATATTGCCACCAAAGCGCGTGATCTGGGCTGCCAGATATTCGCGCTCGAACAATTCGCGGGCTTCTCGCAAGGGTAAGGACACCAATTGGTGCAAGCCGGTGCGATCCGCCAATTCGCCAACTCCTACCCCGTCGAGGGCTAAGGCAGCCGCATCAATGGGCTCACTGGGATCGCCAGAGGCAAGGATCAGCATCCGCTCGACCAAATTGCGAAGCTCGCGCACATTTCCGGGCCAACTGGCTGCTTGCATTGCAGCCAAGGCTTCTGGGCCGAAGTGGCGTTGGGCCACACCATTGGCCTCAGCAACCCGCTTGGAGAAATGCTCCACCAAGCGCGGCACATCATCGCGGCGTTCGGCCAAGGCAGGCGAACGGATCGGAACCACATTAAGTCGGTGGAACAAATCCTCCCGGAAGCGCCCTGAACTGATCGCTTCGCGCAGATCGCGGGCGGTTGAAGAAATGACCCGCACATTGACCGACACATCGCTGCTGCCGCCTAAGCGTCGGAAGCGCTGTTCTACCAAAACCCGCAAAATCTTGGATTGGGTCTCCATCGGCATTTCGGCGACTTCGTCCAAAAGCAAAGTCCCATTATGGGCGTGCTCAAACACGCCAATCTTGGTCGGGCGGCCCTCGCTAGTTTCTTCGCCAAACAGCTCTGATTCCATGCGCTCGGGCGCGATGGCGGCCGCCGAAATCACCACAAAGGGGCCGTCTGCGCGTTGCGAGCCTGCATGCAGGGCCCGCGCGATGACTTCCTTGCCTGAGCCAGAGGGACCTGTAATCAGTACCCGGCTATTCATCGGGGCAATTTTCTCAATGGCCGCGCGCAGCTGCAGCATGACCGTGCTTTCGCCAATCAGCTCATCGCCCGCCACAGCTCGTGCCCGAAGCGCCATATTCTCCCGCCGCAGACGTGCGCTTTCCAAGGCCCGACTGATGATCAGGATTAAGCGATCCGACTTGAAGGGCTTTTCGATGAAATCAAATGCACCCCGCTTTAGCGCGCTGACGGCGGTTTCAATCGTGCCATGGCCCGAGATAAGCACGATGGGGATCGTCGGGTCGATGCCTTGCACGACGGAGAGGATCTCCAGACCATCGAGGCGGCTGCCCTGCAACCAAACATCTAGAACAACAAGATCTGGACGACGCGTACGGAAAGCGTCCAAAGCCCCGTCTGAATCGGCGGCATAGCGGACCACATAGCCTTCGTCTTCTAAAATGCCGCCAACCAAATCGCGAATATCGGCTTCATCATCAACGATGAGAATTTCAGCTGCCATGGGGAGACTCCGAGCTTACGTGCTCTTGTGAGGGGGTGTCGGGAGCGGTGGATGCCGTATCAGCCGCACAGATGGGCAGGTTCATCAAAACCCGCGCCCCTGTCTGGCCATCTTTGCGGTCGGCAAGTTCAAGCTTGCCGCCATGTTCTTCCATCACACGCGCAACAATGGCGAGGCCCAGCCCCGTGCCTTTGGCGCGTGTTGTCATATAGGGTTCAAGCAAGCGGCGGCGATCATGGACGGGAAAGCCGATGCCATTATCAATCACTTCGACCCAGGCCATTTTATCGTTTAGATGCAGGCTCACCTCAATCTGGCCAGCCAGCTCGGAATCATCGCGCGCGCGCCGGGTCGCAATCCCCTCACCTGCATTTTTTAGAATATTGGCAAAGGCTTGGATCAAGAGGCGCGTATCCATCGACACCAAAACAGGCTCTGGCGGCAGGGTGCTGATGACTTCAATATCAGGGCTCGCGATGCGCTGGGCAAAGACGGCTTGGCGAAGCGCCTCGCTCAAATCATCGACGGCAAATTTGGGCGATGGCATGCGCGCATAGCTTGAGAATTCGTCCACCATGCGCCCGATATCGGTCACTTGGCGCACAATCGTATCGGTCATACGGATGAAGACGTCGCGATCATTGGTGATGACATCGCCATATTTGCGCTTGAGTCGCTCGGCCGACAATTGGATGGGCGTCAGTGGGTTCTTAATCTCATGGGCAATCCGGCGGGCCACATCTTTCCATGCTGCTTGACGTTGCGCCGCCAGAAGGCCCGACACATCGTCAAAGGTCACCACCAAATCGTCACCTGCATAGGCGGCACGCACGTCAAACAAGAGGGTCTCCGCACCCACCAAGCGCTCTGCTTGTCCCTGGGCGGGATGAAGCGGTCGGGCGCTTGAAACAATGGCCATGAATTCGGGTGCAATGATCGAAAAGTCCCGGCCTTCAAGGCGGTTGTCTTGCGTTTGGAGCAAGCGGCCAGCAGAACCATTGGCGGCGCGCACGCAATTGGTATTGTCGAGACTGACCACACCAGCCGAGACACCTTCCAAAACGGCCCCGATGAAGGCAGAGCGGGTTTCAGCATATTCAGCGGCCTCTTCCAGCGCCCGGCGCTGGAATTGCAATTCGCCCGTCATTTTGTTGAACGTGGTCGCCAAAGCAGAGATTTCATCGCCGCCGCCAACTTGGGCAACCCGCGCACTCATGTCCCCTGCGCGCACCCGCTCTGCCGCATCGGCCAAAAGACCGATTGGCCCGCTAATCCGCCCCGCCGAGACAAGCCCCAGCCAAACAGACCCGATCAAAACCAATAAGACGATTTCAAGATAAGCAAGCGCAAACAAGAGCCTTAGCAAGCCTTGGCGCTCTTCAATCACTTGATAGGCATAGACCGCATTTTTCGCCTTTTCAAACAAAGCCAATTGGCCGGGCTCTGGCAGCCGTACAACCGCCAGATAGGAATTTGAAAAGGCGTCGAGCCGATAAAGCGCCCGCACCACAGCCGATGGGTCGATATTGATCGAGACATCACCCGCTTGCGCGGTCGCAAAATCGCCCGCATCCGGCATAATGAATTCCGGCACGCCCTGTGGTCGCTGGGCCTGCGCGAGCTTTGTTCCTTGGGCATTTAGAACATAAGCGGCCACAAAGCCGCGTCGATCCGCCTGCAGGGCGAGATAATCGCGATAGGCTTGCGGATTGGCCTTCAGTTGAATGGCAGACGCATTGAGGTCGACTGCCATGGCAGCAATATCAATTTTGGTGGCCTCAGCGGTCTTGTCGACCGACTGATTGCCCAAGATGCGGGTCGCTTGTACCGCCTCGCGAACCTGCTCGGAAAACCATGCTTGCACGCCTTGGCCGATAGTGAGGGCCGAAAAAAGGGCAATCAGAATGACAGGGATCACCCCATTGGCGGCAAACAACAGCACAAAGCGTAGGTGCAGGCGGGCACCGGTTTGTGCCTTTTCCCCTGCCTTGCGTAAAGCCAAAACCAGACTGCCGACACGGATCGACAAATAAGCGATCAATAGACCACTAATGACCAGAAGCGCCAAAATCCAAGCACTGGCTGGCCCCACAATGTCGCCACCGGAAACCGCAAACAACAGACCGATAAAGGTCAGGATAATGGCGGCGACATAGGCGCCCATATCGGTGACGGAAATATGAGCAGCATCGGATAAAACCGGGCCACGGGCACTGATCGGACTGGGATGCGAGACCGGCTGTTGTGAGCTCATGTGCCCTGAAAAGCACAATTGTGTCTAAAACGCAACAGTCCTGTCTGTGTTAGGCTTTCCCGCGCCCGACATCAATATCCAACAAGGCCAAGCGCTTGCGCAATGTGTTGCGATTAAGCCCCAAGATATCGGCAGCCTTAATTTGATTGCCCCGTGTTTCCCTCAAGGTCAGTTCAAATAAAGGCCGCTCTACGGCGGCAATCACGCTCTCATGCAAATCGGTCATGGATTTACCCGACGCCGAAGCTTGGGCAATGAGCTTAGAAATTGCGGTCCGCGCCACGGTCTCAAGATCATCGTCTTGGCCGACATGGCCGGTCACGATGGGCTGGCTGCGCTCTCTGAACAACTCCCGCCGGATGGTATCCGCGCCGATTACCGGGTCAGGGCTCAATGCCGCGATGCGTCGCATCACATTTTCTAACTCACGCACATTGCCGGGCCACGACCAGGTTTCAAGTTCATCGGCACCTGATTTATCCAGCGCCTTTTCCCCCAAGCCGTCCTTGGTCGCGCGTGCCAGAAACGCCCGAGCGAGGTCAGGAACATCGCTCATCCGCTCTCGCAAGGGGGGCACACTGATCGTAATCACATTCAGGCGATAATAGAGGTCTTCTCGGAAGGTCCCGTTCATCACCAGACCTTTGAGTTCGCGGTCACTCGCCGCAACTAGTCGCACATCTCCCAGGGCCGACTTTGGGCCACTGGTATCGGCTAAAATACGCGCTAAGCGGGCTTGGGTTGGCAGAGGTGCATCGGCCAGACCATCAAGGAAGAGGGTTCCGCCGGCCGCTTGGGCAAACAAGCCTACGCCATTGTGGCCTTCAATGGCTTGGTCAAGACTGCGCGGATCAAGAGCCGCCAAGCTCAAGGTCACAAAGGGGCCAGACTTGCGCCTGCCATATTCATGCAACACGCGCGCGACGAGTTTTTTCCCAACCCCAGACTCGCCCTCGATCAGAACCGTCAGGTCAAAACCTGCCGCACGCGACAAGGTTCGATAAACTTCCTGCATGGGCAGGGAGCGGCCAATTAGGGGCAGGCGCTCTTCTTTTTCGGCCTTTCGCTGTTGATTGGAGGCATTAAAGTCTTTTTTGCCTTCCAGCGCACGCCGCACCAAGCCCACCATCACATCAAGATCAAACGGCTTGGGCAGATATTCATAAGCGCCATGTTCGGCAGCCGATACCGCCGTCAACAAGGTATTCTGGGCACTCATCACAATGATGGGCAGTTTTGGGCGCTCCATCCGCATGCGGGGCAAATAGTCGAACAAATTGCCATCCGGCATCATCACATCGGTTAGGACGAGGTCCCCCTCACCTTCCTTGATCCATTTCCACAAGGTTGCGGCATTGCCCGTCGCGCGCACCTGATAGCCTTCGCGGGCTAAAGCCTGGGACAAGACCAATCGGATTGACGCATCATCGTCGGCAATCAACACATTACGCCCAGCAACACTCATTCTTCTGTCCTACTTGTTTTTGCTGGTTTGCAGACCAGATCTTTGGGTGGAGAGCGGCAAACGAACCCGAAACACGGTCCGCCCAGGTTCAGACTCAAAGTCGACCACGCCGCCATGCGCGTTCACAATCTTTTGGACCAAGGGCAGGCCAAGGCCCCCGCTGGCGGGTTTGGTTGAAACAAAGGGTTCAAACAAACAGTCTTTGACGTCTTCGGCAACGCCCCGGCCATTATCATAAAAGGCAATTTCTAACGGCAGATCGCGCGCTTCCCCTGAAGGGGTGCGCATGCGAACGCCGTGTCGATAGGCGGTCGCCAGAATAATCTCTGCCCCCTCGGGCCGCGACTGCGCAGCCTCGGCTGCATTTTTGGCGAGGTTCAAGAACACTTGGATCAATTGATCCTCATCCCCCAACGCATCGGGCAAAGAAGGGTCAAAGCGGCGTTTCACGCTGATTTCGCGGGCGAAGCCATTTTCAGCAAGGGTTGCAACCCGCTCTAGCGAGGCATGCACATTGACTGGCGCAAATTCGATGGGGGGATCGGCACCAAAGCTTTCCATCCGATCAATCAAGCGCCTAACCCGATCGGTCTCTTCTACAATGAGATTGACGAGTTCTAGCTCAGAAGGATCGGCATCGCGCAACAAGAGTTGGGCCGCACCACGAATGCCGGCTAAGGGGTTTTTCACCTCATGCGCCAAAGTCCGGCCTAAGGCGGCCATGGAGCGGGCCCCAGCCATATCCTGCATGCGCTCGGACAAATCACGCCCGCGTCCCTTTGGGCGCACCACTAAGGCGATAAAGCCACCATCCTCGCTCGGAGAGGCTGTGATGTCACAGGAAAAATCCCCAAAGCTTGGGCCACGCAAAGTCATGTCGCGGCCGCTGACGGGGGAGCCGGAAACCCGTGCCCGCTCAATCAAGTCATGGATCGGACTATCTTCGCTAAACAGGCCCAAAATGCCATTGGCCTTGATGCTGCGTACCGATTTTAAAAAGATATCTTGGGCGGCACCATTGGCCAAAATGATCTGCCCACCCCCCTCGACACCCAAGGCAGGCAGCGGCAGCGCTTCCAAGAAGGCAGCGGCAATCTGGCCTTCTCGGTCGGTTGGCAGACCGGGGACGAAATCAACCGAGAGCGAGGAGTTTTTCAGGCGGTCCAAAACAGGCATTTCCAATTGGTTAGAGCATGATGCTTACATAAATGGCAGACTACGTCAAAACAGCAGGTCATATTAAGTTCATTGCAAATTTATTCATCATCTTCCGCCTAATTTTTGTTCGATTTCGTGAAATTACCACCTCTCATCCGCTCCGTGGTCAAAATGGACAGGATCGCCAACTTCGCCCCACAGCAGGCAAAGCCGCTGGAGTGTCAGACTCAAACTGGCTAAGGTTGCGCCATGGACCCTCTCCAATCTTCATCCCCTATGGCCGTTGCAATTCTTGTTGCGGGCGGAACCGGAACGCGGGCGAAACAGGCCGCTGCGAAGGCTGGTTCTAGCGGGCAAATCGACCTGCCCAAGCAATTTCAGTCTTTGGGTGGAAAGCCGATCCTGCGGTGGAGCTTAGAAGCTTTCAGCCGCGACCCGCGATTTGGTGCGATTGTGGTTGTCTGTGCGCCCGAGATGCGCGAGCGCGTTTTGGCGTGCGCGGGGTCGATCCCGGTCCGGCTAGCCGATGCAGGGCAGACGCGGACGCAATCGGTCGCCAGCGGCTTGCAAGCTGCAGCAGCCATCGGCGGATCCTTTTGCTTCATTCATGATGCCGCCCGGCCGGGTCTGAGCCAGACTGTGCTCGACCACTTGTTTCTCGCGCTTGAGGCAGGCGCAGACGGTGCCGCGCCCGGCCTTCCAATAGCAGACGCCCTCTGGCTCGCCCCCGATGGCCAAGTGCAACAGACCCAAGCCCGCGATGGGTTGGTCCGCATCCAAACCCCGCAAGCCTTTAGGGCCAACCTGATCCAAGCCGCTTATGCCGCCCTGCCCGCAGATCAGGTGCCGCTTGATGATGTGGCCGTGGCCAAAGCCTTTGGGGCAAATGTGCAAGTGGTGGCTGGTAGCCCGCTCCTCGAGAAAATTACGTGGCCAGAGGATTTTGACCGTATGACGCGCCTACTCGCCCCACAGCTCCTGCCCCGCATCGGTTCTGGCTTTGATGCGCACAAGTTTGCCGAAGGGACTTTTGTGACCTTGTGTGGCGTGGAAGTACCTCATTCCCATGGGCTGGCAGGTCATTCCGATGCCGATGTGGCGTGGCATTGTTTGGCCGATGCAATCTATGGCGCTCTATCGGCTGGCGATATTGGCAGGCACTTCCCCCCAACAGACCCGCAATGGCGGGGTGCAGCCTCAAGCATCTTTTTGGCCCATGCCGGCGAGATGGTGCGGGCAGCCGGCGGCAGCATCAATCATATCGACCTCACCATCATTTGTGAGCGGCCCAAGATCGGGCCGCATCGCGAAGCGATGGTTCGAAAGACCGCTGAGCTCTTAGGCCTGCGAGAGAGCCAAGTTTCTGTCAAAGCCACCACGACCGAAGGCATGGGCTTTACCGGACGTGCCGAAGGCATTGCCGCCCAAGCCACTGCTACCATCCTACTGCCCGCCGATTTTGGCACTGCTCTAACTTAGGATCGCATTCATGTCGATTTTCCCCCAAGACCTCGTCATGGCAGCCCGGCTGCTGATCGGGGACGCTGAAGCGCGCGGCATTAAAATCACCACGGCAGAAAGCTGTACCGGCGGCCTGGTCGCCGCCCTTTTGACCGAGATTGCAGGCTCTTCGGCCGTGTTTGAGCGTGGCTTTGTGGTCTATTCCAACCGCGCCAAGGAAGAGATGCTGCATGTGCCGGGCGACCTTCTGGCAGATTTTGGCGCGGTCTCTGAACCTGTCGCGCGGGCCTTGGCTGAAGGCGCGCTGCACGAGAGCCGGGCAAACCTTAGCGTGGCGATCACGGGCATTGCAGGCCCTGGCGGCGGCACGGGGATGAAACCTGTCGGCCTCGTCCATTTCGCCAGCGCGCGGGAAAACCGCTCTATCCGCCATGAAGAGCATTTGTTTGGCGATATTGGCCGCGAAAAAGTGCGCCTTGAAGCTGTCCGCGTCGCGCTGCGCATGTTGCAGGATGGGCTGGAGGCCTAAAGCGGCGTTGTCCTGCCTGCTTCTGGGCTGAGGATACACACCTCACTCATCCGGCATGATGGCCCGCAAGATATCGGTGTGGTCATCGGTCCAGGGCTTTGGCTCTTTGCGGGGCATCATCAATTGCCACATAGGCAGCGCATAGCCCTGCAAGCGCTCGGGGGTTTTGGCGATGACGACGACGCGGACGCTGGTGTCGGCATTGGGATTATCGGCCGCCCCATCGCGATTACCTTCCATCGCCGCATAGCCCAGCTTGTGGGCGGCGTCGGCGACAATCGTGCCGAGGTCAAGATAACGGTTGGAGATATGGACGATCATAATCCCATCGGGGGCCATCTTTTTCATGAAAGAGCCAATGGCTTCTTGCGTGATCATATGGGTTGGGATGGCGTCAGAAGAAAATGCGTCAACCAACAGAATATCAAACCAATTATCGGGTTGGTTTTGCATCTGCAGGCGTGCATCGCCCAAGATAATCTCTGCATCGGGTGCACAGCGGTTTAAAAAGCCAACCAGATTGGGGTCCGTGGCAGCACGCACCACATCTTGGTCGATTTCAAACACTTTCCACTTCTGGCCGGGCTTGGCGTAACACGTGGTAGAGCCCATGCCGAGACCAATCACGCCTGCGTGCAAATCCGTCGGCTTGGCGTTGGTGGCTTCTTCGAACAAGGTTCCAATCGGTGTCTCGCGGTAATAATAGGACATAGGCTCGCGGTTACGATTGGGGTCCAAGCTCATGACACCATGCAGGGTCGTGCCGTGCGAGAGATAGCGCCATCCGGTGGGCGCTTCACCACTATCTTCGATTTCAAGCACGCCAAAGAAGCTGCGTTCGCGGAATTGCACCCCATCGCCATCTTCCGTCAGCACGGGCAGTAACAAAGCGATGCCGCCAATTGCCGCGACAATGGGGGCCGAGCGCGCCGCCATCAGGGCGGCTAGAGCAAGAATGGAACATAGGATCGCACCGGCAAACTCCGGCCGGTCAATCAACAAAAGGTCGCGCCAGAAGGGTGAGAAAGTTCCCTCGGCTTCCCCTTTGATCGGGAAGTTTTCATCCAACCACAAGAAGGCGTCAAAGGAATTTTGATAAAGCGCAGCCACGCCAAGCGCGATAGCAACCGCAGGCAAAGCCCATTTCAAATCGGCCCGGTGCCAAGGTGCCACGGCCAGAGCGGCCACGAGAGCCAAATGATACTCGATGGTGGTGTTCAAAAGGATGGGCGCCAACAGTGCGGTTGCTGCTCCACCCAAAACCCCGCCAAGCGACATCCAGAGGTAAAACTCCGTCAGCCGCGCGGGCTCTGGCCGTCGTACGGCAAGCTCTAAATGGCAACAGAGCACCACAATGAAAAAGGCTGCCAGATGGATCAACAGGCCGTTGAGCCCGCCATCCGTATTGGAGGCCATTGCAGCTGCGAGCAGAAATACCACCATGAATTTGAGCGGCCCCGCCCCTTCTGCAATCTTGTCGCCGAGAGCTGAAAACGCGATCACGAAGGTCAATAGGAACAAGGCAAGTGGCGGTATCCACAAAAGCGGCACAGAGGCCACATCCGTGGTTAGATGGGTCGTCACGGCAACTAAAAGCGCCGATGGCGGGGCGGCAAAGGCAACCCAAGTCAGGCGCTCAAGCCAGGTCGTCTTGCGCAAAGCCGTTTCCTTTGGCGCTTGGCTGTCAGCGGGCACCGCATAGAGGGAAACAATCAGGGCGATCATCAGGATGAGATAGCCAATCGCCCAAATGACCGACTGAAGCTTTGCCCCGATCATCGGCTCAATCAGGAAGGGGAAAGCGGCGAGTGCGGCAAAGCTACCAAGGTTAGAGGCGGCATAAAGTCGATACGGGTCAACCGCATCGCCTAAGCGGGCGCGCCAGGCTTGGATCAAGGGCGCGGTTGCCGAAATCGCAATGATCGGCCCGCCAAGCGATAACAAGAGCGCCCCTAAAGTCCAGCCTATCGGGCTTTCCACATCGGGGGGGCCGACTAAGCCTGAAATCTGGATTGGCAAGAATAAGAGCCCAACGACCAGAACGCTGGCGTGGACAATCAATTGCTGTCGTGGCCGTAAATGGGTGGCGATCAAATGGGCATAAAGATAGCCGATCAACAGCGCGCCTTGATAAAAGACCAGCGCTGTATTCCAAACCGCCGGCGTGCCCCCCATCATCGGGGTCAGCATTTTTGCAAACAGGGGCTGGAGCGTGAACAAAAGCGCTGCCGACAGGAAGGTGGTCGCAGGATAGAGCCACCCAACCGACTTCATCAGTGGCGAGGGCGCGACAGGCGCTGGCGTTGGCGCTGGATCTTGGTCATTTAAAACCGCATCGGTCACGCAGCACCCTCCTTCTAAAAGCCTCGCCTAACCGATTAGGGCGTAGCGCCTTTTGGCCTCTTCTGTGAAGGCCATAATCAGCTTGGAAACAGCTTTATCCATATTGGCGCGAAGAAGTTCAGCCAAAAACGGCTCAGAAAACTCAAAATCTAAGCTTAAATCAACCAAAGTGCCGGACTCGCTTTCCCGAAACCCCCAGACACATTTCAGTGAGCGAAACGGGCCTTGGATCAATCGGGTCGTCACCGTGCGCGCCTTTTCATCCACATCGACATGGGTCGAAAATTGCGCCCGAAACGCCTTATAGCCAACAACGGCTTCGCCAACGAAATAGCGTCCTTGCGGCGTTTGTTTGAGTTGGGAGATACGAGACGCCTTTACCCAAGGCAAAAAGCGCGAATAGGCGGGAACATCGCTCACCAGCGACAGAAGATCATCTGGCGCAAAGGGCAAGAGTTCGATGGTCTCAAACCGGCTCACGATCCGATCTGATCCTGACGCGCCTCACGGGCCGCTTTCAGACGCGCAAAATCTTCCCCTGCATGATGGCTGGAGCGGGTGAGCGGGGAAGCTGATACAATCAAGAACCCCTTGGACAAGGCAATCGTCTCATAGGCCTCAAACTCCTGGGGTGTGACAAAGCGGTCCACCGGGGCATGTTTGCGGGTTGGTTGCAGATATTGGCCAATGGTGAGGAAATCGACGCCGGCAGAGCGCATGTCATCCATCACCTGCATCACTTCTTCTTTGGTCTCGCCTAAGCCTACCATCAAGCCAGACTTGGTGAACTGGTTGGGGTCGCGCTCTTTCACCCGTTCCAACAGACGCAGCGAGGCGTAATAGCGCGCACCAGGGCGGATAGAGAGATAGAGCCGGGGCACAGTTTCCAGATTGTGGTTGAAGACATCGGGCTTGGCATCAATCACGGCTTCAGCCGCCCCTGCTTTACGCAAAAAGTCTGGCGTCAGGATCTCAATCGTCGTCTTCGGAGTTGCAGCCCGGATTGCTTGGATCGTCTCAACAAAGTGGGAAGCCCCACCATCGTCGAGATCATCGCGGTCAACGGAGGTGATCACCACATGTTCAAGGCCCATGGTGGCAACGGCCTTGGCGACATTGGCGGGCTCGTCGCGGTCAAGCGCGTTAGGCTTGCCAGTTTTGACATTGCAGAAGGAACAAGCCCGCGTACAGGTGTCGCCCATAATCATCATGGTCGCGTGCTTCTTACTCCAGCACTCGCCAATATTGGGGCAACCTGCCTCTTCACACACGGTGACAAGGCGGTTTTCTTTCACAATCGCGCGGGTCTGTTCATAGACGTCCCCACCTGGTGCCCGCACGCGGATCCATTCAGGCTTGCGCATCACGACGCTATCGGGCCGTTTCTGCTTTTCAGGGTGGCGCGCGGCGCGCTTGGCTTGGGTGTCGATGAGCGTAACCATAGGCCTTAAATGAGACCTTTCGCGGCAAAAGGAAAGGTCCAAGTCCATTCCATTGCGCAGAGCTGATATGGGTTCTTACGGCAAAGCCATTCGCTTGGCTGGCGTGCCCGTCTGAAAGCGCGCCGAAACAGTTTTCCCTGCCCGACGCACATTGACCTGATTGACTTGTGCCTCGGTAAAATCCTGTAGCAAATTGGAATCGATCGTCAGGTCCCGACCGCGGTAACGCCCCGCTTCGAAATAGACATAAAGCAAATCGCCCGACAATTCCGCACCAATGAATTGAAGGGAAAGGGCCTTGCCCTGACGGTCGCCCAAGAAAAACTGCCGCTCACAATAGGCCTTAATCGCCACTTGCCCTTCAGGCGTCTCGAAATAGCCAGCCCCCACAGGGCCGAGATCCAGCGCATGTTCGAGGTCATGCGCATAGAGCCTGTGGGTGACCTCCAACACCCCACTAGTGGGATTGACCTCAACTACACTTAAGGCCGCCTCAATCCGATGGGCGAAGACGGGGCTGCTGAGCAGGGCAATGGCCAACAGCCCCCATCCGATTGCGGTAAAGCGCTTCATCCTAGCGATTGGGGCGCGCGCCTGTCGCGGCCCCTGCCCCGGTGCTTGTGCTCGCCTTTGGCGCAACAGCCGGCTTGGTTTGCAGAGAGTCTTGGCTTACGGCCAAATCATTGTCCTGCATCAGATTGCGCGGACCTTGGGCTGCCTTGAACACTTCCAAACGGGTCGGTTCGATCCGGCTTGGGAAGTAATTGTTCGACCGATCCACATCAGCAGTTTCTTGGCGTGGGTCGAGTTCGACTTGGACAACATCTTTCGGCGTCATATAGGTCCAGTTTACTTTGCGCGCATCATAGCGCCAGATTTCCGCTGGAATAGCGACGGTATCGCTGGTGCCATCCTTGAATGTGAACTTCAAAATCACGGGCGACACCACGCCACCCTTGTTTTCAAGGCTCACGATATAGAAGCGGTCCTTCACATCCAAAACGGCGCGCTCTTCGGGGCTTAAAGCCGCACGGGCAGTTGCCGCGCGTGCCCTTTGGCCTTTGGTGGGGGCAAGCGGATCGGTGCGATCATAATAATCCAAAACCGATGGGTCATTATCGGCAAAGGTCTTCATGCCCTTATTGTTGAGCTGGCCCAATTCAATCGGCTTGGCGTCGCGCTCTGCAATGCGACGGGCGGATTCAATATCAGGGTTTTGCGTGTCGATTGTGCCTTCGCGGACGTTTGTCAGGCTGATGTCGACATGGTCGGTTGAATAGAACCACGCACGCCAGAACCAATCGAGATCAACGCCAGAGCTTTCTTCCATCGAGCGGAAAAAGTCATACGGCGTTGGCCGCTTAAAGCGCCAGCGGGTCGCATATTCTTTAAAGGCGCGGTCAAAACGTGCCCGGCCAATAACGGTTTCGCGCAAGACAACCAAAGCCGTTGCCGGCTTGCCATACGCATTATCGCCCAGGCGCTGGACCGAATCTGACTGGGTCATGATGGGCACTTGGTTGCTGGAGCGCATATATTCGGTGATGTCGCGTGGATCGCCCCGGCGCGAGGGATAGGCTTCTGACCATTCTTGTTCGGCCACATATTGCAAGAAGGTGTTGAGGCCTTCATCCATCCAGGTCCATTGCCGTTCGTCAGAATTGACGATCATGGGGAACCAAATATGGCCAACTTCATGGATGATGACGCTGATCAGGCCATATTTGGACCGGTCTGAATAGGTCAGATTACCAGCGCTATCCTTCTCTGGGCGGGGGCCGTTGAAGGTGATCATGGGATATTCCATGCCGCCAACAGGGCCATTGACCGATTGGGCCACGGGATAGGGATAGGCAAAGGTCATGCGGCCATAGACATTGATCGTGTGGGCAATGCTTTTGGTCGAATAGGCCGACCACAAAGGATCGCCTTCCTTCGGGAAGAAGCTCATAGCCATCACGTCGCTGGCCCCGGGCTGTTTCACAGCCATCGCATCCCAGATGAATTTGCGCGAACCTGCCCAAGCAAAGTCGCGCACATTTTGTGCCTTAAAGCGCCACGTCTTGGTCGTTGTAGCCTTCGCCTTTTCGGCCGCTGCAGCCTCTTGTGGCGTCACAATATAGACGGGGTCACGATAGCTGGTGCGGGCCTTTGCCAAGCGCTCTTGCTGCGCGGGTGAGAGAATCTCAGTTGGATTGACCAACTCACCGGTCGAGGAAATGGCAAAATCACTCGGCACCGTGATGGCAACTTCATAATCGCCAAATTCTAAGGTGAATTCGCCCCGACCCAAGAAGCTCTTATTGTGCCAACCTTCATAGTCAGAATAGACCGCCGCGCGGGGGAACCATTGGGCCGCAAGGAAGATACAATTGCCATCCTGATCAGCTTTGGTGAAACACTCATAGCCATTCCGGCCGCCGATCAGACGCGAGTCGCGCATCGGCAAAGTCCATTCCACTTTGAATGCAACACTTTGGCCAGGCTTTAGGGGCTCTACCAAATCAACCCGCAACAGGGTGTCGACCACGTCAAAGACAAGGCCATTGCCCGCAGGATTGGTGACTTTGGTGATGGTGAACCCACCCTCGCTGTCGCGGATGGCTTGAGCCCGGCGAACCTGATTGAAGCTGATCCGACCTGTTTCATCGGTGGTTTGGGTTAGTTCAGCAATTGAGTTCTTCTTGACGTCATTTTGGTCCAGCATCAGCCAGAGATAGGTCAAAGTATCGGGCGAATTATTGGTATAGGTGATGTCGGCCGATCCGCTGAGGGTTTTGGTGGCCTCATTCAGGCTGACATTGATCTTATAATCGACCTTTTGCTGCCAATATTTGTGGCCAGGAGCCCCCGAGGCGGCACGATACGCATTTGGGGTTGGCGCATCTTCCGGGTCGAGTTGGCGGAACTTATCTTGGAAGTCGCCCTTCGTCTGTTGGACCGCTTGCGCTGAAAGGGGCTGAGTGGCCACAACCGCACAAGAAATAGCGATCAAAAAGGCCCAGAAGATACGAATACTTTTCATAGATCACTTCTGACATGGGAGCAGGCCGAATCTCAAGTAGGGGACTGAGGTTTGCCGATCGGCTCCGCCTTGTTCACCCTGTGAACACGGCAATTTGAGCGCAAAAGCGCGCTCTATTGCTGAAACAAATTGCAATCTCGTGTGATGTCGTTAGCTTCGCGCCGAGACCGGTCGTCAAAAATAGGGCGAGCAAACGCCTCAAGCCGGTAAACTTGGAAACGCATTCTAGGACCCCAGCATGCCTGTTCGCCCATATGATGTTGCCCGTACGCGGCGCACTGTTTTTGATGCCTTGCTTGAAGCCCGCGGTCGTTTTGGCGGCAAGAAGGAAATCTTGGAAGATGCTGACCGCGCGCCTTTGACCTATGATCGGCTGGTTTTGGGGTCGTTCGTTTTGGGTCGCAAATTGGCTGCTTTGACCGAGCCCAAAGAAAATGTCGGCGTTTTGATTGCAAATTCGGTCGGTGGCATGGTCGCCCTGTTTGGCCTGATGGCTTTCGGCCGTACCCCCGCCATGTTGAACTTTACCGCAGGCATCAAAAATATTCGTGCAGCCTGCAGCGCCGCCCAAGTCCGCACGATTTTGACGGCAAAGCGCTTTGTCGACCAAGCCAATCTGACCGGCCTCGTTCAAGAGCTCCAAAAAGACTATAAGATCGTCTATTTGGAAGATGTGCGCGAAAGCCTAAGTGGCTTGGATAAGGCCCGTGGCCTGCTCGATGCGACGGCTCCTTTCATTGCCCGCGTCAAAACAGATCCTGATTCAACGGCTGTTATGCTGTTTACCTCGGGCACTGAAGGTATTCCAAAGGGCGTCGCGCTCAGTCACGCCAATCTGGTCGCCAATGTCGAACAAGTTGCCGGCCATGTGGATTTGAACCCAGAAGACATCGTCTTTAACCCCCTGCCTATCTTCCATTGCTTTGGCCTGACGGGCGGAACTTTCTTGCCGCTGTTGCAAGGCATGAAGTGCGTCTTATTCCCCTCGCCCTTGCAGGCGAAGAATATTGTCAAAATGGTACGCGAAACCCAGGCGACGATCCTGTTCGGCACCGACACTTTTGTGAACCAATATGCGCGCCAAGCCGATGAGGGGGACCTCAATAGCTTGCGCTTTATTGTTTGCGGTGCAGAGCGGGTGAAGGAAGAAACCCGGCAAACCATGTTGTCGCGCTTTAATGTGCCCATCGTGGAAGGCTATGGCGCAACCGAAGCCTCACCCATTATCGCCGTCAATACGCCAGACCATAATAACCGTCCGGGTACATGTGGTCGCTTGGTTCCAGGCATTGAATGGAAGCTTGAAAGCATCCCTGGCATTGATGGTGGCGGCAGGCTCTATGTGCGTGGCCCCAATCTGATGCGCGGCTATGTTCGCGTCGATGCGCCAGGCGAAATCCAGCCCCTGCCCGGCGGCTGGCATGATACAGGCGATGTGGTTGCCATCGATAAAGATGGCTTCTTGACCATTAAGGGTCGGGTGAAGCGCTTTGCGAAAATTGGCGGCGAAATGGTGTCGCTAACAGCGGTTGAAAATTACGCAACCAGTTGTTGGCCAGACAATTTGCATGTCGCTGTCGCGGTCAATGACCCGAAAAAGGGTGAGCAGATCGTGCTTCTGACTGATTGCGATTTTGCTGAGCGCTCTGACCTTCTGGCTTGGTACAAGGCCAATGGGGCAGCCGAACTGGCTCTTCCTAAGAAGATCATCAAGATCGCAGAAGTGCCCCTCTTGGGGACTGGTAAGATTGACTATGTCAACGCCCAGCGCATTGCTCAGGAAAAGCCAGAGACGGTCACGGCCTAGCTTGGCCAAGCTTAGGGCTTAGTCTAGGTGGGCCACGCCCCGCCTAGCGGCTGTCGACTTCGGAAATCTCAATGCCAAAGCCGCCGAGACCCGCAAATTTATGGGTCGAGCGGGTCAGCAATTTGATCGAATGGACGCCCAAGTCGCGCAGGATTTGGGCACCAACGCCGACTTCACGCCAGGTTTGTAAGCGCCGGGTTTCCGACTCCGTCTCTTGATGCTGTTGGAACGGCACCCCGACGGTCCCGTCGCGCAAATAGACCAAGACGCCGCGGCCTTCGGTGCGGAAGGTCTCCATCGCCGCTTTGATGGCTGGGGCACCCCCAAACACATCTTTGACGACATCGGCACGGTGCAGCCGGGTCGGCACATTCTCACCCGCCCCAATCTTGCCAACGACAAAGGCCAAGTGATGGACAGGGTCAAACGGGGTTGCATAGGCATAGCCCTGCACAGGCCCATTCTCGGTTTCTACGGTAAAGCTCGAAACCCGCTCCACCAGCTTCTCGCGCGACTGGCGATAGGCAATCATTTCGGCGATTGAGACATGTTTGAGGTTATGTTGCGCGGCAAAAGCGGCCACTTGTGGCCCACGCATCACGGTACCATCGTCATTCATCATCTCACAAATGACGCCAACTTCGGGCAAGCCTGCCATGCGGCACAAATCGACGGTAGCCTCTGTATGGCCTGTGCGCACCAAAACACCGCCATCGCGGGCAACAAGGGGAAACACATGGCCCGGACGAACAAAGTCTGCCGCGCCAATGTTTGGGTTAGCCAGCGCCCGACAGGTATTAGTCCGATCTTCTGCTGAAATCCCCGTTGTAGTGCCGTGGCGCACATCGACCGAGACCGTAAAGGCGGTCGATAAGGGCGCATCATTATTGGCAACCATCGGGTCAAGCCGAAGTTTCCGCGCAATGTCGCGGGTTAGCGGCGCACACACAATGCCGGAAGTATGGCGCACGATAAAGGCCATCTTTTCAGGCGTGCACAGGCTCGCCGCCATAATGAGGTCACCCTCATTCTCGCGGTCGTCATCGTCGGTGACGACAATGATTTCACCTGCAGCAAAAGCCTCGATGGCCGCTTCAACGCGTGCATGGGGTGTCCGGCTACTGGGTGGGGTTCCAATATCGACCCCGGCCCGCATCAAAATCTCGCTAGCGCTCGTCTTGAGAACCAAAGCCAAAGGTGCAGCATGGGCAGCCTTGAATTCGAGTGCCCCAGACAAGAGGCGGCTTGCCGCCGAGCGGTCGCGCCCAATAGCCGCACCAATATCTTCTTGGGTTGCCCCAACTTCCTTCATGCGATTGCGAAACCAGACGACGTCCATCAGCTCACCTCCAGCATTGCGCAAAAATCGCACAAATTTGTCTTCGGGTAGCTATAACGTGCGAAATTCACACACGTCTAGTCAAGTTAGCAGTTTGGTCCCAATCCGCGCCGATGGCCTTGACCGCGGGTTGGACAGACTAATTACGACTTGCCTGTGAAGGTTTGAATGAATTGCCAAGCCGCCTGGGACTGTTGGCGGGTTTCACTGGGCCAACCCAAATAGGCCATGCTCAAAAATGCCATGCCCAATCCAACGACAACCATAAAGCTGGCAAATCCCGTCGGCGATTGGGCTTCCAACTCATATTTGCGCCGCATGACTGGATCATAGTCTATCCTATGCGCATCTCTCTTGCGCTCAGACATGTAATGGAGCGCAATAATCAGTCCAGCAGGACAAGTAATGGCTGCCAGGTTCAACGTGGAAACCATCTCTTTCAACGTATAGAGCAAGTCGTAAAACATGGTCACCTCCTCGAGGATGAACCATTTTACGATCAACCCACAAATTTAGGGTTATCAATCACACTAAACAAAGCCTGTACAAGGTAGTTCGTATTAGTGTGGTACAAAAAAGTGTCCGTAATTGGTTAGAGCGACACCAATCAAGACAACCAGCCCCACAGGCGCAAGCCAAGAGGCACCACGTTTGGCCTCCGCATGACGGCCAATTCGGTAGTTTTCGGGTTCTTTTGAACCCATCATCGACGCGAGCGTCAAAATAATGGCAAAGAAAATAGGAATGCCGATTAAGAAACTGACAGGTACGCCAGCTTGCGCAGCGATCCATTCAAAATCTATGAAACCGTTCATAAGGTTTAACCTCCTTCCTAAACCTCATAGTAATGGCAAAAAAGCGCGATTTCTAGTCCCATATGGTTAATCGGCGAGGAAAAATTTTAGTCTAGGGCTCGTGCGATTGGCTAAGGCCGTGCTAAGGATGTCCGATGTCACTTTGGAAACGACTCCTTGATCTCGCCGGCACTGCCTTCCACCACGCCCAACATGATGCGGAACCGGCAGACCCGTGTGCGCCAGATCCCGGTGACATGGAGTTTGCCGCGGCGGTTGTGGCTTTGGCTGCAAAAATGGCGCGAGCCGATGGCAAGTCGACCTTAGACGAGGCCGCAGCCTTTCGTGCTGCTTTCCCCATTGCCCCCGATGAGCGGCCCATGTTCGACAAGCTGTTCGCTTTGGCGCAAGAAACGGTGCATGGGTTTGAGGGCTATGCGAAGCGGATCGGCAAACGCTATGTGGCCAAACCGTGCCTGCTGGAAGATGTCTTGGACGTCTTATTCGCGGTCGCTTCGGCAGATGGAGCTATTACCGAAGGCGAACTGAGCTATTTGACGCGTGTGGCCGAGCTTTTTGGGTTCACCGAGACAGAGTTTGCCCGTATCTCTGCCCCCTATTTCCCCGATCGCGCACCCGATCCCTACACCATCTTGTCGGTTTCCATTCAGGCCAGTGATGACGATATTCGCAAAGCTTGGACCCGCTGTGTGGCCGAGAATCATCCCGACAAATTCATTGCACGCGGGGCCCCGATTGAGTTTATCAAGGCCGCTCATGAAAAGACTGCGGCGATCAATGCGGCCTATGAGCAGATCAAAGCCAGTCGAAAGCAAAAAATGCGGGCTTCAAACAGCCCAGAATCTGGCGGGTCGCGCATGAATCCGACCAATGTCTATCAAAACGCACCAGCGGGATCATAAAACTGGGCACAAACACTTGACGTTAAGCGTTTCAGTGCCAATCTCTCAGCCATGCGTTCATTCTCTCACACCGCCCGGGCCATGTTTCAAAGCACCGTCGCTTTGGTATCAGGCTTGTTGATCGTTTCAGCGCTGTTCTTCGGCGTTATGGCTATGGCAATTGCTGGCCTAGTGATTGGCTTTGCTGGCGCGGTGCTGGCGAACTTCCGCCAACCAGAAACACGTGCCGTGGTCACGCTAGAAGCCCGCCGCACCGGCCGCGGCTGGAGCGTGGACCCTTCGGGCCGCTAAGCCACTTTTTTACCATTTAAAGGCATGCGTGTCCGCCGGGCGCGCAGAGACGTCGTCGGCGGCTGTTTTCACACACGCCGATGCAGCAAACCATTGACCTCAAATCGCTGACTATGGAACGAGACCTATATGCGTCCAGCCGATTTCCTCTTGCTTTTTGCCTGCTGTGTCGCGTGGGGCCTAAACCTGCCGCTAACCCGATGGCTGGTGGCTGATATCCCACCCATCTTTCTTGCTGGTCTTCGGTTTTTGGGATTGGCGCTTTTGTTGTCGCCTTTTCTGCGCCCCTTCCCCAAACAGTTTGGCCTCGTCTTTGCGATTGCGATGTGTATTGGCGGGGTTCACTTCGCCCTGTTGTTCTTGGGTCTGCAGGCAGCCCCAGCCAGTGCAGTTGCCATTGTGGGCCAGCTTGGTTTGCCCATCGTCACCATTCTTTCCATCATCTTCTTAAATGAAAAAGTACGCTGGCGGCGTACCTTGGGCATGACTTTGGCTTTTGCAGGCGTCATCGCCATTCTCTATCAGCCCGGCAAGTTCAGTTTCGAGATTGGCTTGGTTTATGTCGCAGCCTCTGCCTTTGTCGGCGCCACGGGCTCCATCCTGATGAAGCGCTTGGACCCGATCCCGGCCCTCAACCTGCAAGCCTGGGTTGGCCTTCTCTCCATCATTCCGCTCTTTGGCCTGTCTTTTGTGATGGAGACCAATCAAATCCCATCGCTTCTCCAATCAGACTGGCATGTCTGGGCAGGGATTGTGTTTTCGATTGTCGTGGTCTCCATCTTTGGCCATTCGGCCTATTATCAGCTGGTCAAAAAATACGACATCACGCTTCTCGCACCCCTGACCCTGATGACGCCGGTAATTGCCGTCGCCACAGGGATCTTTATCCTGAATGAGCCGATCACGCTGAAGCTGATCATTGGGGGTGGCCTCACGCTGGCGGGTGTGTTCTTAGTAGCGGCTCGTGAAAACAAAAGCCTGCCCAGTGACGCGGTTGCGCAGGCCAAAACAGGCTGAGATTGTCAGATGTTTGGTAATCCTATTTCTACTCGCCAGCCACGCCAAAGCCGGACTCGAAAAATGATGCCGCTTGAAATCATCCAATCCCCCTCGCCCAATTTTGATGAGCGTAAGCGGCCGATCCGTTTTGTGGTGCTTCATTATACCGGCATGCAAAGCGCTGATGCCGCCCTGCGTGTTTTGTCTGACCCCGCGCCGATGCGCACCGCTTATCTTAACGACATCCCGACCAACCCGCTTTTGCCTGACGGCACGCCTGCCCCCAAAACTCTGGTCCCTTCCCCCATGAGCCGGGTGTCGAGCCATTATTTGGTCTATGAGGATGGTCGCATCTTTCAATTGGTTGATGAATCAAAACGCGCTTGGCATGCCGGGCGCGGCTTTTGGGACGGTGAGACCGATATGAACTCCGCCTCCATTGGGATCGAGATCGCCAATGGCGGCGATGATTATGGCTTGCCCGAATACCCAGAGGTGCAGATAGAGCGCGTTATGGCGCTGGTGGCCGATATTGTCCGCCGCCATGGGCTGGACCGCCAACATGTGATTGGCCATTCCGATCTTGCCCCGATGCGCAAATCCGATCCCGGCGAGAAATTCCCCTGGAAGCGCTTTGCCGATGCTGGCCTTTCGATCTGGCCAGAGCCTGCCTTGGAAGATGGCGACCAGCGCAATTTGTTTGATGTTGAGGGCATGATGGACCGGGGCATTGCGGTGGTACAAACCGGGCTTGGCACCATTGGCTATGGCGTGACGGTCAATGGTATTTTGGATACCGAGACGCGGGCGGTTCTGCGCGCGTTTCAGCGCCGATTCCGGCCCAACAAAGTTGATGGCTTTATCGATGTTGAGACCGTCTCTCTTGTGGCGCGTGTGGCTGCCATCTTGCGCCCTGCCTAGCTTTGCCGCATGAGTTAGGCGTCAGACGGTCGGGCGGCCGCTCTTGCAAGGCTTGAAAAGGCGCAAGGGAGGAAAGTCCGGGCTCCACGCAAACATGGTGGCGGGTAAGGCCCGCCGGGGCGCTGCTTTCGGGCAGGGCTTTAGGGATAGCGCCACAGAGAATAGACCGCCCGTTAGGTCCTTGGACCCGACAGGTAAGGGTGAAACGGTGGGGTAAGAGCCCACCGCTCCGACCGTAAGGAAGGAGGCATGGCAAGCCCCACCAGGAGCAAGACCGAATAGGGACACCATGTGGCAGGCTTTGCTTGCCACGGCTCGTTTGTGGGTTGGCGTGTCCGGGTAGGTCGCAAGAGGCCTTGCGTAAGCAAGGTCCCAGATGAATGGTCGCACTGAGGGGGCAACCCCTTGGACAAAACCCGGCTTATAGACCGTCTGACACTTTGTTTTTGTGTGGAGGGGCGGTAAAAGTCCTTCGCGCCGTAGGGTGCATTCCGCACGGAATGCACCATGGTCAAGGCGTACTTGAATGTTTTCTTGACTCCGAACGCCTTCAAGCCGCACTCCGCTTGCCTTGAAGCCGCCCGACAATTGTTTCGGCGCAAGCTGAGGCGTCAATGGGTAAAATCGACTTCGTCGACGCGCGAAGCGCGCCCATTGACACCTCATCTTGCGCGCCCACACTGGAACGAAGCCTTTGCGTAGGCATAGCCTGCGGCAAAGGCTGTCCTAAGCGAAAACAACCAAACCAAAGACGGCTGCGAATGAACACGGTGCATTCCTGACGGAACGCACCCTACGGCGCGAAGCGCGTCACTAAACCAAACCAATTACGCCACTGACTTTTCAGCCAGCGCAGGCTAGCAAACAAAAGGGCAAATCGGCATACTCGCCCGTGGCGGTCGGGGCGCAATCTGTCGGGGACTGGAACTGGGTAAGCGATCGTTTCCTTCACCCTCTCAACAGTTTATGCAAGGAACGCCAGTCAATTCATTGAGTGTGATCGATAATTCGCGCTAACGGATAGAGGCTGGAGAAGCGGACAATGTGGAACAATTGGCTGTCGCGGCGTGCAAGCGGCTGGATATCTTGTGTGCTGGCCTTGATCTTGACTGCGCTTCTGGCGCACCCAGCGGCTGCCCAACCGACCGGCGCTGCCCTGATGCCGCCACAAGTTGCCGCGCGGCAGGTGGCCCCGCCGCATGTGGCACCCGGCACCACCTATAATCCTGCGATTCCTACCCCGACAGACGCACTTGGCTTTGCCCTTGGTGAGCATCCAGTCCGCCACCATGACCTTCTCGCCTATATGGGCACGCTGGACAGGCTGTCAGACCGGATCAGCGTCGAGGAAATCGGCCGCTCGCACGAGCGTCGCCCGATCCTGTTGTTGAAGATCACCAGCCCAGCCAATCATGCGCGCCTTGAACGCTTGCGCACCGAGCATTTGGCTCGGCTAGAGGCCGGAACTGAAGCGCCTGCCGACGCGCCCGTGTTCGTCTGGGCCAATTTCGGTGTGCATGGGGCTGAGGCGTCGGCCCAAGATGCGGCGCTGGCCACGGTCTATCATTTTGCAGCAGCCACAGGCAGCGAGATCGACACGATGCTCGACCGGGCCGTGATCTTGGTGGTGGTTGTACTCAATCCTGACGGCCATGCACTACGGGTCTCACGGGTTGACCGTTTTTCGGGCGAAGCCGGGGTAAGCGATCCTGCCCATTTCCAGCATAGCGGCTGGGGCGAGGCGCGGGTGAACCATTATGGTTTTGATCTTAACCGCGACTGGCTTTTGTTGAGCCAACCAGAAGCACGCGCATGGGTTGGGGCTTGGCAGCGCTGGGTCCCGCAGCTTTCACTGGACCATCACGAGATGGGCTCTAACAGCAGCTTCTACTTCCATCCCGGCGAGCCACGGCGGGTGAATGCCCTGATCACCCGGCGGCAGACCGAACTGGCAGAGAGGATTGCGGGCTATCATTCCCGCGCGCTCGATCCCGATGGCGTGCTTTATTATGCCGAAGAAGGGTTCGACAATTTCTATATCGGCAAGGGATCGACCTATCCGCAGGTCAATGGCGGCGTTGGTATTCTCTATGAAGCGGGCACTGCAGCAGGCGGGGCCGTTGAGGGCCGCAATGGCCTTCGCACCTATGCCGAGAACATCAGGCTTCAATTCCGCGCCAATCTGGCCGCCGTCACCGGCGCGGTTGAGATCCGGCGCGACCTAACCGCGTCACAAACCGCCTTCTTCCGGCAGGCGCGCGCCAATGCCCGTGCAGCTGGGCCTGCGGCTTACGTGGTTGCCGCCCCCGACGATCCAGCGCGGATGCAGCGCTTCTTGGCCCTTCTATCCACCCATGGCGTGACCGCCCATGCGCTGTCTGAGACCATCGAGGTTGGTGGCAAACGGTTCGAGGCCGGGCGCGCCTATCTGGTGCCAACCGACCAGCGGCAGGCCGCCATGGTTCGCGGCATCTTTGAGGCGCCGAAATCCTTCGAAGAAAACGTCTTTTATGACGTATCGGCCTGGACCATGCCGGTGGCCTATGACCTTGATTGGGCTGCCTTAGAGCCTGGTGCCTTCCGCCCCCGGCTGTTGGGAGAGCGGGCGCGCGGCGTGTTTGATCTTGAACCCGCACCGACTGCAGTTCTCGCCGAAGGGCCCTATGGCTATGTCGTGCGGTGGAGTGACCGCGCTGCGCCGCGCGTGGCGGGTGAACTCCTGCGCGCGGGCCTGTTGGTACGCGCAGCTTCGGCTCCGTTCGAAGCAGCAACCCCCTCTGGACCCGTGGCATTCGGGCGCGGCGCCCTGTTTGTGCCAACTGCCGGGCAACAGATGGATGCAACCACCCTTCACGCGCTGATGAGCAGGCTGGCGCGAGACGGCGGCGCGCAGATTTCACCGATTGTGTCTGGCCGTACGCCGAGCACCGCGACAGACTTTGGCGGCAACAAGTCTTGGACCACGATCACACGGCCTGAAATCCTGTTGCTGTTTGCGGGCGACGCGCCCCGCATGGAGGCCGGAGAGGCTTGGTGGCTCTTGGACCACGAGATGGGCCTACCCGTCACGCTGCGGCGTGCGAGCGATCTGAGCCGGACAGAGCTGTCACGCTATACCCATATTCTCGCGCTGGGTGCGGTCTCGTCTGGCTGGAGCCGGGCTGAAACCGAAGCACTGGCGCGCTGGACGCGGGGCGGCGGGGTGCTCATCGCCAGTGGTGCCGCAGCCCAATGGGCGCAGCGGTCCCTCGCAACCGAGACTGGCGAGACAGCCGCTGGCAGCGCCAGCCCTTCGGCGCGGCCCGCAGCCGCGCGTGCCCCAGCGCCTGCGCCCGATGGCAATGAAGCGAAAACCTCTGAGCAGTCGCAAGCAAGGCCCGCCCAGCCGCCACGTGACCGCCGCGATTTTGATCGCATGGAAGCTGGCGAGACCGAGCACATCATCGCCGGTGCCCTATTCAAGACCGACTTGGATCCAAGCCATCCTTTGGCGTTTGGTCATACCGACCGCGACCTTGCGATCATGAAGGTGGGTACTGCTGTGTTGGAATGGCCACAAGACGATGCCTATGCGGTTGTGGCCCGCTATCACGAGGCACCGCTTCTGGCGGGCTATGCGTCGCGCACATCCATCGCCCGTGTAGCCGGGGCACCCGCCGTCACCGCGACCCAGCGCGGCACGGGCACATTGGTTCTGTTTGCCGACAACCCCACCTTCCGGGGCACTTTCCCCGGCACAGAGCGTCTCTTGCTGAACGCGATCTTCATGAACCGCCACATCCGAGCACCCCGCGCCCCAGACCTCTCGGACGACATTGACTGATCGCGGCATGGGCGAACACGCTCCACGCCGTAGGGTGCATTCCTGACGGGAATGCACCCTGGTCAAGCAATTCCAGAAATCATTCTGAGTGGGGTGTCAGCCAAAACACTTGGAACGGTTCAATGCGCCGCTCCGCTTGCATTGAAGCCGCCCGACAATCCTTCTTGCGCAAGCTGAGGCGTCAATGGGTAAAATCGACTTCGTCGACGCGCGAAGCGCGCCCATTGACACCTCATCTTGCGCGTACACACTCGAGCACGGCCTTTGCGTAGGCATAGCCTGTGGCAAAGGCCTTCTAAGTGGAAGACGCTTGAACAAGACCGCAACGAACGAAGATGGTGCATTGCTTACAGAATGCGCCCAACAATGCCGGTGCCGTTAAACAGAAGAAGTTCTTGGAACAACGTCATCCCCGCCGGAGCGAAGCGGAGAGCGGGGATGACGTTGGACTTTGCGACTTGAGATCCCGGATCGTCTGCGCCGTCCGCGATGACCGTGCTCAAGACACGTGTTACAGGGCAACCCACCCAACAAAAAGGCCAGAGCATCTGCTCTGGCCTTTGTTCGAAAAGGTGCGGAAAAGCTTAGAGCCCCAACACCATCTTGGCGATGATATTGCGCTGGATTTCGTTGGACCCGCCATAGATGGAGGTCTTGCGCATGTTGAAATAGTTCGGCGAGGTCCAATGCGCATAATCGGGGCCGACGCCCATATTATCGCCATCATCGCGGAAACCGCGCACATAAGGGGCGGCATAATTGCCAACCGCTTCCATGGCGAGTTCGGTCAAGCGCTGTTGGATTTCGGTGCCCTTGATCTTCAGGATCGAGGATTCAGGGCCTGGGCCCTTGCCTGCTTGCTCGCGCGCCAAGGTGCGCAGCTCAGTGATTTCCAACGTGGTCAGATCAATCTCAAGCTCAGCGATCTTGCGTGAGAATTCTGGATCCTCGATCAGGCTTGCCCCATCCATCGTCTCCGCACGGGCCAATTCCTTCAAGCGCTTGACGCCAACTTTCGAGCGCGCGACGCCGGCAATGCCCGAACGCTCATGCGCCAATAGGAATTTCGCGCATGTCCAGCCCATATTTTCCTGGCCGACCAGATTGGCAACAGGCACGCGGACATTTTCAAGCCACACTTCATTGACTTCATGGCCGCCATCGATGGTGATGATGGGGCGGACCGTGATGCCGGGGGTTTTCATGTCGATCAGCAAGAAGGAGATGCCCTCTTGTGGCTTGCCATCATGCTTGGTGCGCACCAAGAAGAAGCCCCAATCGGCATGCTGGGCCAATGTCGTCCACGTCTTTTGGCCATTGACGATGTAATAATCGCCATCGCGCTCTGCCTTGGTTTTGAGGCTTGCCAAGTCAGAACCAGAGCCCGGCTCTGAATAGCCTTGGCACCACCATTCCTCACCCTTCAGGATAGGCGGCAAGAAGCGGTCTTTTTGCTCTTGCGTGCCGAAGGTGTAGATCACAGGTGCGACCATGTTGATGCCAAATGGCAGAATGGGGATGGTTTGGGCGCGGGCCAATTCTTCGCCAAAAATATAGCGCTGGGTTGGGCCCCAACCTGGACCGCCATATTGGACAGGCCAAGCCGGTGCAGACCAGCCACGTGCGCCCAAAATGCGGTGCCATTCTAAAAAGTCTTCTTTGCCCATATCGTCGCGGTCAGCAAAGGCCCGCAAGCGCGCTGGGTAGTTTTCTTCGATGAAGGTGCGAATTTCGTTGCGAAAGGCAATATCTTCATCGGTAAAAGCAAGATTCATTGGACGCTCCCGTTTAGCGCATCCTTCTCGCCGGATGCTGCCACTTGAAGAAGATCATAGTGCGAAGCGCGGTGGGATCAAGCACAATTCGCCATGAACCGCATGACCTTAACGCAAACGTCAGCTTGTAAACCAAGCCAAAGGCGACTGCATCGCGAAAACGTGACCCCATCGACAGGGCAAAGCCAGCTGTGCCACCTTTCTGTAGCCAGCATTCTATGCGACCTAGGCCGCCTACCCTTGGATACTCTGTATCGTTCAACCTGATTTTTTGAGACCTCTCGCCTATGTCTTTGCCCGCCAATCGCCTCATTTCACTGGATGTTTTTCGCGGTGCGACCATTGGTGCGATGGTACTGGTCAATAATCCGGGAACTTGGAGCGCAATCTATCCGCCCTTGGAACATGCAGCTTGGCATGGCTGGACCTTTACCGACACCATCTTCCCCTTTTTCATCTTCATTATGGGGATAGCCATTCCGATTGCGCTGGAACGGCGGCGCGCGGCAGGCCAAGCAGGCTTTGACCTCTATCTACAATTGGCGCGGCGCACCGCGGCACTCTTTGGCTTAGGTCTGTTTTTGGCCCTCTTCCCCTTTTACAATTGGATGAAGGGGGAATGGATCCAGATTGGCGACATGCGGATCATGGGCGTGTTGCAGCGCTTGGCCTTATGTTTCTTCTTCGCCTCGGTTTTATTCTTATGGCTGCGGCCGCGCGGGCTATTGATTGCGGCCTTTGCGCTGCTTCTGGGCTATTGGGGCTTGATGATTTGGGGCGGGCGCGGCGATTTGAGCCCTGAGGGCAATTTTTCCGGCCTGATTGATCGCTTGGTTTTGGGGCCTCATATGTGGAAAGGCTCTCCCCATTATGATCCAGAAGGCCTGCTCTCCACCCTGCCCTCTATCGCGACTTGTTTGTTTGGGGTTTTGACGGGGCAGTTAATCCAGTCGCCGAAATCCAATGACGCCAAGGTCGCAGAGATGCTGGTGTGGGGCTTTGTGCTGCTGACACTTGGGTGGATGTGGGGTGGGCTGTTCCCGATCAATAAACCGATTTGGACCTCGTCCTATGCGGTCTTCATGTCGGGCATGGCGATGTGTGTTTTAGGTGTGTGCTATTGGTTGATCGACATTAAGGGCAGCACATGGTGGACCAAGCCCTTTGTGATTTTTGGCGTGAACGCGCTGGCGCTATTTGTCGGCTCTGGCATGTTAGGTCGGGTCTTGAACATGGTGCCTGGAAGTATTGCGCCAGACGGCAAGCCTATCTCGCTCAAAGTCACGATTTATGAGGGCGTGTTTGCGCCTTTGGCGAGCCCGATGAATGCCTCACTTCTGTTTGCCATCTGCTTCATCGGCCTATGGCTGTTTTTGATGTGGCTGCTTTACCGGAAGAATATCTTCATCAAAGTCTAAGCGTCGTGGCGGGGCCTTAGGCCCGCAGCCCACCATCGCTAACTTTGGCGTCACGGCCTAAAGCTTGCAGCACCGCTTGCACGATCCCTTCGGCGTCAAGCCCAGCGAGGCGATATTGCAATTCAGGCTTATCATGGTCTTGGAAGATATCGGGCAGCGTCAGGGTGCGCACCTTCAGCCCGCGATCTAGGAGGCCATCGCCTGCAAGGAAGTGCAGCACAAAGGCCCCAAAACCACCCACAGCGCCTTCTTCAATCGTGATCAGCACTTCATGATGGCGCGCCAATTGCCGGATCAGATCATGGTCAAGCGGCTTAGCAAAGCGGGCATCGGCAACGGTTGTTGGCAGGCCCATGGCGGCCAGCTGTTCTGCCGCCATCAGGCTTTCGCTCAAGCGGGTGCCAAAGGACAGGATGGCGACGGTACCGCCTTCGCGGACGATGCGGCCTTTGCCGATCTCTAACGGAGTCAAAATCTGGGGAATTTCGACGCCAACCCCCTCGCCGCGCGGATAGCGGAACGCACTGGGGCGGTCATCAATGGCTGCGGCCGTGGCCGTCATGAGAGCAAGCTCTGCCTCATCGGCAGCCGCCATCAAGACCATGCCGGGCAAAGCCCCCATAAAGCCAATGTCAAAGCTGCCAGCATGGGTCTGACCATCCGCGCCCACAAGCCCCGCCCGGTCCATGGCAAATCGTACGGGCAAGGATTGTATCGCCACATCATGGACAACTTGGTCATAGCCGCGCTGCAGGAAGGTGGAATAGATGGCAGCAAAAGGCTTCATGCCATCGGCTGCAAGGCCTGCTGCAAAGGTCACCGCATGCTGCTCAGCTATACCCACATCATAGGTGCGGGCAGGAAACGCCTTGCCAAACACATCAAGGCCTGTGCCCGAGGGCATGGCCGCAGTAATGGCGACAATCTTATTGTCGGCTTCCGCCAGCTTCACCAAAGCATCGGCAAACACACGTGTATAGCTGGGCGCGTTTGGTTTGGCCTTGGCTTGTTCGCCTGTCACGACATTGAATTTGACCACACCGTGATATTTGTCGTCGGCAGCTTCGGCGGGCAGATAGCCCTTACCCTTTTGCGTCACAACATGGACCAAAACCGGACGGTCTTCGATCTTCTTGGCGTTTTCCAGCACATGGACCAAGGCTTCTAAATCATGCCCATCAATGGGGCCGACATAATAAAAGCCGAGTTCTTCAAAGAAAGTGCCCCCGGTTGCCATGCCGCGGGCAAATTCTTCAGCTTTACGGGCGGCTTCTTGCAAGGGCTTTGGAAAAACCGAAGCGGCCTGCTTGCCAACTTTGCGTAAGGTTCGATAGCCGGTGCCAGAAACAAGACGGGCCAGATAATGGCTCATACCGCCGACGGGTGGGGCAATCGACATATCATTGTCATTCAAGATAACGATCAGACGCTTGCTGGTTTCAGCCGCCTTATTCATCGCCTCATAGGCCATGCCCGCCGTGATCGAGCCATCGCCAATCACGGCGACGACATTATTGTCGCCCCCTTGCAAATCCCGGCTTGCACAAAAGCCTAGGGCCGCAGAGATGGAGGTTGCAGCATGGGCGGTGCCAAACGGGTCATAGGCGCTCTCGGTCCGCTTGGTAAAACCAGACAAGCCCCCACCTTGGCGCAAGGTACGGATGCGGTCCCGCCGCCCGGTCAAAATCTTATGCGGATAGGCCTGATGGCCCACATCCCAGATCAGCCGGTCGTGCGGCGTTTCGAACAC
>NZ_JADCBK010000142.1 GCF_020253525.1 Aquidulcibacter sp.
GAAATATCTTCGCCCCGGTGCGCCAGCGCATAGGGATACTCCCAAACAAGAACTGCCCAGTGAAGTCGAGACACCAAAGGTCAGGAAAGCGGCCGTAAAAAGATCAAGACCACAACCAGCCCAAGAGACAAAGCTAATACCAACAGCCTCGGCCCTACCAGAACCGAAGGCACCAGAAACTCCGGACTATGACAACAACGGATCATCGGGCCTTGAAGGTGTGCGTCAGTCTTGGGGCACAATCGAAAAGGAAAAAGCTACACCGCCTAAACCTTCCAACGACCAATTGGCCTTTGAGTTTGAGGCCAAAGCTGAGACTCCGGCCAACGACCCCGATGATCTATTGGACCGACTGCATGGAGGCAAAGGCTGATGGGCGCGCGTCCTCGTCTGATTGCCAAGCCCAAAGGGGAGGGCCTCAAACCACCTCCTGCCAAGGTGCAAGTCTATCTATCCAAGGCAGGACTTGGGGCAGCACTTGAGCGGGAAGCCAAAGCGCGGCGGATCAGTCTAAGCCAAGCGGCCGAGGCTATTCTGGAGCGCGGCCTTAAAGGTAAGATTGAAGCAGACCCCGGTGACCGCCTATTGGCAATCGAGCGGCGCTTGAGTGATCATATGCGTCTGACCGCACGTGATTTATTTGTCGTCGAAGAAATGCTCTTCATTGCCCTGCGCACCATCATATCAAGACTGCCGGAACATCCCCAAGAGCGCGACCCGGATTATCGGGCTGAGATTGATATTTCGATGGATGAGTTCATGGATGAGCTCTCGCGAAAAGTTCGCCAAGGCCGGATGCAATTTGAGGCGGGTCTCAAAGAGCCACCCATCGAAGAGGCCCAAACTGGTGACCCCGCCAATGATCCAGCCCCAACTCAAATCGGTGAGGGGATTTAGGTCATGGCCAAGCTCGGTGATCATCCCATCATTGCCGAGCGCCGCCTTGAAGCTTTGCGTCACGCGCTAGGGCCCCATGTCCTTGCAGCCCTGATCGACCCAGATGTCGTCGAAATCCTCGCTAATCCCGACGGGCAATTGATCCTCGACAGAATAGGTTCAGGCCGCGCCCCAACCAATCAAACCCTGAGCCCTGAAGCACGCGACCGCGTCATTCGGCTCATTGCCGATTATGTTGGCGAACCTGTTCTGCCAGAGGATCCAAGACTTTCTGGCGTATTGCCTGAGACGGGCGAGCGCTTCCAAGGTGTTCTACCGCCCGTTAGTCGCGCGCCAGCCTTTTCGATCCGTAAGCGGCCGAGCCGTATCTTTACCCTGGAAGATTATCAGGCTGAAGGCATTCTTCATGAAGACCAGCGTCATCTGATTGAGGCCGCCGCGACCAGCCGCCAAAACATCCTCATCTCGGGAGGCACCTCTTCTGGCAAGACGACGCTCGCCAATGCCATCCTCGCCTTGCCGGCCTTTACCGATACTAGGACGATATTGATTGAAGATACGCCTGAACTGCAATGTTCGGCTTGGGACCAGATTGGCCTTCTGACCCGCAGAACACCCAAGCCCATTGGAGTGGTGGATCTTGTTCGCGATAGTCTGCGCTTGCGTCCCGACCGGATTGTTGTGGGTGAGATGCGCGACGGGGCAGCAGCACTTGAGACGTTGAAGGCTTGGAACACGGGCCATCCAGGTGGGCTTTCAACCATCCATGCCAATAGCGCCAAAGACGCACTATCCCGCCTTGAAGACCTGACCGGTGAAGTTGCGACGAGCATTCCTCGGCGCGCCATTGGTCAGGCGATTGATCTTGTCATCCATATTGCGCGCTCCCGTGAGGGCCGTCGTGTAGAGGACCTCATTGAAGTGAGAGGAGAAGAAGAAGGAGCTTATCTGACGCGTAAAATCGGGTGAGAACGACCTGAACTTACGCCCCAAAATCGCCTTAGCGCCTTAGACGCGCTCGCCCAACCGGACCCTGGACACAGAGGCCCGGCGAGACCATTTGGAACAACAGAAATTCTTCTAAGTCATTATTATTATTTCATTTTCTTTCTTAAGTTGGCATGAGTTATGCACAAGATATCCACAGGGATCGGAAGCGTCCCGGATTGGAGCAAAGCAATGAAAAATGCCAAATTTATTCGTCAGAGCCTTCTGACTTCGCTGACAACAGGCCTTGTCCTGGCAAGTCTTGCAAGCCCCGCATTAGCTGGTGGTTCGGGCATGCCGTGGGAAGGCCCACTCCAGCAAGTCGTCAATAGTTTGACTGGCCCTGTTGCCCAAGCGGGCGGGGTCATTGCGGTCACCATGTTTGGATTGGGTGTCGCATTTTCAGAATCCGGTTCTGGCCTGCGGCGCGGCGTTTCCATTCTCTTTGGGATCGCGATTGCCTTTGCGGCGGCCAGCTTCTTTATGGGCTTCTTCGGCTTTGGTGGTGGCGCAACGATCGGATGATCGGTTCGCCTGAACCCAAGCTGAGATCAGGGGGAGCTGATCCATGAGCGCCTATCAGCCAGATCGACCCGAGGGCTATGAACTTCCCTTGGCAGCATCTTTAACCCAACCCATCCTGATGGCGGGCCTGCCCAGAGAATATGCCATTTTGATGGGGACACTGGCTTTGGTTTTGGGCCTTGCCCTCAAGCTTTGGTGGCTCGGTCTGATCTGGTGGGGTGTCGCCCATGGGGTGGGCCTTTGGTTTGCTAAGCAAGATGGGCGGTTTCTCGAGGTCTTGCGCCGCCACCTCAGACTGCCTGGCCATTTAGGGGCATAAAGCCCCAGCCATCTTCATTTTAACATTCAATCTGCCATGGACGCCTCAGCGTCCGGGAGTGCGTTCCCATGCGTTTTCTCGATGAATTTCGCCAGAAGCCCATTACTTTGGCTGACCACTTGCCGTGGGCGGCATTAGTCGGCCCAAGCCTTCTCCTCAATAAGGATGGGAGTTTTTCTTCCTGCATCAAATTTCGCGGACCTGATCTTGAGAGTTCAACGCCAGAAGAATTGATGGCGGTCAGAGCCAGGCTCAATAATATGCTGAAGCGCTTGGGGACCGGTTGGTGTCTTCATATGGAAGCGCGCCGCAGACAGGCCGATCCCTATCCAGATCAGGCACCTTCCAATCCTGCCGCTTGCCTCATTGATGAAGAGCGCAAGGCTCATTTTGAACATGCAGGAACAGCTTTTGAGACGGACCATTTTGCGACCTTTAGCTGGTTGCCGCCGGCTGATGATGTCCGAAAAGCCGAGAACTTCCTGTTTCAACATCAATCGACGGATGCACGCGATTGGCGCGAGAGCCTCGCCCTATTTCGGCGCGAGATCGCACTGCTCATGGATCTCATGGCTGATGCATTGCCGGAAGCGCGCCTTATGTCGGATGAGGAATTGCTGACCTATTTACACGCGACGATCAGCCCCAAAGCCCACCCAGTCCAAGTTCCCGAGACACCGGTTTTTCTCGATGCGCAAGTGGCCGACACGCCGCTCCAAGGTGGGCTTGCGCCCAAGCTTGGCGATCGGCACTTACGTGTCATCAGTGTTCGCTCCTTTCCCAGTCGAACCTTGCCAGGTCTCCTGGATGGTCTAGGCCAATTGCCCTTTTCCTATCGTTGGGTAGCGCGCTGGATTGGACTGGATAAACCCGACGCTGAGGCAGAACTCATCCGGCTCAGAAAACGCTGGTTTGCCAAGCGTAAGGGGATGGGGACGCTTCTTCGTGAAGCCATCACCAAAGAAGATGTGCCGCTCCTAGATCGCGATGCACAAGTCAAGGCAGATGAATGCGATGGCGCGCTTGAAGCCTTGGGTGCTGAAGTTTGTGCTTATGGTTGGCTGACACTGACCGTCACGGTTCTTGATAGGGACGAGGGCAGAGTGACCGAGAAGGCACGTGCCATTGAAGCTGTCCTCAACGCGCAAGGCTTTGTGGCCCGCACCGAAGACCTCAATGCGGTTGAAGCCTGGCTCGGGTCTATTCCCGGCGAGCCTTATGCCGATGTTCGTCGGCCCATGCTCTCCACCCTCAATCTGTGTGATCTCTTGCCCA
>NZ_JADCBK010000143.1 GCF_020253525.1 Aquidulcibacter sp.
AGAAGCAAAGGCGATCATCGCATTTGTTGGTCAAACCGATGGTCAGGCGGCGCTGTCTCCACCAAGCCAAAAGCTGGATCGGGCCTGTAAATCTAGGCTTTCTAAGGCGATTGCGGCTGCAAAATTCAATGGTGCTGCCGGTAAGGTCTTAAGTGTCCATGCGCCTAATGACGCCCTTGATGTTGTGGTTTTGGTCGGCGTGGGCGAGCTGGCAAAAGTCGACGGGGCTGTGCTTGAGCGTGCAGCCGCCGCAGGTGCAAAGGCGCTTCTGACTTCGGGTGTTGAAACCGCTTGTGTGGCGTTGGCAGGCTGGAAGAAGTTGGCCACGGCCCAAAATGCCGCCCGAATCGGTTTTGGTGCTGCTTTGGCTGCTTATCGCTTCGACACCTATCGCACCCAATTGAAGGCTGAGCAAAAGCCAAGCTTGAAGACGTTTGAGGTCGATGTGGCCGAAGGCGCAGACGTGTGGGCAGCCCATCAAGCAGTCGTCGATGGTGTCAGCTTTGCGCGTGATCTTGTGAACGAGCCGGCCAATGTCCTGCACCCAGAAGAATTCGCCAAGCGCCTGAAGGAACTCAAGAGCTTGGGCGTTGAAGTTGAAGTTTTGGGCGAAGCGCAAATGGCCGCTTTGGGCATGCATTCGCTTTTGGGTGTGGGCTTGGGGTCCGCGCGCGAAAGCCAGT
Organism: Aquidulcibacter sp.; assembly: GCF_020253525.1. Lineage (GTDB taxonomy): Bacteria > Pseudomonadota > Alphaproteobacteria > Caulobacterales > Aquidulcibacteraceae > Aquidulcibacter. Next base: position 684 of record NZ_JADCBK010000143.1, read on the forward strand.
TGGTTGTGATGAAATGGCAAGGCGGTGGCGATGAAGCGCCATTGGCTTTGGTTGGTAAGGGCGTCTGCTTTGATACCGGCGGCATCTCGCTCAAACCATCTGGTGGCATGGAAGATATGAAGGGCGATATGGGTGGCGCTGCCGCCGTTGCAGGTGCCATGCGCGCTCTTGCCGGTCGCAAAGCGAAAGCCAATGTCGTCGGCCTCGTGGGGCTGGTTGAGAATATGCCAGACGGCCTTGCCCAACGCCCGGGCGACATTGTTACCTCGATGAGCGGCCAAACCATTGAGATCTTAAACACCGATGCCGAAGGCCGCTTGGTTCTGTGCGATGTCATGACCTATGCGCAAGAAAAGCACGCCCCCAAGGCCATGATTGATCTTGCTACGTTGACCGGGGCAATCATCATCTCGCTCGGTCATGAGTTTGCAGGCCTGTTCTCAAATTCTGATGATTTGTCAGCCAAAATCAGCAAGGCAGGAACCGCTGCAGAAGAGCCTGTGTGGCGCTTCCCGCTGACCCCCGCGTATAACAAGCTGATGGATAGCACGATTGCCGATATGAAAAACGTCCAACGCTCAGGCGGCGGGGCTGGCGCGGGGTCGATCACGGCCGCCCAATTCCTGCAGCGCTTTGTCAAGGATGGGGTTGAGTGGGCCCATATTGATATTGCTGGAACGGCGTGGAAGCCCGGTAATGACGATCCGCGTGAACCTTCTTGGGGCACGGGCTATGGCGTACGTCTGCTGAACCGTTTGGTTGCGGATTCGTTTGAAAGCTAAGCGGGATGACGCAAGCAGCGGCGGAAATCTGGTTCTATCATCTGGAATCGGCCAGCGTGGAAGAAACCTTGCCGCCGCTGATTGAAAAATGCTTGGACCGGGGGTGGCGCGCACATGTGCTTTCACCCTCGGCAGAGCGCCTCCAAGCCCTCGACACCCATTTGTGGACGTGGAAGCCCAATTCCTGGCTGCCTCACCATAGCCCGGGTGCAGACATGGCCCATCTGGCCCCGGTTCAGTTAAGGGAAGTATCCCAAGACACAGCACCGGCTGAGGCGGTATTTCTGCTCGATGGGGCAAGTTGGGGGCCCCTAGAGGGTGTCTCACGTGTCTTTGTCTTGTTTGATGGCCGTGACCCAGACAATGTCAGCCATGCGCGCCAACAATGGCGGGTGGCCAAAGAGGCAGGCCTTCTGCCGACCTATTGGCGACAAGGAGAGGATGGACGATGGGCAAAGAATGGTTGATGCTCCTCATGGTGGTTTTGGCTAATGACCCTGTGGCCAAGACAGAGCCGCCTAAGGTTTCCCCGCCCGCCGCTGTAAAAGAGGGCAAGACGACACCGCCGCCCAACCCATCAAGCTCGCCAAATTCAGCGGCAAAACAAGCCCCGCCGGCGACGCAAGCCAAATGCGATGCAGGGCCTTATCGGTCTCTGATTGGGCGCACCATAAGTGATGTCCTCACCACGCGATTGCCCCCTGGCACGCGTATTTACCGCGTTGGCGATCCTGTTACCGAGCCTGTTCCACCAGGTCGTTTGAGTATCGAAATCAACCGCGGCACAAGAGTTGGCAGAATCTATTGCTCTTAAGGCTTTCAACTCGCCGCCGGTGCTGCTAGAGGCGCGCCTTCCAACTTCAAGATTGCGCGCTCACCCGAGGGCGCGCTTGCTAAACCCTTAAGGAGGCCAGTGTGGCACTCGAACGTACCTTCTCGATTTTGAAACCAGATGCGACCCGCCGGAACTTGACCGGTGCTGTCAATGCGATGATTGAGGCAGCTGGTCTGCGCATCGTGGCACAAAAGCGCATCCACATGACCCGTGCGCAAGCCGAGACCTTTTATGCCGTCCATCGCGAGCGTCCATTCTTCGGCGAGCTCGTTGACTTCATGACGTCGGCTCCTGTTGTGGTGCAAGTGCTCGAAGGCGAAAATGCCATTGCCGCTTATCGCGATGTGATGGGGGCAACCAATCCAGCCAATGCCGCTGAAGGCACGATCCGCAAGGTTCATGCCGTGTCGGTTGGCGAAAACACCGTCCACGGTTCGGACGCTGCTGAGACAGCCGCTCAAGAAATTGCGCAATTCTTCGCAGGCAATGAAATCGTCGGCTAAGCTGATTGCTTGACCTTCGGTGAATTTTGAAAATGGCGGTCGCACGTGCGGCCGCCATTTTTATTGGTGGGTATCAGCCTAAAAGTGCGAGGCCGCCGGGCTTGCCGTCCAGCACTGTGCGACCGTCAACCAGTTTCGCGCGGCCTGAGGCGACGGCTTGGACGCAGGCAGGATACAAACGATGTTCCTGCACTAAAACGCGGGCAGCCAAATCATCGGGCGTGTCGCCGGGCAGGATAGGGACTGCCGCTTGGCCAATGATCGCGCCTTCATCAACCCCTGCGGTTACCCAATGGACGGTGCAGCCATGAATAGTAACGCCAGCTTCTAAGGCCCGTGCATGGGTGTGGAGGCCCGGAAAATTCGGCAAAAGCGAGGGGTGGATATTGATCATGCGGCCTTCATAACGCGACACAAACTCTGCCCCCATGATGCGCATAAAGCCTGCATAGACGATAAGGTCTGGGCTTACTTCATCAATCATCTGGGCCAAGGCCGCATCAAACAAGCTGCGGTCTTTAAAGGCCTTGTGATCCAGACAGCGGGCAGGGATATGTGCTTGCTCTGCGCGCGTCAGACCGTAGGCTTCAGGCCGGTTTGAGATCACATGCACGATTTCATAGGCGCAGTCTGTCGTATGGCTTGCATCAATCAGGGTCTGCAGATTGCTGCCCCCGCCCGATATCAACACCAAGATGCGCGCTTTGGTCATGCCGCCCGGACTTCACCAAGTACGATGGGGTCTTGGCCAAGCTCGAGCCAGAGGTCGAGGAGCGCAGGCACATTTTCGGGCGCGACGCTGGCCACCAAGCCAATGCCGCAATTGAAGGTGCGCGCCATTTCGCCCGCGGCAATGCCGCCGGTTTCTTGCAGCCATTGGAAAACAGGCGGCAATGTCCAAGCATGCTCGTCCAAGACGGGTACCAAATGCTTGGGCAACATGCGGGGAATATTGTCGGTCAAGCCGCCACCCGTGATATGGGCGAGGCCCTTGACTAGATCGGCGCGGATCGCGGGCAAGGCCGCGGCGGGATAAAGCGTGGTTGGCGTCAAGAGGGCCTGACCCAAGGTTTGGCCCTCGCTATAGGGGCTGGCTGCGTCCCATGACAGGCCACTGACCGCCACGACCTTGCGGATCAAGCTATAGCCGTTGGAATGGGGCCCGGACGAGGGCAAAGCAACCAACACGTCGCCGGGGCGCATCGTGTCAAGCTTTGGCAGAACCTTATCCCGCTCCACCGCCCCGACAGTAAAGCCCGCCAGATCATATTTGCCTTCGCTATACATGCCGGGCATTTCAGCGGTTTCCCCGCCAATCAGCGCACACCCTGCTTCTTTACAAGCGCGCGCAATCCCGCTGATGACGGCCGTGGCGACTTCCAGATCCAATTTCCCGCAGGCAAAATAATCCAAGAAGAAGAGGGGTTCTGCCCCTTGGGCGAGAACATCATTCACACACATGGCCACAAGGTCTTGGCCAATGCCATCGTGAATGCCTGCTGCCAAGGCGATTTCAAGCTTGGTGCCAACACCATCGGTGCCGGAGACCAAAATAGGGTCGGTCATCCCAAGGGCTTTGAGATCAAACAGGCCACCGAAACCACCCAAGGCGGCATCTGCCCCGCGACGGGCCGTTGCCTTTGCCAGGGGGGCAATCCGCTTCACCAAGGCATCGCCCGCATCAATATCCACGCCTGCATCCTTATAGGTCAGGCCATTGGCTGGCAGCGTGCCATGAGCGGCGTCAGAACGGGGCGGCTTGGGTGAGTCAGAGGTCATGCAAGCCCTATGATCGGCTACAGCTCAGACCGCAAGAGTGTGTTTCACGTTGGCCTGCTTTCGCGCTATAGAGGGCGCATGACCCAGACACATTTTACTGGCTTTATGCCCCGATGGATTGGTCCCTGTCTTGCACTGGGCCTGACCCTTTTCGCCCCGGCTGCTTTTGCCCAAACAGCGGCGAGTTCTGCTGCGCAAGCTCAACCGGCAGTCCAGTCTAGCCTCAATGCCTCGGCCGTTTATTCGGGGATTGAGGAGTGGGGGAAAATGCGTGCGGCTTTGAGTCGCCTGCAGGGCGTTTCGGTTTCGATCAGTGCGATCTCTATTGATGGGGCGTTGATCCTGTTCCGCTATGAGGGCACACCCTCAGACCTTCAGGCCATTCTGGCGCGCGCCGGACTTGACCTAAAGCTCGATGCCGCAGGTGCGGTCGTCAAAGTCGCGACCCCGTAAGCGGTGTTGACGTGCCCGCCCAGACCCTAAACCAAGCCCATTTAGATTTTGGAACGCCAAATTATGCCGCTGAAGCCTTTGTGGTTTCAGAGGAAACAGCGCCTGCGCGTGCGGCCCTCGACCAATGGCGGACTTGGCCCGGTGGGGTGTTTTGTCTCTTTGGTGAGGCGGGGTCTGGTAAATCACATTTGGGGGCGATTTGGGCAGAGCAGGCCTCAGCGATTGTGCTCAAGGGCTTAGACCTCACCCTCCAATTTGCTGAATCCAAGACGTCCGTGGGCAAACTCATTGCCTTGATCGATGATGCCGATCAGGCAGACGAGACGGCCCTATTTGCCCTTTTATCGAGGCTTGAACGCGAAGGAGGGGCGGTTTTGCTCTTGGCCCGCACGCCCCCTTCACACTGGGCCTATGGCTTGGCGGATTTGCGCTCCCGCCTGAGAGCCATTGCGACCGAATCGCTCAAAGAGCCTGAGCAGAAATTACTGGCACACCTCATCATCCGTTATGCGGCCGCCAAAGGCTTTAAACTCGACGATCCATCGGCCACCTATCTGGCAGCGCGCATCCCGCGCACCTTTGAAGCTGCAAAAGCTGTGACAGCCTGTCTCGAAACAGTCGCGACTTATTCACTAAAAACCCCTATGGCATTAGCGCAACGTGCGCTGCGTGCGCTCTATCCTCAGGATTGGACCGATGAGGAAGCGCAAAGCGGTGACTTATTTGAGGCTTAGGCAAGGATTTCGATGACCCAACCCACAGATTCCGATCCGTCCTTAGGGTTTGCACCCTCGGTTCAGGGCCTGCCGATTACGACCGATCAATTGGTGACCCGTCGGGCCCCTGTGCGCAAATCCAGTAAGCCAAAGACGCCGATTGTGCGCGGCCCAGACCCACAGCGCTATTTGAACCGCGAGTTGTCGTGGTTGGCCTTTAATGCGCGCGTCTTGGATGAGTCGGAAAACCATACCCATCCGATCATGGAGCGGCTGCGTTTCTTGTCGATCTGCGGCAGCAATCTCGATGAGTTTTACATGGTGCGCGTCTCTGGCCTGCGTGAGCAGGTGCGCGACGGGATTAAAACACCCAGTCAAGACGGCTTGACCCCCACCCAGCAATTGGCCCGGATTGATAAGGTTGCCAGTGCGCTGATGGAGCGGCAGCAGGCGTGCTGGCGCGCGATTCATGCCGAACTTCGCGAAGTGGGCTTTGCGGTTGTCTCGGCAGAAGAAGCCGGAGAAATCGACCGCGAAACCTTGCGCGACGATTTTTTGACCCAGTTGTTCCCGGTCTTGACGCCTTTGGCGATCGATCCGGCCCACCCATTCCCCTTCATCCCCAATTTGGGCTTTACGGTCGCGTTCCGCTTGCGGCGCGAACATGATGCACGCGTCATGACGGCCCTTGTGCCAGTGCCCATGCAGGCGGCCCGCTTTATGCCTTTGCCTGCCTTGGACGGGGTGCGCCGCTTTGTGGCGGTTGAAACTGCCATTCGCCTGTTCGCCGACACCTTGTTCCCGGGCTATGAGGTCATTGGCTCTGGCGCCTTCCGGGTTATCCGTGACAGCGACGTGGAATTGCAAGAAGAGGCGGAAGACCTTGTCCGCCAAGCCGAAGCCGCGCTGCGCGAACGGCGTAAGGGCGATGTGGTGCGTCTCAAGATTGAGGCCAGCATGCCCAATGACTTGCAAGCCTTCATCATCGAACAATTGCGCGCCGCCCCCAATGAGGTTGTTCGCGTCAATGGGATTTTGGGCATCGCGCAATTGAGCCAAATCATCCCCGATGATCGGGCCGAATTGAAGTTTAAGCCGTATGTCGCCCGCTTCCCCGAGCGGATACGTGACTTTGGCGGCGATTGCTTTGCCGCCATTCGCGCCAAGGACATCTTGGTTCATCACCCGTTTGAGAGCTTTGATGTTGTCGTCCAATTCCTGCGCCAAGCCGCAAGCGACCCCAATGTTCTGGCGATCAAACAAACGCTGTATCGCACCTCGACCGATTCCCCGATTGTTGCTGCCCTGATTGCGGCGGCAGAGCAGGGGAAGTCTGTGACCGCTTTGGTGGAGATTAAGGCGCGCTTTGATGAGGAAGCCAATCTCAAATGGGCGCGCGACTTGGAACGGGCTGGGGTGCATGTGGTCTATGGCTTTGTGCATTTGAAGACCCACGCCAAAGTCAGCCTTGTGGTGCGGCGGGAGGGAACTGCCCTTCGGACCTATGCGCATTTTGGTACTGGCAATTATCATCCCGTCACCGCTCGCGTTTACACCGATCTATCGCTCTTTACCGCAGACCCAGCCTTTGGCCGGGATGCGGGGCGTTTGTTCAATTTTGTGACCGGCTATGCGACGCCTGCACAAATGGAGAAGCTGTCGGTTTCCCCCGTTAATATGAAGACAGTTCTTCTGGGTCTGATAGATAAGGAAATCGCGGCTGCGAAAGCGGGCAAGCCCTGTGGTGTCTGGGCCAAGATGAATTCACTTGTAGACCCCGTCGTAATCGAAAAGCTCTATGAAGCCAGCCAAGCCGGTGTGCCGATTGATCTGATTGTTCGCGGCATCTGTTGCCTTCGCCCCGGATTTCCCGGCATGTCGGAGAATATCCGCGTGAAGTCGATTGTGGGTCGCTTCTTAGAGCATTCCCGCATCGTCTGTTTTGCCAATGGCGCGCCTTTACCAAGCCCTTCGGCGCGCGTTTATTTCTCGTCTGCCGACTGGATGCCACGTAACCTCGACCGGCGGGTTGAGACTTTGGTGCCAATTGAAAATCCAACCGTGCACCAGCAGATCCTCGATCAGATCATGGTCGCCAATTTGGCCGATGAAGCCCAAAGTTGGTCAATGCTGTCAGATGGTACCTATCAAAGAGTGGTACCCGTCAATGAGGCTGAGCCCTTTAATGTGCACACGTGGTTTATGGAGAATCCAAGCCTGTCTGGGCGGGGTCGTGCGGCAAGCCTGACGCGGCCAAACGCCCCACGCGCCAAAGCTCGCCGCAAATCGTCGCGCGTGAGCCCTAAGGCCTGATATGCCCAATCGTTTTGTCTTTAACCCGCTGCGCGACCAAGCGGTGATTGATATTGGCTCTAATTCCGTCCGCTTGGTGATCTACCGGGTGGAAGGCCGCGCCAATGCGCCGATCCTAAATGAAAAGGTACTGGCGGGTCTGGGTCGGGGTGTGCCGGAAACAGGCAGGCTGAACCCCATTGGGGTGCGCCGGGCCTTAGAAGCCTTGCGGCGGTTCCGCCTCTTGGTTGATGCGATTGGGGTTAAGACCATTCATGCCGTGGCAACCGCTGCGGTACGGGATGCCAGTGACGGGCCAGACTTTGTCAATCAAATCCGGGCCGAGACAGGCTTTGACGTCAAGATCATTTCAGGCCCAGAAGAAGGCCGCTTGTCGGCTTTGGGTGTTTTGGCAGGGGCACCTGGGGCTGGGGGCATTGCGGGCGACTTGGGTGGCTCTAGCCTTGAATTGGTCAGCCTCAGCCCAGATGGGCCGGGCAAAGCCGAAAGCTGGCCTTTAGGGCCACTTGCCATGGGCGTTAGCGATAGTTTTGATGCCGTTGAGATACGTCAGCGTATCGATAACTTCCTGACGCAATCCGATGTCTTGTCGCAAGGCCGTGGGACCGAATTGCACGCGGTGGGTGGGGCGTGGCGGGCAATTGCCAAGATTGACATGATTACCCGCAATTATCCGCTGCAAGTTCTGCACAATTACGCCATGACACGGGCTGAAGCGATCACCATTTGCGACTTTGTTGCCGGTCAAAGCAAGCGCTCGCTAGAACGCATTGATGGGTCTACGGGCAAACGGGCCGAAACCTTGCCCTATGCCGCCACCTTGTTGCGTGCGCTCTTGGATCACGGGGCATTTGAAAGCGTGATTATTTCATCCCACGGGCTGCGCGAAGGCATTTTGCTGGAGGAATTAAGCCCTGAGGAGCGCGCGCAAGACCCCTTGGTGGCAGGTGCCATTGCCATGATCGGCTCTGACCCCCGCATGCGGGAATTTGGCGAAGCCCTATTCTGGTGGGTCATGCCGGTCTTTGAAGATTTGCCGCGCTTGTTTCCAGATCGTCGTGGCGAGATTTTACGCGCGGCTGCCTGTATGTTGGCCGATGTGGGCGCGACCCTCCATCCCGATGACCGGGCGCGGATCGCGTTTGAAATTGTTTTGCGTGCGCCTTATCCAGCCGCCTCTCATATCGAGCGCGTTTTCCTAGCCCGCGTGTCTGCCCGCCGTTATGGCGCAAAGCTCGATGAGATTGAGCCCAATTTGGTCAAGCGCTTGTTGGATGAAGAGCGGCTGGTACGTGCCGATGCCTTGGGGGCTGCGATCCGTTTAGGCGCAGAGTTGTCGGGCCGGTCTGCCCAGCTTCTGACCCAAACCAAATTAAGCCATCGCGATGGCAAGCTTACCCTATCGACGCGTCCAGAATATAAGGGCCTTTTGGCCGAACAAGCCCTGAAACGGCTCGATCAATTAGGCCAAATCCTCAAGACGCCGGTCGCGACTTTGGTGGAATAGGGGGCATTCGGATTTGCGCCGGGGCCGCTTGCGCCGCAGCATGACTTCCCGCCGCGATGATCATGGCGATAAAGCTGCACAGGCTTTGCCAACTCAGATGATTTGTCCAGACAATCTCTGGCGCACTAAAGCTCCACAAATACCCCAGAAATGCGCCCAGACCCAGAATCGGTAAGAGACCGTTCAAATTACGCCTGCTGAGGCCGTAAACGACCAAACAGCCTAACACGACGAGGGGCAGGGCCGATAAAGCCCCGTTAGCGGCATGGGTAAAGGCAGAAGAGTCAAACTGTCTTGGAATCGATACGAGGTGGCTAAAGAGGCAGGACGGCGCAAGCTCGCAGTCTGAAGGCGTGGGCCAGATGGTCGAACCTCGGAAAATGGCCGTATTCTGTGCGGTAACGAGGCCAACCAGAAACAATGCGGTCATGGCCCCGACAAAGATTTGACCCCGAGTTAAAGCCTTACCAAACAACAAGGAATGGGGCGACACGCCGATTATTTGGGAAAGGCTTATCCGCGTCGGCGGCTTTATGACGCCAAGTGCATGAACCCAGCCAATGAAGAAACCGATAAAACCAAGTTCCAGGATTAGTTTGATGAAGCGGAGGGGTGCAGTTCGTAATTTGATTTCATAGGGGGACAGCTGACCCTGAACCTTTGGATGCCATTCAGGCCGAATGCTTAACCAGGGATTTTTGGCTTCTACCTCCGCCATGAAGGACAAAGCCAAAAAGGCTAGACCCGACAGCACAACAAGTCGGAGAAGCGTAGCTGGGCGAGGGTCGTAAGCTGCCCAAAGTCCAGCAAATAAGGCACTCAACACAAAGGGAAGACCGTAAGTTCCGGGCATTTCGGGCCAATAGGCATTGGCCGCCGGGCCATTGATTAATGTGAAGATGATCAAAAATTTAAGCGCGATGCTGGCCCCCAGATAGGGCCAATGTTCGGCCTTGAAGTTGAATCTTGAAATCGCTGAATTCGCCCATGACACTAGGACAAGCGAAGTGCCCCATACGACCAAAGGGATGAGGACGACGCTAAGCAAATCGATACCATAGCTCGACACATATTTGGTTGCCTCAACGGTCTCAACGTACAAGGCGTCATGAATTTTCTCGAAGATGCTTCGCCCAGTGCCAGGTGAATAGGTGCGATAAAGTTCGTTCTCGTAAAGTGGAAATGTATAAACGAGGGTCAGGCCTGTCAGCCAAAGTGCGCTTTTGGCACGATTAGGGATTGAGCGGCGTTTCAAATGGCCAATTTCAGATTGGACATGCACCACCTCCACCTCCCATGCCGCGGCACGTCATAGTACCCGCAGCTTATGTGAGGTTGAATAGATTGGTCAACTTACTCGTCTAAAGCGCTGTCATCCCCATCATCATCCACAATCGCGTCAGCGGCTACATCAAACACCCGGACGCGCTTGCCTTTCATGACAAGCCCGATTTCGCCGCGTTTGAGGCGTAGGGCCTTTTCGCCAAAGGCTTCGCGGCGCCACCCCTTCATGGCGGCAACATCTGCGGTGTCGCTGGCGGCGATTTCTTCCAAGTCAGAGACGGTAGCGAGCAGCTTTGAGGCCACCCCCAAACGCTCGGCCTCACAGCGCAACAGCACTTTCAAAAGTTCCACCACGGGGCCAAGGCCGGGCGGGGACGAAGGCGGGCGTTCGGTCTTAGGGGCGAATTCGGATGGGTTATCCAAGGCTTCGTTCAAAGCTTCGAGCAATTGTACGCCCCCTTTTGAGCGGCCAAAGCCTTTGGGCAAAGCCCGCATCCGGTCCATCGCATCGGCATCGCGCGGGCGCTGTTCGGCGATCTCAAAGATGGCATCATCCTTCAAGATACGGCCACGCGGCACATCCCGCTCTTGTGCAAACCATTCCCGCCAGGTTGCTGCGGTAAAAAAGGCGGCCAGATAATCTTGCGCAAAGCGCTTGGGCTTCAGCCGCTTCCACGCATTAGCAGGCGTTGTGTCATAGGCGGCTGGATCGACAAAGGCCTTCATCTCTTCACTAACCCAATCGGCACGACCCTTGCGCTCTAGCTGGGCTGCCATTTTTGGGTACAGGTCACGCAAATGGGTGACGTCTGCCAAAGCATAGGCCAATTGGTTTTCCGACAAGGGCCTGCGGCTCCAATCGGTAAAGCGGTGGGACTTATCAACCGGGCGCTTGAGCAAGGCCATCACAAGGCCATCATAGGCAATTTGTTCGCCCAGCCCTAAGGCCATGGCCGCTGTTTGGGTGTCAAACACGGGGCAGGGCAGCTTCCCCCCCATCAAGCGGTAAAAGATCTCAAGGTCCTGACGTGGCGCATGAAAGACCTTTAGAACCTTCTCATTGGCCATAAGGGCGAGGAAAGGATCCAGCGAGACGCCTTCCACCAGCGGGTCGATCAAAATCTCCACATCACCCGCAGCGGCCTGAATCAAGCACAGCATCGGCCAATAGGTGGTTTCGCGGAGAAACTCTGTATCGACGGCCACAAATTCATGTTGAGCAATGGCGGCGCAGGCTTCGGCTAGTTCTTGTGTCGTTTGGATCACTTTCATGCGATCTCGTATGGAGTGGATTGAGGTAAAGTGCGAGAGCTAGACCCGATCTGGCGGCTAAAATAATGCAGATCGGGGCCAATTGGCACTTTGTTGCAACACGTCTTATGCCAAAAGGCACCTTCTTCCTCTCTAGAGCCTCTACAGAATGGTCGAAAGCGGCGCTATATGCCCTCCTTTCTTGACCTTTTGGTCGCCACGCGGTCTATCGCGCACTCAAACAAACTCATTGAATCGGCACTTACCCATGTCAGCCTATCGTACACACACTTGCGGCGCCCTTCGCGCCGAACATGTTGGCCAAACCGTCAAGATCGCCGGCTGGATTCACCGCCGTCGCGACCATGGGGGCGTTGCCTTCATCGATCTGCGTGACCATTATGGCATCACCCAGATTGTGTGTGGACCGACCAATCCAAGCTTTGAGAAATTGACCCGCCTGCGGGCCGAAAGCGTGATTGGCGTGGAGGGCGAAGTCATTGCGCGTGATCCTGCCACGGTAAACCCAGAGCTTGCGACCGGTGAGATTGAATTGCGCGTCCTCAGCGTTGAAATTCATTCCGAAGTGACAAGCGAATTGCCAGTACCCGTCTTTGGCGAGCCCGATTATCCAGAAGACATTCGCATGCGCTATCGCTTCATCGATCTGCGCCGTGAGACCTTGCACAACACCATCATGTTGCGCTCAAAAATGGTCAATAGTTTCCGCAAGCGCATGATGGATCAGGGCTTTACCGAATTTACGACACCCATTCTGACCGCTTCTAGCCCGGAAGGCGCGCGAGACTTCTTGGTGCCGAGCCGCTTGAACCCCGGCAAATTCTATGCGCTGCCCCAAGCCCCTCAACAATTCAAACAATTGATCATGGTGGCGGGCTTTGACCGCTATTTCCAGATCGCACCCTGTTTCCGCGATGAAGACCCCCGCGCCGACCGCTCGCCGACAGACTTCTACCAGCTCGACGTGGAAATGAGCTTTGTGACGCAAGACGATGTGTTTGCGACGATGGAGCCTGTGATCGCGGGCGTATTTGAAGAGTTTGGCCAAGGCAAAAAGGTAGATCGCAATTGGGTGCAGATTTCGTATAAGGATTCTGCCCTCTGGTATGGCACCGACAAGCCAGACTTGCGTAACCCCATCAAAATGCAAGTGGTGAGTGAGCATTTCAAAGGCTCAGGCTTTGCGATTTTTGCCAATTTGCTTGAGCAATCGGGCACCGAAATCCGCGCTATCCCAGCCCCCGGCGGCGGTAGCCGCAAATTCTGTGACCGCATGAATGCCTTTGCCCAAAAAGAAGGCCTTCCCGGCATGGGCTATATCTTCTGGCGGCAAGCTGAAGATGGCTCAGGCCTTGAGGCGGCTGGGCCGTTGGCGAAGAATATCGGGCCAGAACGGACAGAGGCGATCCGCCAACAATTGGGCCTCGATTCAGGCGATGCAGCCTTCTTCCTCGGCGGCAAACCTCAGGCGTTTGAGCGTATTGCCGGTAAAGCCCGCATGGTGATTGGCGATGAATTGGGCCTGACTGAGAAAGACCGCTTTGCCTTTGCGTGGATCGTGGACTTCCCCATGTATGAGATTGACGAGACGACCGGCAAGATCGACTTCTCGCACAATCCCTTCTCCATGCCACAAGGCGGATTAGAGGCCCTGCAAGGCGATCCTTTGAGCGTCTATGCCTATCAATATGATTTGGCCTGCAATGGCTATGAATTGGTGTCGGGCGGGATCCGTAACCATAAGCCTGAGATCATGTTCAAGGCGTTTGAACTGGCAGGCTATCCGGCTTCTGAAGTTGAGGCCCGCTTTGGCGGCATGGTCAATGCGTTCCGCTATGGTGCCCCGCCTCACGGTGGCTGTGCGGCAGGGATTGAGCGGATGGTGATGCTGCTGGCTGGCACCGCCAATATCCGCGACGTCATCATGTTCCCGATGAACCAGAATGCGCAAGACCTGATGATGGGTGCGCCCAGCCTGCCCACCCCGCAGCAATTACGCGATCTGGGCCTGCGGGTTGTGGCGGACGATAAGAAAGCCAATAGCTAGACCAAGGCAACCCACTCCCAACTCCTTTTGCCCCGCGAGGAAACCTCCGGGGGTTTGCCTGGTGCTTGCCTGAAGCAAGCAGAGGGGCCGGGGCGCTAAGAGCGCGTCAATGAAGTGGGCCAGATTAACGGACTGGCCCGGAATACGACGCAAACCGTGCGCCCCGGCTGAAATAGTGCTGTGTGCTCAAGGGAGGATCATGAGCCCTCCTCGGTGGTGTCATTACCCCCG
>NZ_JADCBK010000144.1 GCF_020253525.1 Aquidulcibacter sp.
ACGCGCGCGCCCCGTGAGGCGGCACCTGCTGAGCGCGCTGTCCGGCCAAACCCAATTTCCATCCGCGCTTCAGAGCCCGAGGCCGCCCCCGCCGTGCGACCCGCTGATGTGCAAGCCTTCCAAAAGATTGGCGCGCCCTATCAGGTCAATGGCATCTGGTACATTCCAACCCATGAGCCCGATTATAACGAGATTGGCACCGCCTCTTGGTATGGTCGCGATTTCCACGGCAAGGCGACAGCCAATGGCGAACTGTTTGACATGAATGTGGTCAGCGCTGCCCACCCGACTTTGCCGATCCCGAGCTTGGTGGAAGTGACCAATCTGACCAATGGCCGGTCTATGGTGGTGCGGGTTAATGATCGCGGGCCTTTTGTGGCAGATCGCCTGATTGATCTTTCCGCACGTGGCGCAGAGCTTTTGGGCTTTCGCGAGCAAGGTTCAACCCAGGTTCGCGTGCGCTATGTCGGCCCAGCTGATCCAGAGCCTGTTGTAACGACCGCTACATTAACCCCGCCAGCCGATGAAAAGAAGTGGACAAGACCCACCCCAGCCCCGGTTCAACCCGCGCCCACCCGCATGGCAGAACAAAAGCCTGCGCCAAAGCCTACCCGCGTCGCCAGTGATGAAGTGGCTTCGGGCCTCTATGTACAGGCTGGTGCCTTCTCGCGTCGGGCCAATGCCGAGCGCGCCTTGGCACAAGTTTCCGATGTGGGGCCTGCCAAGATTGTAGAAACCGAGACCGCCACTGGCGCTAGCCTCTATCGCATTTTGATTGGACCGGTTCAAAGCCAAGCTGAGGCCTCTGCTTTGGCTGAGGCTGTTTCGGGTCAGGGCGTCAGCGGTGCCCATGTGATGGCATCGCGCTAGACAAGAGCGCAACCAGACTGCATCAAGGCCCTTGCCTAGAACAGGCGGGCGGGTCACTTCTGTCCGTCGCGATAGCAGACGGGTCTTGAAGCATGACAAGCGGCCATTTCATCACTTTGGAGGGCGGCGAGGGGGCCGGCAAAACCACCTTGCTGGCCAGCCTAAAGGCGCGTTTAGAAGCCTCTGGCCATGAAGTTGTACTGACCCGTGAACCGGGCGGCACGCCGGGCGCAGAAGCCATTCGTGCGCTGTTGGTAACAGGGGCTGCAGACCGCTGGACAGCGTTATCGGAACTGTGTCTCTTCTTTGCAGCGCGTGAAGATCATTTAGAGCGCTTAATCCGTCCGGCGCTAAAGCGTGGGGCCATCGTGCTGTGCGACCGATTTTCCGATTCCACCCGCGCCTATCAAGGCCAAGCCGGCGGGGCAGGGCGCGGGGCGGTCGAGGCGCTCGACGCCCTGATCGTGGGGCAAACCCAACCTGATCTTACCCTCATCCTCGATATTGATCCTGCCATCGGCCTTAAGCGCGCGGCTGCCCGTCGCGGCACGGAAGACCGCTTTGAAGGCAAGGCCTTTGCCTTTCATACCGCCTTGCGGGCGGCCTATTTGGAAATTGCGGAGACCTTTAAGCACCGGTGTGGCGTGCTCGATGCGTCGGTTGGGCCAGAGGCACTGGCTGAGGCGGCGTGGGGCCTGTTGGGGTCACGCTTGAACCTGTCATGAGTGAGGATACCCCCACCCCCGATCAAGAACCCGGGTCACCGCACCCCCGTGCGGTGTTTGAGTTGTTTGGTCATGAAGCGGCAGAAGCAGAGCTTGCTGATAGCCTGTTGGGTGGGCGTTCCCATCATGCTTGGCTGATTACCGGGCCAAAGGGTGTGGGCAAGGCCACCTTGGCCTATCGCTTTGCACGCAGGCTTTTGGGGGCAAGCCCCGCTTCAACAAGCCCATTGGCCAGCCTGCCAGACGATCCGATTAGCCGCAAGATCGCCCAAGGTGCCCACGCTGATCTGCGCACCGCCACGCGGCTCGACCCCGAAAAGGGCGAGATCAAGCGCGATGTGACCGTTGCGGCTATCCGTGATCTCACCCACTTTTTCACCATGACGTCGGATGGGGCAGGGGGCGCACGGGTCGGCATTGTCGATTGTGCCGATGACATGAGTTCGAATGCAGCCAATGCGCTTTTGAAAACATTGGAGGAACCCCCGCCAGGGGGAACCTTGATCCTATTGGCCCATGCGCCCGGGCGGCTGTTGCCAACTTTGAGGTCGCGTTGCCGAAGGCTGGACCTTGCATGTTTGTCTGAGGAAGCCATGGCCAAAGCACTGCCGGATGTAGATGTGACGACCCGGGCCTTGGGGGCTGGTAGGCCCGGCCGCGCGCGCGCCTTAGCGGCCTTGAATGCGGCGAAGCTTTATGGCTCCTTGTCGCGGCATTTATCGGGTCTGCCGCGTGCGCCCTTGGATGAAGCGCTCGCCCTTGCTGAGGCCTGCAGCGATGCAGACCGCTTTCATGCTGTGTTTGATATGATGGAAGATTGGCTCGCGCGGGCCGGCCGCGCGGGGCTTGGCCTTGAGATAACTGAGATTGAACCGGGGGAGAGCGTCTTGCTAGCACGGCTTGCGGCGGGCGCTGGTACGGACGGGGCAGCTAAAGCCTGGAGCCATGTGCGTGAGGTGAGAACCAAGGTTGAGGCGCTTAATCTTGACCGAAGTCTCGCGACCCTAGAGGCGCTGCGTGCCATTCGTGCAGACTTAGCACCGATCCATTAAAGAAGCGCCATGATCGATAGCCACGTCAATTTGCACCACGAATCCTTTGCCGAAGACTTCGACGCAGTTTTGGCTCGCGCCGCAGAGGCGGGCGTGCATGCCATGTTGACGATTTGCGACAAAATGGCCTCTCTACCTGCGATTGAAGCCATCTCTACCCCGCGCGCCCATGTCTGGCACACCGTGGGCGTGCATCCCCATTATGCCGACGATTATCAGGATTTGACGGTCGCCCAGCTAGTGGCAGCTAGCACAAACCCAAAAGCCGTAGGAATCGGCGAAACAGGCCTTGATTTCCATTATGGCTATAGTTCTGAGGCCAACCAAATTGCGGTGTTCCGCACCCATATTGCGGCCGCGCGCGAGACGGGTCTGCCCCTAATCGTCCATACCCGCCAAGCCGATGAACTGACCGCCGGGCTATTGGAAGAAGAGATGGCCAAAGGTGGGTTTAAAATCCTGCTGCATTGCTATACCAGCGGCTTAGACCTGTTGCGACGGGGATTGGACCTTGGGGCCTATGTCTCTTTCTCTGGCATTGCCACGTTCAAAAATGCGACCGATGTGCGCGAGGCCGCCCGCCAAGTGCCGTTAGATCGCGTCTTGATTGAAACAGATTGCCCCTATCTCGCACCCATTCCGATGCGCGGCAGGCGGAATGAGCCGGCTTTCTTGCCCCATGTCAGCCAGTTTTTGGCCGATTTCTATGGGCTGGAGGCACAAGAATTTGCTGACCTCGCCGACCGTAATTTCTTCGCTGTGTTTGATAAGGCGACCCTATGACTCAGGCGACCGCGACCCATGTGCGCGTCACGATCCTTGGCTGTGGCTCTTCAGGCGGGGTGCCGCGGGTAGGCGGGGAGTGGGGGGCATGTGACCCCACTGATCCGCGCAATTATCGTACCCGGTGCAGCTTATTGGTGGAGGCCTATCAAGGCACCTATAGCCATGAGACCTCGACCGTTGTTCTGATCGACACCTCGCCAGACCTACGGACGCAATTCCTCGCCGCTAAGGTTAGCCATATCGATGCGCTCCTCTATACCCACGACCATGCCGACCAAAGCCATGGCATCGATGATCTGCGCGCCATTGTCTATCACCAGCGCAAACGCATCCCGACCTATATGGATGCGGTTACGCGGGAAAATCTGGTCCGCCGCTTTGGCTATATTTTCGAAACCCCACCCGGCAGCCATTATCCGGCCTTGCTCGATGCCCAAGATATGGCTTTACCGGGGGAAACCCTCACCATCCTTGGGCCAGGTGGTTCACTAGACTTTCAAATCCTTGCGCAAAACCATGGCGACATTGACAGTTTGGGTTTCCGTTTTGGCCCGGTCGCTTATTGCAATGATTGTAAGATCCTGCCGCAGGAAAGCTTGGAAGCCTGTAAGGGCGTAGACCTCTTCATCGTCGATGCTTTGCGCCACACCCCTCATCCTAGCCATGCCCATTTAGAGCTTAGCCTTGAATGGATCGCCGAAATCCAGCCTAAACAAGCAATCCTGACCAATATGCATATCGACCTCGATTATGCGACCTTGGCAGCCAGCCTGCCGGAGCACATCGTGCCAGCGGTGGATGGAATGGTGGTTGAGGTGGCGCTTTAAGAGGCAGATTGTTTAGACAGCCCGTGTCACAGGCCAGCCCATCGCCTTACTTCGCCGGAAAAACCCAAATCGACAGCGTGTGAATGGCAAGGCCCGCAAGGCCGCCAATCAAGGTGCCGCTGATGCGAATATATTGCAGGTCGCGGCCCACGGCGGCTTCAATTTGGTCGACAACGGTGCGGGCATCCCAGCCTTGGATGGTTTCAGCGACCATCGTGCCCACGCCCGCGCCTTGGGCATCGGCGAGTTCGACGGCCCATGACTTTAAGCGCTGGTTGAGGCTCTCGCGCAGCTCGTCATCGCGTTCAATGGCGCGCGCCAAATCTTCAAGTCCGGCTGCAATGGCATTGCTGAGGCGGTCGGTTTCTTCAGGCGATTGCTCACGCAGGCTCTTTTTCAGGTCATTCCAAACGTTGGTTACATAGGTGCGCACGACTTGATGGTCGGACACCTCGCGCACCCAGCGTTGAAGTTGATCGCGCAGGTTCGGGTCATGGCGCAGGTCGCGCGCCAGATGGGCGAGCGCTTCATCAATGCGGGTGCGGATGGAGTGATTAGGGTCCTTAGCCGCATCTTTCAGTGTGTCTTTGATGGCGGTTAGCAAGGCGTCAGAGGCGGCAGCATCCACGGCAAAAAGCTTGGGCAGCCAGTCCATTTTGTCCGACACGCGCGTGCGGAACATGTTTTCTTCTGAATGGATCGCGAGGTCGGCATGAAAGATGATGAGGTCAACAATGGCCTTATGCCGGCCACCCTTGATCAAGATGTCGAGGCCCTCGGCCAAAAGATGGGCGATATCGGCATTGCGCAGCCTTTCTGTCAGCGTGGACTGCAGCCATGTGGCGATCTTACCTTCATTGAGTAAGCCCAAGATGCGCGGCACAGCCCCGGCAATACCTTGGGCGACCCGGCGCGCGCGGTCGCCCTCGGTGAGCCAAGCCGCGGTGTTTCCGGCAAGATCCATATCCTTCAAACGACGCTGAACTTGTTCTGGCTGCAAGAAGTTGCGCGAGATAAATCGGCCTAGCCCTGCACCAATGCGGTCCTTGGATCTGGGCACAATCGCCGTATGGGGAATGGGCAGACCCAAGGGCCTGCGGAAGAGGGCTGTTACCGCAAACCAGTCGGCCAAAGCGCCCACCATTGCGGCTTCGGCAAACGCGCGCACAAAAGGCAGAATGGGACTTGAGGCCTCAAAATATTTGGTCGTGACGAACAATAACGTCATCGCCAGAAACAGCCCTGTCGCCACGCGCTTCATGCGTCGATAGGCAATGGCGGGGTCTTCTTGCAGAATGGTCGTCACAGGCGGTTTTTCTGCCATAGAGGTTACGTCTGATCCAGTCTTTGCCAAGGGCCACCGGGACTGCCGACCGTGACGGCAACCAAGGGCTGCGACACCGGTATGCTGCTCAAGTCGCGAGGACGGGTTGCCCAAGCCACATAAGAGATGGTGATTGCCAGAGCCGCGGGCAATAACCACCACAAGAGTTTAGCGGCAGCAAGCCCCGCCGCACAAGCCCAAAGGATGCCGAGACCTAAACCAAACAACACGGTAACCATCGACCGATCCGGTCTTTGGGTCATTTTCGGCCTTTTGGTCGGACGTGGCCTTGAAAACTCAATAACGCAAGCTCCGGCACATGTCGCAATTCCGAAACCCAAAATGACCAAGGACGACATCGGCCAAGCTGCGGCTACAAGTGCAGCGATGGCGACCAGCTGAATGAGGGCCGGGCCGCTGGCGGCCAGGATTTTGCCTTGCAGGATGATCTTCGGGTCCAAAGGGCTTGCCTGCAAGAGATCGCGGGCTTCTTCAACCGAAGCTGTAAGCCACGCGAGGCTTGAGGTCAGCATGGTGACGTTAAAGACGGTAATAGCCGCAAACATCGCTCCCATAAATGGGGTCATATCGCTTTGATCTTCTGGATGGCTAATCGCATTCCAGACAAACCCCATGAAGGGGACCATGGTGAATAGGGGCACAATCAACTGGCTGACGAAAAGCGGGTCGCGCGTCAGGCTCAACCATTCCTTGTGGAACACCATCCAAAGGGCGGGTCTGCGGAATTGCTGGGCGTGCGCTTTGCGCACTTTATGGGGGGCATAATCGTTTTGACCATTTAAGAAGGCCACGTCTTGGTGATAGCGTTTGCCGGCAAAATTCAGCACCAAAGCCGCAACAATCCCGCTGATGACTAGAATGAGTAAAGCCCCAAACCAGTCACCCAAAATCGTGCCGCCCAGCCAGCCAAAATGCGACGTCAGCGCCACAACCCAATCATGTAGCAGTACCAAAGCGGGGTTTGGATGCTCGGTATCGGCTGCCAATCGTCCAAGACTGCCCGTGCTGGAAACCATTTGATAGCCAAACAGGCCGATCATCACGCCAATCGCGCCCAAGGTGATCGTAGCCCGGCGGCCATTGCGCAGGCCAAACCACAAGAGAGCCTGCCGGGCGACCAGATAGGTGATCGCGGCATCGAGGAT
>NZ_JADCBK010000145.1 GCF_020253525.1 Aquidulcibacter sp.
GAAAACATGTCAATGATGAAGGCGAGATAGACAAAGCCAGTCCAGGTCGAGACGGAGCATTTTCAAGCCAAGCGGAACGTTTGGCGACTCGGAAAATGCGACCAGACGGAAGGCGACATTTTCAAGCCAAGCGGAACGTTTGGCGACTCGGAAAATGCGACCAGACAAACATACCGAAGTCAGAGACCCAAAGCCGGTTCGGCGCCGCCGCCTGGAATGCCCGATTGACGTGATCCTTTGGGCAGGGCGCCCCCTTTTCAGAAAAGGTCGTGCGCAGAGGCTTTCCGCGAACCGCCCCCTCGATCCCATTCGCACGCATCAGACGCTCAACGGTACAGCGCGCGACACTGAAACCTTCTCGACCTAATTGGCGCCAGACTTTCTGCGCGCCATAGACCTCGAAATGCTCCTTATGCACTCGCCTGATTTCCGGCAGCAGCAACGCGTCCCGCTTGGCCCGATCCGACAGAAGATCAGGATCGGCGCGCTTGGCCTGATGATCGAAATAGGTTGACGGTGCAATCGGCAATACCTTGCAGATCGGCTCGACACCGTGAACCGTGCGCTGATCATCATTAAAGGCGATCATGGCTTGAACCGGCGGTCGAGCTCCGCCTGCGCAAAATACGCAGATGCCTTGCGTAAGATTTCATTGGCCTGGCGCAGCTCGCGGTTCTCCCGTTCCAGCGCTTTCAGCTTCTCAGCCATGTCGCTCGGCACGCCCACCCGCTTGCCGCTGTCCACCTCTGCCCGCTTGACCCAGTCCAGCAGCGTATGCGCCGAACAGCCAATCTTGGCCGAAATCGATAACGCCGCAGCCCAGCGAGAGGGGTGTTCCCCCTCGTGATCCAGCACCATCCGCACCGCTCGGGCGCGGACCTCAGGAGAGAATTTGTTCGTTGTTTTGCTCATAACGGCTCCATCTTATTTGGAAGTTGGAGCCGATGGCTTGCCCGGGGCGGTTCATCTCGGGGGTTAGGGAGGCATCAAAGACTGAAACCAAACCCGATCAAAAAGGGCCATGAGCGGGGAGATAGACGGACACCCAATACTGTCTGTCATTGAAGGATGAAATAGCATGCCCGGGCCGCTGCCGGGCTGTATTTCTCGGCACTGAAACTGAGTTATTCTCAAGGATGCGGATTGCGCGGCGGATGCGCGCGCACGGCCTCCTCATTGATATCCGCCCCCCAGCCCGGCCGATCAGGCACAATCAGCGCACCATCGCGGATTACGGGTGGGTGCGTCACCAGATCATCCTTCCAGGGGACATCATCAATATCTATTTCCATGATGCGGAAATTCGGAATTGAGGCGCAGAAATGGGCGCTCATCAGCGTGGAAAGATGGCCATAGAAATTATGCGGTGCGCAGTTCATCTCATAGGCTTCAGCCATGGTTGAGATCTTGTGGCTTTCAGCGAGACCATTCCAGGGCACGTCCACAATCGCGACATCCATGGCGCGATGCTCGAAGAAGGGTCGGAATTGGCGCCGGCCGAAAAGCGATTCACAGGATGCGGTTGGCATGGACGCACGATCCCGGATCAGGCGCAGCCCCTCAGGGTCGTAGCTGTCAATTTCCAGCCAGAACAGGTTGAAGGGTTCACAGGCGCGCGCGACCTTTATGTAGCCTTCGGTCTTGAAGTTGAAATTCGTGTCCAACAAAATACCCATATCGGGCCCTGCGCCCTGACGGAAGGCTGCGAGCCCGTCCTTGATGGCTGCGAGTGTCGCGCCATCGGCATTCAATTCAGGCCCACCTGGGGAACGTGCGAAGCCAGGCTGATACATATTGGGTGGATCAAGATCAAAGCGGAATATATTTGTCTTGAGTGCCCTGAAACCGCGCGCTTTCACATGCGCACCAAGCGCCACCAGATCATCGAGGGAGCGAATGGGATCAAGCCCCATCACTGCCGCATGATGGAAGCGATAGCTGCCGCAATGCGACCAATAAAGCGGAAGAGTATCGCGAACCTTGCCGCCAAATAGCTCATAGACTGGTACGCCGAGTGATTTCGCCTTCAAATCCAGTAACGCATTTTCAATCGCTGCCATGGCTTGCTGGTTGATGCCCCCGGGCGCCTGGCGCGTGATCGCATATTGCGTGCTCATGATGCGTTCAACAGCGCGCGGGTTTTCGCCAATCAGCCCGGCAGCCATGCGGCGAATGACGGCGGTAATGCCGGCACTGCCATAGCCTTCATTATATTCGGACCAACCAATGATGCCTTCATCTGTTGTGATCTTCAGGAAGGAGAAATCACGCCAACCGGCATTGCAGTGTAAATCTTCAATCTTGACGATTTTCATCGCGCACATCCTATCGCATGATCACAGGGAAGACCCGCCGCAGATGAAGACCTGCTGGCCGGTAATTGCGCCGGCCTCCGGCCCAAGCAGGAAGCAGGAAAGTGCCGCCACCTCTTCCGGTTCAATCAGCCGGCCAATGGGCGGAATTTTCGGTGCATTATTGGCACGTGCGGGATCACGCAGCATCGCCGTATCTGTCGTACCGGGGGAGACAACATTCACCGTAATGCGGCGCGGCAGAAGTTCTTGCGCCCAGGCGCGCGCCATGGCGACCAAGGCCGCCTTGCCAGCGCTATATTGCGAACGTCCTGCAATGCCAGTGGCTGCGCGGCTGCCGATCAATAGAATGCGCCCGCCATCGGAAAGCCGCGGCAGCAATGTGTTCACCATGCGTTCAGCCGCTTCCACATGCAATTGCCAGAGCGTGGCACTTACCTTGGGATCAAGCGCCCCAAGTGGCGCGGCGCGCATCATGCCTGCCGCGTGAATGATTGCATCTGTGGAAAGCCCTTCAAGCGCCGCTGGAATCGTATCGGGCTGCGCCAGATCAATGCTGAGATGTTGATAACCTGGAGCCTGCCAGGAAGCGGCCCTGCGGCTTAGGCCGGTAACGTGCCAGCCCTCTCGCAAAAGGCGCTGGCAAATCGCCTCACCAATGCCGGAACTGGCCCCGCTGACAATGGCGTGGCGGGGTGTGGCTGCTGACATGGGCTATCCTTGAAACGAGAGGTTGTTGCAGCACGCCTATTCGGGCTTGATATCGGCATCCTGCACAACTTTAGTCCAGCGTTGTACTTCGGATGTGATGTGCTGCGTGAATTCCGCTGGCGTGCTGCTGCGTGGTTCAATCCCCTGCCGTTCCATGGCCTGACGAATCTCTGGCATGGCCATGACGCGAATGATGGCGGCGTGCAGGCGTTCGAGCACGGCTGGCGGCAGGCCAGGTGGCGCCATGATGCCGCCCCAGCTGGTGGATTCAAAACCTGGAAACCCTTGTTCCGCAATGGTTGGAATTTCGGGTGCCTGGGTAATGCGGTTCAGCGTTGAAACCGCAATGGCGCGAATGCGCCCTTCGCGAATCTGCGGCAGCACCACCGGTGCCGTATCCATGATGACCTGCACCTGCCCGCCAATCACTGCCGTGATCGCTGCCTGGCCACCACGAAAGGCAACATTCACCCAATTGATGTTGGAAAGCGTACCAAGCTGCGCCAGCGTGAGATGCGGCGCAGAACCAATCCCGCCGGAGGCATAATTCACCTCTCCCGGCCTTTGGCGCGCATAGGCGATCACCTCCTGAAGATTACGCGGCGGAAAGCCAAGGAAGACACCCATCACCAGTGGCACGGATGACACCAGCGAAATCGGCGTAAAGCCATTGATCGAGTCGTAATTGAGCCGCCGCCCATAAAGAGCCTGATTGAGCGCATTCGGCCCAGCATTTCCCATGAGCAACGTTGTGCCATCGGGCGCCGCGCGGGAGACAAGCTCGGCAGCGATGCCGCCATTCGCACCTGGGCGATTTTCGACCACCACGGTCTGGCCCAAAATTTCGCTCATAGGCTGGCTCATCAGCCGTGCGATCACGTCACTGGCACCACCGGGCGGGTAGGGTACGATCATCCGAATACTGCCCGCTGCGGTTTGCGCCAGCGCCGGCGCCGCGAGACTTGCTATGCCAAGGCCAATAAGGCCGCGACGCTTCGTATTTACCATCGTTCTCTCCCTTTTTGACAATCCCTGTTTTGTTGTTTTTGTCACTTCATCCTAACCGGCGGTGATGCCTCGGGCCTTGATGACGCTTCGCAGTGCTTCGGTTTCCTTCGCGATATTGGCGGTGAAAACCTCGGGCGAGGTGATATCGGGCGACATATCGGGGGTCATGCGGCTTCGTACCGCATCGGTCAGAATGGCCGCCGAAAGATCGCGATGGAGCCTTTCATAGATGGGTTTTGGCGTTCCTGCTGGAACGGCAAGGCCATGACAATATTGGAAAGTCATGGCCGGCAGGCCAAGTTCAGCGAAGCTCGGGACTCCGGGCAGGACAGCAACGGGCGCTGGGGCGCTATGCGCAATGATCCTGATCTGACCAGCAAGATGCTGCTGCAGTAGCGGCATTAGGGAAGCCATGACGGCCGGAATGCTGCCGCCAATCATGTCCTGTACCACCGCGGCTTCGGTACGATAGACGGCGTTTTCGAAGCGGGCTTGGGTTTCGCCTGCCAACATTTCCATGAGAATATGTCCTGGTCCACCCTGGCCCACCGTGCCGTAGGCAACCGGGCGATTTTTGGAATAGGCGACAAGGTCAGCCACGGAATGCACCGGCATGTCCTTGGCGACCGCAAGAAACTGCGCTGCGCGAAAAATTGCTGTCAAAAGCTGAAATTCATCAAGCCGATAGGAAAGCTGCTGCCCAAGGGCCGGGCCTGTCACCATGGAACCATAGGCCATATAGCCAATGGTATAGCCATCCTTGGCAGATCGCGCGACATGTTCGGTAGCGATCACGCCGTTGGAACCAGGCTTCGGGTCGATTAGTATCTGCTGACCAAGCAATGGCCTTGCCTGTTCTGCGATAAGCCGCGCCAGCGTATCGGAAACGCCGCCGGGGCCAAAGGGCAACACGAGCCGCATCGGCCTATTCGGGAAGCCTTCCTGCGCTCGCAGAATGGAAGGCATGGCGAGCATGGCGCCGGCGAGCGCAAGAACCCTACGCGATATGTGGCTTTCACCCATCACGCTTTTCCCCCAATTTCTTTAGGTAAGTGAAACCCGCCCCAGTTGGCGGGTCAAGCATTTGCCATGCTGCGCTGCAATAAAGACTTCCGCTTGACTTGGGCGCCTGGCTGCCTCACGATTTTCCGTGTTGGCGAGGGCGTTTTGGCCTGAGCCCGCGATGCGAGCACAAGGAATGAAGCCATGCCCGCCGCAACCTCTGGCGCGATTGACTGTGATCTCCACCCGGCTATCCCTGGGTGTATGGCGCTACTGCCTTATCTTGATGAACATTGGCATGAGGAAGTGGTCAGCCGAGGCCTGGATGATCTTGATCTGGCTCTTTGGCCACGTGGCGCCCCGCTGACCGCACGGAGCGATTGGCGCCCGGAACGGGGGCTGCCCGGTGGGTCGGTGGAGCTGTTGCGCAGCCAAATCCTGGAACCCTTCGGCACCAGCATCGGTATTCTCAATACCATGTTCGGCGCGCCGGCCTTGCATAATGTGGATATGGTGGCCGCGCTTTGTCGTGCAGCGAATGATTGGGTGGTGAAGGAATGGCTGGATAAGGAACCACGCCTGCGCGCTGGCATTGTGGTGCCGGCGGAAGACCCAGACCTTGCAGTGCAGGAAATTGAACGTCGCGCGACGGATAAGCGCTTTGTGCAGGTATTGCTGTTCGGCGCAACGGAAACGCTGCTCGGTCGGCGCAGCCATTGGCCAATCTACGAGGCGGCGCAACGCCATGACATGCCGGTCGCCTTGCAAGTGACCAGCGCTATGCGCCACTCTCCAACCGCCAATGGCTGGCCGAGCTATCTGATCGAAGATCATGTGAATTTCGCCCAAACGTTTCAGAGCCAATTACTCTCCATGATCTCTGAGGGCGTATTCACGCGCTTTCCGAAATTGAAGGTGGTACTACTGGGTGCCGGGATTGGCTGGGTGCCGAGTTTCATTTGGCGCGGCACCAAGGAATGGCGCGCATTGCGCCGCGAAGTGCCTTGGGTGGATCGCAGCCCAGCGCAAATCCTGCGCGACCATGTACGGATTTCCTGCCAGCCCTTGGATGCGCCACCTGATCCGAATGACCTCGCCACGCTGCTTGAGATGATCGGCTGCGACGATATGCTGCTGTTTGCGACCGATTGGCCGCATTGGCGCTTTGACGGCACAGAAGCCCTGGCGCCTGGCTTACCGGAAGACATGCGCGCGCGGCTTTTGCGTGATAATGCGCTTGCAACCTATCCCCGCCTGAAAGGGTCCTTGTCATGAGCTCTACCGCGCTGCCAAAGCAGGAAACCAAAGCGGAATCTCGGCTCCGGATCGTGGATTGCGACATCCACCCGGCGCTCCGTTCGGGGGCGGAGCTTGATCGCTGGCTGCCGCAGCGTTGGCAGCAACATCGGCGCGAATATGGCCTCAGGCTGCGTCAGCCTTTCACCAGTACCTATCCCTATCCAAAATCGGCGCCGGCACTTTCACGGCGTGATTCCTGGCCGCCATCTGGTGGGCCGCCGGGCAGTGATCTTGATTTCATGCGCGCGCAGCATCTGGATTTTCATGATATCGAATATGGCATGCTGCAACCACTTTCCGTGCGCGGCATGGATCAGCGCGTGCAAGGCTTTGCCGAGGCAGTTTCTTCCGCGGTCAATGAATGGCAGCTGGAAGATTGGACCAGCAAGGATAAGCGCCTGAAGGGAACTATTGCGGTTGCCGGTGAAGATGCGGCTTCTGCCGTTAAGGAAATTGAACGTTGGGCGGGGCATCCGGATTTTGTGCAAATTTCACTGGTGACGCGCGCCCTGGAACCGCTTGGACGTTCACGTTATTGGCCGATTTATGAAGCGGCCGAACATTATGGTCTGCCGCTGGGTCTGCACACGCTTGGTACCAGCGGCCATAGTGTTGCCGGCGGCGGCTGGGCATCTTTTTACTATGAGGAACATCAGGCGGTCGCGATGTCGCTTTCCGCCATGGTGGCGAGCTTCATCATGGAAGGTGTGGCAGAGCGCTTTCCGAAGCTGAAAATGGTGATCATTGAAGGCGGGTTCGGTTGGGTGCCTTCCCTTGGCTGGCGCATGGATAGCCATTGGCAGTCGTTGAAAAGTGAAGTGCCACATTTGCGGCAGAAGCCTTCCGATTATCTGAAATCGCAATTCTGGTTCACCACGCAACCTGTCGAAGAACCCGAAAACCCCGAGCATTTGCGAAAGCTGATTGATTGGATCGGCTGGGATCGCTTGCTGTTCGCGACCGATTACCCGCATTGGGACAGTGATGACCCGCGCTACGCCTTCAAGTGCCGCCTGAGTGAGGAGGAAAAGCGCGCGATTTTCGCTGGTAATGCCAAGGCGGTCTATGGGCTTTAGGGTTTGTGGCGCTGACTAAAGAAAACTGCGTAAGGGCCGCGCTGTATCGGCGAGTACTGCCATATCGAAAACCTTGCCGCTTGTGATCATGCGGCGGCAGGGCGTAGCATCTCGCCCATTATTAATGAGCGCCGCGCCGCAGAGGCGCCCATCGCTGTCACAGGCAAGCAGTGTCAGTCTTTCGCCCTCAGCTCTTTCAATCTGATGCAGCGCGTCGCTGGGCTCGCCCAAAACCTGCAAATTGCAATCATACTGGTCAGTCCAATGCCAGGGGACCTCATCATAAGGCCTATCATGTCCCATGATCGCATGTGCAACGGAAATCGGCTGCTGCTGAGCGACCTGCCAACTTTCCTGTCGGGTTGAGATTTCAGTATTCATCGGATGAGGGAAACGCGCCACCTCTCCGGCAGCATAGATGTCAGGAAGGGATGTGCGGCCGGCGCGATCAGTGATGATACCATCCGCCACCGTAAGTCCGGCTGCCTCGGCCAGGGCCGTTTCAGGCGCTGCGCCGATGCCAACCAGCACAAGATCCACCGCCAAGCATCCATCAGCACGGTAAAGCGTGAGTTCCTGCGTGGTACTTTCAATCCGATCGAGCCGGGCCCCCAGATGGAGCCTGACGCCGTGCTGCTGATGCAAGGCGGCCATGCGTGCGCTTATGGAAGCCGGCAGGCCGCGCGCCATAAGCCTCTCGCCCGCTTCCAACACATTCACAACACAGCCCAATTGCTGCGCAGAAGCTGCAATCTCCAAACCGATCAATCCGCCACCAATCACGGCAAGGCGTGGCTTTTCAACAAGCCGCGCGCGCAGGGCCAGCGCATCGTCCAGGTTGCGCAGCAGCATCACCCGCGGATCATCTGCCCCTGGCACGACAAGGCGACGCGCCTTGGCGCCGGTGGCGAACACAAGCGCATCATAAGTAAGATTTCTGCCCTTTGCGGTCTCAATGCGCTTTTTATCAGGTGCAACGCGCGTGACAGCTTCATCAAGAAAGAGCGCGATGCGCCGATCCGCATAGAATTCTGCTGGCCGCACAAAAAGAGCTGTGCCTGGTTCCTTGCCCAACAACACCGCCTTCGAAAGCGGTGGCCGGTCATAAGGCATATGCGCCTCAGCCCCGAAGATCATGATTTCCGCAGCCGAGTCTAATTCCCGTAGCGTTTCAGCACAGCGCCGCCCCGCCTGGCCTGCACCAATGATGATGATGCGTCTTGGCATTCAGATCATGACGAAGACATCGCCATTTTCGCATTTCACCGGATAGGTTGCGATGGCGGTGGTGGCCGGAGCAGACAGCGCTTGGCCGGTGCGAATATCAAAGCAGGCCTGATGCAGCGGGCATTCCAGCTTGCCGTCTTCGCAGAACCCCTCTGACAGCAGCGCATATTCATGACTGCACACGTCATTTACAGCAAATATACCATCTGCCAGACGAATGATCGCCAATTGCGCTTCGCCAATACGGGTGGCGAAAGGCGTGTCGGGCTGAAGTTCTTCTTCCGAAGCCACGCGCTGCCAAACGGCCATGGTGCTGTCCTTCGCGCCCTAGACTTCAATCAGGATGTATTGGTCTTCCACCGTCACCGGGAAGGTTTCCGCGAC
Organism: Aquidulcibacter sp.; assembly: GCF_020253525.1. Lineage (GTDB taxonomy): Bacteria > Pseudomonadota > Alphaproteobacteria > Caulobacterales > Aquidulcibacteraceae > Aquidulcibacter. Next base: position 9,020 of record NZ_JADCBK010000145.1, read on the forward strand.
GAATGGTCCTTTGGCCAATTCGGCGCCAGGTTCGACCGTTACCTGATAGGTGCGGGCCTTGATGCTTTCCGGGTCGCAATACGATTGACCGGTGCGGATATCAAACTCCCAGCCATGCCAGGAACATTGCACAAACTCACGCGGGCGCGACAGATCATAGGTGCCGGGCTCCTTTGACGTGAGCCGCCCCACAAGCAAGCCGGCGCAAAGCGAACCGCCTTCATGGGGGCAGCGGTCGGTCAGCGCGAAATACGAATCATTGACGTGAAACAGAGCAATCTGACGACCGCGTATGGTCACCAGCTTGCTGCGATTCGGCGGGATATCGCCAACTTTCGCGACAATATGACGGGCCAAGGGTTCCTCCGCTCATGAAGCTTTAAGCTTTGTTTCCGCGATTCATCGCATGGATTCCGCATTCCGTGAAGCAGTGGAAACCTCATCGGTTCAGCGTATCCGGTACCAGCGCCTACGTAACCCAAACGGGATTTTGATCGGCTTGAATTCTGGCTCCTAGTAACCGTTCGGCAAGCCGGCTGCCCCCTCACGCCCTCTCCACCAACTGAAACGCGCACCATGTCAGCGGAAAGCTGTCTCGGCTGGCGCCCGCTTCTTCCCCCGGTGCATTGACCGCCCCCGAATGGCGCGGCGATTTTGCTCTGCTTGGGGAGCAGCCCCCCTCTCACCCCACCCTTCGCTTCACCACCTGCACATGCAGCGCCGCCGCGCGCAGGTCCACGGTGGACAGGCTCACATTCCGCGCTGTCACGCGCACCTTGTCATTCGACCAGACATGGCAATCCAGCACAAAGGCAATGCTGCTGGTATCCAGCGAAGCATCCGCGAAATCCCCCCACCGCGCACCGGGCACCGTCACATCCGCGTTCGTCGTCGTCCCCGGTGGCATGCTCGGCAGATCCCAACTGGCGGAAAACATCAGCGTCCTGCTGCCAGCCGGCAAAGCAGGACAGCCGGACAGGATCGCCAGCAATATTCTCGCGCACAATGCCCGCGCCATCAAAGCAGCGCAGACAAAGCTGCCCGCCATCGGCACCGCCGACCAACCAATGCGCCAGCGCGAATGCCTTGGCGTGGGTGGTTTGCACCACAAAGCCGATGCCGCGATTGGGGTCCAGCAGCAGGCCGCGCGCGGTGGGCATGATGCTATTCAGCCCGTTCCAGGAAAGCGCTGCCATGGCGGTTTCGGCGGTGGTGGAAGTGGCCATGATGCGGGCGCCTTCAACACCAATCTCCGTGCCGCTCTGCCAAAAGGCGGCGGCGCGGATGTTTGGGATATGCGCCAGCAGCCGCGTGAGGCGCGATGTTGGCGCGCGGTGGCGGTTGAATACGGCATTGCCGGCGCGGGTCGCGCTTGGGGTATAGTCCACGCCAATCGTATAACTCTGCGCCCAGGCCACATCATATTCGCAATCGGTCGCGGCCGCCGTGTGCCGCGCGGCAAAGGGGGAACAGCCCTCCATCCGTATATTGCGCGCGATGATGGCCGTGCCGTTGGTCTCATTCAAAAAGTGAATGGCGACATTCGGGTCAAGCTGGCGCAGCTCGAAATTTGGCGCATCAAAGACATGACGATTGTGGTTGTTATAGGCGTCCACGGCGCCGCGCGAAAAGCGCACGCCAAACCGATCGATCGCCGGGTTGATCCCCGTCCCGCAGGCGAAATGCCCGCCATAGTATCGGATGGAGGTATTCCACGCCGTCGCCGTCGCGGCATGCGCATCAAGGCCGTAGCGGTTGTTGAGGATGCGCCCCAGGAGCAGCGTGCTATCCTCAAAGCCGCGCCCATCACCAAGGGTGCGCAGCCCGATGGTGAAACCGGACACGAGCCGCAGATCAAGCATCGAGGAATCCAGATTGCGCGCCAGGATGCCGATATCATTCTCATTGACCCAATCGGATTGGATCTGCCGCGTGACTTGCAGGCCGAGATAGAGCTTTTCGCCATTACGCGTGGTGCCGCCATCGCCCAGCGTCAGCACCGTGGCGGGCGCATTGGTGGCGCCTGTGTATTGAATGATGCCCTGCATGATCAGCCCGCGCGCCCCGTCGCCAAGCACAACGCCAGCATCCACACGCCAGGTCCCGGGCGGGATGACGGCGAATTTCCTGTCCGCCGCCGCGCGATCAAAACAGGCCTGGATGGCGGCGCGATCATTCGCCGCGCCATCGCCAAGCCCGCCGAAGTCAAAGGGTAGCACCGCTTCCCGGTCGCGCAGATACTTTGCCAGATCGGTCTTTGAGATATTCTGCCCTAGCACCAGCAGATCATCGATCCGTGCGGCCATGGCAGCGACCCTAGTTTGCGGTAGCGGTGACCGGCCCGATCAGCGCGGAGACATTGCCCTCGGTCGAGACAGAGCGCAGCCAATACCAGCGCGCATCACCAAGGCTGAGCCCGGTGTGATCCCAGGGCAGCGCGGTAGGTTCGCTGGCCAGCTTCACCGCCTGGGCAAGATTGGCGCTGCTGGCCTCAAACACCTGCAAGCGCACCACCTCGGGCGTCAGGATCCCCGAAAGCCGCACACCACTCGCAATGCCAAGCGCCGCAAGTGCGGTGACGCCGCCGGGGATCGCGGCCTCCTGCCAGTCGGACACCGCGCCACTGCGGGCCGCGGCGCGTAGCCTGAACGCCGTCGGCTCGCTGGTGGCGATAGAAGCCGCAGTGGCACTCAGCGCCCCACCATAGCCTTGCCAGGCGGCGACAGGGGCCGGGCGGAATTCCAATTCATAGCCGGACAGATACGCACTGCCGACCGCCGCCCAGGAAAGGCTGAGCGCGGTGAACGCGCTAGCCACCGGCGTCTCGACACTGACCGTCGCCGGCGCGGCAATCACGCCCGGATTGGGCAAAACGACCGAGGGGCTATACGAAAAAACTTTGTTTTCAGGGGGTTTAGGTGGTCGCCTGGGGCACTAACCCGGCTCGGTTAGATGGCGACTGGAGCAGCAAAGGGAACCGAAAAGGCGATACTTTCTGCGGCCAAAACTCCGCTACCGAACTGAGGCATCTGGCTACCCGCCGGTAAGCCAAGGCACAAACACCCATTGAAGATAAGGGGTGGCGCACGCGCGCCCGGTTTGGTGCAATCACAATAGAGGGCTACGTCAAGGCGCGAGAGGCTGTAGCCAGCGAGACGCTGGCCTCAGCGGCAATATCGGTGAGCCCGGGGCGGGTTCGACGCGGCATTGGCGAGTCCAAGGGGCTTTATGGGAAATTTTTCAATGACCGATCCACGCAAAAAGACCTTATTCTGTTTGACAGCCTGAAATGGGCATGGAACCGTAGTGAAAATTACTCATGAAAACGGGGATGGATGTTTCAACGCCTATGAACAAAGGGTCGGCAGGGCCATGACCGGGGTGATACCGCGTCGCACCCTGATTGGGCTTTCGACCATCATGGTTGCGCTATTGCTCTGGTGGCTCGCCACCAGCGGGCTTCGGCTTTTGAACCCCCTGCGCTTGCCAAGCCCGCAAGAAGTCTGGGCGGCCTTCAGCCAGATCACTTTTGGTCAGGGTTATGGCGGCGCAACGCTCGGGCAGCACGCGCTGCATTCTTTATTTCTGGTGGCGAAGGGTTTCAGCGTGGCGGTCATTACCGGTGTGCCGCTTGGTCTTTTGATGGGCTGGAGCCGTCATGCCGAAGCGCTGATCAATCCGATCTTTCTGCTGCTGCGACCTATCCCGGCGCTTGCCTGGATACCGCTGGCGATTGTCTGGTTCGGTATTGGTGATGCCGGGAAGATTTTCGTCATTTGGCTGACAGCCTTTGTACCTTCCGTTATCAATGCCTTCACCGGTGTGCGCGGCGTGGATACTGTGCTGATTGCTGCGGCACGCACCCAGGGCGCGTCCACACCGCAGGTGCTCCGCCATGTGATCATTCCAGGCGCCATGCCGCTGATCTTCACGGGCTTGCGGCTTTCGCTTCAGGCAAGTTGGACCACCTTGGTTGCCGCAGAACTGGTCGGCGCATTCTTCGGTCTTGGTCGCGTTTTGAACGTGGCCGGGCAGGATATCTTCCCCGGCATGATCTTGGTTGGCATGGCCGCAGTGGCGGTATGTGGCGCGGCGACTACATGGCTACTCGGCCTGATCGAACGGCGCGTCATTAATTGGCGCCCTGCGGTTTGAAGATGCCAGCATGACAAAGCGCCACGACCGAAATTTTCTTGGCCCCGCCGGCACAAGCCTAAGCCGCGGCGAATTCTGGACACTCACCATCGCAGGCTTTACGCTGTTCTTCGCGATTTGGTCAGGCGTGGCCGCATCCGGTTGGTTGCCGCCCAATCTGCTGCCATCGCCACTTGTGGTTTGGGACACGTTGGTGCGCCTTTGGCACCAACCCTTCGCTGGGCATGTCTACGCAGAACATCAACTTGCCAGCATTCGTCGCTTTCTGATGGGCTGGGCGATTGCGGTCGGTATCGGCATACCACTCGGACTGCTCATGGGATGGTATCGCATCCTGGATGAGATCGTCACACCCTTATTCGATGCCATCCGCTTTGTGGCGCCCTTGGCCTGGGTGCCACTGGCAGCGCTTTGGTTTGGTACAGGGATTGGCGGGCCTTTGCTGATCATTTTTGTTGGCTCCTTCGCCCCCTGTGTCATCAGTGCCTATCGCGGCGCCAGGCTTGTCGAAACCCGCTTTGTTGAGGCCGCACAAACGCTCGGTGCTTCATCTCGTCAGATCATGGCGCATGTGCTGATCCCAGGCGCCTTGCCGTCAATCATCGCAGGTTTGCGAGTTTCCGCCGGGCTTGGGTGGCAATCACTGGTAGGATCGGAACTCATTGTCGTGGGGGCGGGGCTTGGTTATCTAATGGTGCAGGGGCAGGGCAATTTGAACACTTCAGTCGTCATTGCCGGCATGATCGGCATTGGCGTTGTCGGTTTTGCGATCGATGTTGCGCTACGCGCTGTTGAGAGAGCCTTCAACAGAAAATGGGGGCAGGCTTGAGTGAAATAGTCTTCGAAGGCGTGACGCGCCGTTTTTTGCTGCCGAAGGGTGGAGAATTCCTGGCTATTGATCGCATCGATTTGCGTGTCGAGGAAAGGGAATTTGTGGCCATTGTCGGCCCCTCGGGCTGCGGCAAGACCACGCTGATGCGCATGGCAGCGGGGCTTGATTTTCCAACCGAAGGACGCGTGCTGGTGGGCGGAACGGAGGTTCGCGGCCCAGGACCCGAACGCGCGGTGGTATTCCAGCAATTTGCGTTGCTGCCGTGGAAGACCGTCCGCGAAAACATCGGTTTCGGCCTGATGTGCAAGGCAACACCCAAGGCGGAAGCGGATGCTGCGATTGCGCACTACGTCTCTCTCATGGGGCTTTCGGGTCACGAAGACAGTTTTCCGCATCAACTTTCGGGCGGTATGTGTCCAGCGTCAGCGCCTATGGGACCAAATTGGCGATTTGAGTAACGGAGGATTTCTGGCTCATCGTAACCCCAAGGAGAGTGAAGATGAGCCAGAAATCCTCCGCCCCACCCACGCGGGTGCCAGCCGAAAAACTGGTC
>NZ_JADCBK010000146.1 GCF_020253525.1 Aquidulcibacter sp.
ACCAAGTGCCGATCCGTTGGCCGTTATTGATTTGGGCAGCGATGAAGAACAGGCGCAAAGCTTTGAACTCTTAGCGCCGTCTGAGTCTTCAGACACACCCCGTCAAAGCCGTGGCCCACGCGACGCGCACACGCGTGGATCGCGAGGCCGGGACCGCCATGATCGCGACCGCCATGAACGCGGCGACCGAAACGATCGCGGCGGCCGCTATCGCCAACAAGATCAGGACCCCGATGTCGTGGCTTTTGGCGATGATATCCCAGCCTTTATGAAAATCCCCATCCATTTAAGCCCGATCCGGGACGAGGAAGCCTAGGCTTTCTCGGTCGAAGACTTGACCTTGGCACAACAGCCAAAGCCAAGCCGCGACTTTGTGCCGCGCATGGCTTAAGGTTTTGAGTGTGAGTTTGGCTTGCAGGATGCCTGCGGCTGTGACAATACCAGTTGATGATGCGAACCATTCTCAAAAACTCCCGCGCCCGCCTGTTTGTTTCGGTTGCTGTTGCATCCGCCGTTTTCGCGACCCTTGCGGGTTGTGGAGCGTCAGAGCCTGCCGCAGGCTCGAAAGGCGAAGTCAATATTTATTCGGCTCGCCATTATGATGCCGACGAACAACTCTATGACTTGTTTGAGAAAAATACTGGCATTGCGATCAATCGCATTGAGATGAAGGGCGACCTTCTTCTAGAGCGCTTGAAGGCTGAAGGCACCCAAAGCCCTGCAGATGTGATCTTGCTGGTCGATGCGGGCAATTTCTGGCGGGCAGAGACTGCGGGCCTCTTCCAATCGGTTCAATCGGCGAAGCTGGATGCGGCAGTCCCGGCCAATCTACAGGGGCCCAAGAAGGATTGGTTTGGGTTTGCCAAGCGCGCGCGGGTCATCGCTTATGATCCAGTTCGGGTAAAGCCAGAACAGGTCGCCACCTATGAGCAATTGGTAGAGCCTGCCCTAAAGGGCAAAATCTGCGTTCGCCCTTCCAGCAATGTCTATAATTTATCTTTGATGTCCTCCTTCATTGCCGATTGGGGCGTGCCCAAGGCTGAAAGCTGGGCCAAAGGCGTTGTGGCAAACTTTGCCCGCCAGCCTGAGGGGGCAGACACCGATCAACTTAAAGCCATTGCCGAGGGCAAATGCGCGGTTGCCATTGTGAACCATTATTATGCGGTGCGCTTGCAGCGCTCTGAAGATCCGGCAGAGCAGGCGGTGGCCTCCAAAATCGCCTTGTCCTTCCCCGATCAAGCAGGGGCTGGGACGCATGTGAATATCTCTGGCGGGGCGCTGGCAGCCAACGCCCCCAATAAGGCCAATGCGGTTGCTTTCTTGGAGTTTTTGGCAAGCCCAGAAGCGCAAAAAATCTTTGCCAAAGCCAATGATGAGTTTCCAATCCTTGCCAGCGCCATGGATGACAATAGCAAATTGAAGGCCTTGGCTGGCTTTAAAGAGGCCCAGACCCCGATGGCCGCCCTCGGTACCAATCAACCTGAGGCCCAAAAGGTCTTTGATCGCGCGGGTTGGAAGTGACCACCTTGGATCCGGCAGCAAGGCCTAGCCCCGCGCGGGACTGGGATGGGCTTGGCTTTTCAAAAGCCAGGTTCAAGCCTCTAAAGTCTTGGGCGCTGTTTGCCTTCTTGCTGGCGATCCCGGGCTTGCCCGTCTTGTTTACCTTCCTAGCAGCCGCCCAACCCAGTGCGAGTTTCGACCATATTGCCCGCGTGCTTTTAGGGGAAATGGCGCTGACTTCGCTGGCGCTCTTGGTCTTGGCCACCCTTGGGGCCACCATTTTAGGCGTGATTGCCGCGTGGTTCGTCACCGCCTATCAATTCTGGGGGCGGACGGCATTGAGTTGGGCTTTAGCCCTGCCCTTGGCCATGCCCGCTTATGTTGCGGCCTATGCATGGGGTGATTTGACGGGCGCGCGCGGGTTTTGGATCGCCACCCTTGTCTATGTCACCACGCTTTATCCCTATGTCTATCTGGCCGCCCGCAGCGCTTTTGAGGCGCAATCGGTTTGCGCGCTGGAAGCCGCGCGGCTGTTGGGGGCTGGTGCTTGGAAGCGCTTTTTCACGATAGCGCTACCTTTAGCCCGGCCTGCGATTGCGGCCGGGGCAGCGCTCACCGGGCTTGAGATTGCCGCCGATTATGGAGCGGCCGACCATTTGGGCGTTTCGACCCTGACGATTGGGGTGTTTCGCGCTTGGTTTTCCATGGGCGACTTGGCGGCAGCGGCCCGAATTGCCTGTTTGCTTTTGGTGGGCGTTCTGTTTCTTGTTTGGCTGGAGCGTAAGTCACGGGCGGGTTTGGTTGCAGGCGGTTCGACGCGCTGGCGCACGCCCCAGCGGGCGCAGGCTTCTGGCATGGCGGGTATTTTGATCCCGGGATTTTGCGTTGCTTGCTTGGCCTTAGGCTTGGTCATTCCGGTGTTGCACTTGGCAGGTCTTGCCATTGCCAGCGGTGTGCCAGAGCGGGCCTTGAGTAAGCCTTTGGTGGCCACGGCACTTCTGTGCGCTTTAGGCGCAAGCGCGACCTTGATTTTGGCAGGCCTCAGCGCCTTTATCAGCCAGCGTAGCGCCCAAGCCAGTGGCTTTGTGCGCGCGGTCAGCCTTGCCGGCTATGCCACACCAGGTGCTGTGACCGCACTGGGCATTTTGGCGGCCTTGGCGTTGAGCGGATCCCATGTGGTCGCAGCTTTGAGCGGCCCCTTGGCCATTATCGCGCTGTGCTATGCCTATGCCGCACGCTTTACCGCGGCAGGGCTTGAGCCCTTGAACGCGGGCCTTGAAAAATCGACCCGTTCGATGCGGGAATCGGCCCAGACCTTGGGTGCCAGTCGGATGAAGCGCTTTTTGAAGCTCGAAGCGCCCTTGGCGGCCCCATCTGCCTTTGCGGCTGCCTTGATCGTCGCGGTTGAGATCGCCAAGGAATTGCCCGCCACCACCATTCTGCGCCCCTTTGGCTTAGATACATTGGCTGTTCGTGCCCATGCTTATGCGGCCGATGAGCGTTTGGGGGCAGCTGCTTGGCCAGCCCTTGCCATCGTTCTGGTAGCTTTGATCCCTACCCTGCTGTTTTCACACGGCCTTTCAAAATCACGGGCAGGGCAATCATGAGTGAATTTGCCCTCGAAGCGCGCCATGTCAGCCGCACCTTTGGCACCGTCAAAGCCCTTGATGATGTGAGCCTCAGCCTTGAGGCCGGCAAAGTTCTGGCCCTGCTCGGCCAATCGGGTTCTGGCAAAAGTACGCTGTTGCGGGTTTTGGCGGGCCTTGAAGGGGTAGATGCCGGTGAAGTCTATGCCGATGGCAAATTGGTGAGCGACAAATCCACCACAATCCCGCCTGAGAAGCGCCCCCTCGGCATGGTCTTCCAAGATTATGCCCTGTTTCCCCATCTTACCGCTTTGGGCAATGTGGCCTTTGGCCTTGGCCATTTAGCCAAGTCTGAGCGCGTGACCCTTGCTGCATCTTGGCTTGACCGAGTTGGTTTGGGTGACCGAGGCGGGGCTTTCCCGCACGAGCTTTCAGGTGGCGAACAACAACGTGTGGCACTGGCCCGGGCGCTTGCCCCCAATCCGCGCGCCATTCTGATGGATGAACCCTTCAGCGGCCTTGACCCGCATCTGCGCGCGGATCTGCAATCAAGCATGTTGGCGACTTTGGCTGAAGCTGGTGTTGCGGCCCTGATCGTCAGCCATGATACCGAAGAAGCACTTGCCGTGGCCGATCACGTCGCCATCATCGAACATGGCCGAATATTGCAAAGCGGCCTGCCGGCTGATGTGTACCGGACACCCACATCCTTAGAAGCCGCGCGCGCTTTAGGGGCTGTGTGGAGTTTGGACGCCCAGGCCCAAAATGGCTTGGTAGAAACCCAACTCGGCACTTTTGCGAGCCCGTTTGACGGGCCAGTCATGGTCTGTGCTCGCCCAGAAGCGACACGCGTGACAGCTTCGCAAGCGGGTGCTTTCAAAGTTGTGGATCGCCGTGGCGTCGGGCGCTTCTTGACCGTGAAGCTGCAAGCGATCACCGGCGAGGGCGGGTTCATCACAGCTTTGGTTGAGGCCAAATCCGCCCCCGACAAAGGCCACCACGTCGCCTTGAGTCTGCACAGCGAAGATGTCTTTGTCTTCAAAGCCTAATGCCTAGAGCCCGCCTCACTTGAAAAAGAAGGCAAGCTTGCCCAAGGTGGGCCCATGACTGCTTTGACCGCCCCCCTCACCCGTGTGATGCAGGCCCGCTTTGGGCCAAGCGCGCAGGTCGTCGACATGACGCGCCTGTCAGGTGGGGCCAGCCAAGAGACGTGGGGGTTTGGTCTTGAGGTTCCAAGCGAGCCCACGCGCAAGCTCATTTTGCGTCGCGCGCCGTTTCAAAGTGCAGCCAAAGGCGAAGCGATTGGCTTGGTGAAGGAGGCCCATATCATTGCCGCGGCAGCGCGCGCGGGGACCCCGGTGCCAGAGATCATCCATGTCTGTAGCCCCGAAGATGACTTAGGCGATGCCTTTATCATGGCCCATGTTGAAGGCCAGACGATTGCGCGAAAAATCCTGCGCGATGAAGAGTTCAGCCATGCCCGGTCACGACTGGCATTTCAATGTGGCGAGGCTTTAGCGAAAATCCATGCCGTGGCGCCCCATAGCCTGCCATCGGACTTGCCCATCAGCCATGGCCTGGACCAATTGGACCGCTATGAGGCGATTTATCGCGGCTTTGAGATGGATCGCCCTGTGTTTGAATTGGCGCTGGCTTGGCTTCGCCAGCATGCGCCACAGCCCTTGCCCACGACCCTGGTACATGGCGATTTTCGCAATGGTAATCTGATGGTCAATCCCCTGGGCCTTGCAGCGGTTCTGGACTGGGAATTGGCCCATCAAGGCGACCCGCGTGAGGATTTGGGCTGGATTTGCGTCAATTCCTGGCGCTTTGGTGTGCGGGAAAAGCGGGTCGGCGGCTTTGGTGCGCTCGAAGACTTGCTGGCAGGCTATCAGGCTGCGGGTGGGCAAGCTTATGAGGCCGAGGACCTTACGTGGTTTCAAGCCTTGGGCAGTTTCAAATGGGGCATTATGTGTTTGATCATGTACCAAGCCTTTGCCACCAAAGCCGACCCCTCGATTGAGCGTGCGATGATTGGCAGGCGGGCCTCTGAAGCGGAAATCGACTTACTCAATCTGATCGAAGGTCGCCCCCATGCATGAAGCCCCCTCGTCTGAAGAATTGCTGGGCGCCGTCATCGGGTTTTTGACGGAAAAAGCCGCCCCGCAACTCAGCGGCCAAGCCGCCTTTCATGCCCGCGTGGCCGCCAATGCCTTGGCCTTGGTTGAGCGCGAGATGGCGCAGAGACAGCCAGCCGATGCGCGCGCCCGCGCCCTCTACGCCGCCCTGCTAAACGATACGTCCAGCCCCTTAGAGGCCCTGACGAAAGAAGTCTGTGCCCGTATTCGATCGGGGGCATTGGCTTGTGATGACCCTGCCCTCCTAGCTGCCTTGCGCGAAATCACCAGCGCCCAATTGACCATTGATCAACCCACCTATAGCGGGCTGAAACCATGAAGCGGAACTGGCAGCGCTGGATCGTAGGTGGTATCCTTGGCCTCAATCTATTGGTGGGGCTGACGGCCTATTTCATGCGCGACAATTTGTTCCGCGAATTGATCCAGCCTGCGGTACCCTTCCAAGTCGATGAACCACCCCCTGTGCCCGACTATAGCGATGCAGCGGCTTGGGCCTTCCGGCCGCAGGGGGCCAATGCGGGCCTTGGCAAGGCCGATGTCTTCTTCGTTCATCCCACAACGGCTTGGAGTGGCAATACAGGCTGGAACATGGATATCGCCGACAATGTGTCGCGCACCCGGCTTGAAACCATCGCCCTACCCAATCATGCCGAACCCTTTGCAGCTGCCGGCCCCCTTTGGGTGCCGCGCTATCGCCAAGCGGTTTTGTTTGCCCTTCTATCGCAACGCGATGACAGCCATGAAGCGCTGAACCTTGCCTATGAAGATGTGGCGCGTGCCTTTGTGACCTTTCAGCAAGCCCGCAACCCTAAACGCCCCTTTGTGCTGGTAGGCATCGGACAAGGCGGGTTGCATCTGTTGCGTCTGTTACAGGAAAAAGGCGATCTGGGCCCCATGTTGGCTGCGACTTACATCCTTGATCAGCCGGTCCCGACCGCTTTGTTTGAAGGCCCAAATGCGGTGCCGGGTTTTCCCAAACCCTGCCAAAGTGCCAAACAAGCCCGCTGTTTTGTAAGCTATACCAGCGTGGATGGTGGCGATGAGCGCGGCGAGAAAATCCTCAAAGAGCGCTCGACCATTTGGACAGCGGATAAGGGCTATCGCGCGATAGGCGGTGCCCGCTTTGCCTGTGTGAACCCCCTAACCGGGGCAGCGCCCCAGAGCAATGCCCCGCCCAGCACCAATCGTGGGTCGGCCGCTGCCAGCGGCCTTGAGCGCGGCACAGAGCCAGCGCTATTGCCCGGCGAAACCGGGGCCATCTGTCGCAATGATTTATTATGGGTGGAGGTGAACCGGCCAGCCGCGCTGTCGCGCGCGCGCTTTGAGCTTGGCACTTTCTATAAGATCACCGGCTACAATCTGTTTTATGCCGCACTCAGCACCGACGTCCAAGCCCGCGTCAATGCGCTGAGATAGGCTGGGCCTTGGCCCACAAAAAAGCCCGCCAACCCCCCCCGCCACCCCAAGGGGGCGGCGGGCCTTTCACCATCTAATCAGACCGAAACTACATCCCGAAACGGGCTTTCATTTCAGCTGTCATTTCTTCAAGCGCCTTGACGGTGACCGCATCTTTTTCGCGGGTCTTCCAATATTTGGCGAGCTTTTTGAAGTTCTTCAAAGGCGCTTTCACGCCCATGACAGGCAGGATCTTGACCACGAAAAACAGGCTTGGGGTGATGGTGCAATCAGCCAAGCTGAACTTATTGCCCGCTGCATGCTTCTTGCCCGACACGACATGTTCGAGATGACCCAAAGCGGTGTTCACGTCTGCAATCGCAGCCTTGATGGCTTCTGGGTCTTTGCCAGGCCCCATCAGACCAAAAATCTTGCCCATGGCAGGGCCCACATAAATGTCGTTGACCCGCGAGATCAGGCGCACTTGCGCGCGCTCTTCAGGCTTACGGGGGCGAAGGGCTGGTTTTGGGAAAGCATCTTCCAGATATTCAAGAATAACTTCTGACTCCGGCAACGACATGCCAGAATCTGTCACCAAGCAGGGGATTTTCCCGATTGGATTGATCGCCAGAAACTCTTCGCTTTTCATGCTGCCGCCGGGAGGTGGCAAATAGTCAACTTCCAAACCTTTAGCGGCAATCTGCATCTTCACGCGCTGCACAAACGGAGAAAGGTCACTTCCATATAATTTCATCGCTCAAGCTCCCTGGGTCTTATCACAAATAGCGTGCTTCACCTGTCCTCACGACAGATGCTTATCCATCAATTTCGACTCGCGCGGCGCGCCATTCTCACAAGGATAGGTAGCGCCCCACGCGCCTCTGGCCAACAACTTTGACAGCCCAAATGACAATCTGTGCAGTCAATTCCCAAGAATTGGCTAGCAATTGTTCAAGCTAAGCAGCCTTATCGCGCAGTAGACCGCAAGCGCGAGCGCCATGACGTCTTAAAGGCCAATAATCGCAACCGAGCACACATTGCTTGACGGGGCACCGCCAAGATTATGGGTCAGCCCCAAACTCGGGTTTGATAATTGTCGTTCACCTGCCCGGCCCTGAAGCTGTAAATACATTTCATACAGCATGCGCAAGCCAGAGGCCCCAATGGGGTGGCCAAAGCATTTCAACCCACCATCAATCTGGCAGGGCACTTGGCCATCGGCATCATAAAAACCATTCATCACATCTTTCCAGCCTTGGCCTTCGGGCGAGATGAAAAGATCTTCCATGGTCACAAGCTCAGTCACCGAGAAGCAATCATGGACTTCGATCATGGAAATCTGGTCGCGCGGGCGCTCAATCCCGGCTTCCAGATAGGCCTTTTTGGCGGCAATCCGGGCGGTATGGAAGTAAGAGCCGTCCCATGAATTATGCTGGCTCTCCATACCGTTAGAGACAGAAAGCTGTAGGGCCTTGACATAGACCAAGTCCTTTTTGCCCAAAGCGCGCGCAATTTCAGGGGTCGTGACAATGGCCGCCGCCGCCCCATCCGACACCCCACAACAATCAAACAAGCCCAAAGGCTCTGCAATCATTGGGGCGGCGATCACTTGTTCTTCAGTCACCACATTGCGCAAATGCGCTTTGGGATTTTTCGACCCATTGGCGTGGCTTTTAACCGACACATGGGCAATGGCGCGCTTAAGGTCTTCGCGCGAAACCGAGTGCTTGGCCCGATAGGCACTGGCCAATTGCGCGAAATTGCCGGGGGCAGAGCCATTAGGCGCCGTCTGGGGAATATAGGTCCCCATATTGCCGGTTGGCAGGCCGCCATAGCCTGTATCTTTCAATTTCTCGACGCCGACGGCGATTGCAATATCGGCAGCCCCCGCTGCAACCGCATAGACCGCGCCGCGAAAGGCTTCAGAGCCAGAGGCACAGAAATTCTCAACCCGCGTCACCGCAATATTGGGCAAGCGCAAAGCAATCGACAGAGGTGTGCCACCTTTGCCGGTGCCAATCTCGTCAATATGGGTGGAAAACCAAGCGGCATCTAATTGGGTGGGCTCAATGCCGGCATCGGCCATTGCTTCCAAATAGGCCTCGACCATAAATTCTTCCGGGCCGCAATCCCAGCGTTCCCCGAATTTGGAACAGCCCATGCCAATGACGGCGACTTTGTCACGAATTCCTGTGGCCATGCTGATGCCTCCCTGAACCGAAATGCTTCTTGTTTTGGAAGACTGTGACCCAGATTGCTCAGGGTTTCAAGCCAGAGTTTGGCGTATTTGGAACCGCTTTTGGAACCGTGCGGTCAAAAAAGGAAAGGGCTTCGGTCCAATCTTCGGTATGGATGCCATGCAGGCCCGGCCGCATGTAAAATGCCAAGACCCCCTTTCCATCTGGGTGACGCAGCTTTGTCTGGGTAAAGGCTTGTTGCCCAAACAGCTGATACACGGGGTCTGCCCCTTTCAGCGCCCTAAAACTCCCATGTGGGTCGCCCCATTGGTCGCGTCGCCCTGTCCCAATCAGAACGGGCCTAGGCGCCAAAAGCGCAATCAATTGATGCTGATCAATATCCAGATCCGCCTGCTTGGCCGCATAGCTGGCATAAGACGGGGCAAACCAATGGGGGAAGGCGCGGGTGATATCGGCCACGGGCTCGCCCACGTCATCGCGCCCCAAAGCAGCCCCTGCTGTTCCCGATTGCAAGGCCCAGACCGCGGCAGGGCGGGGGTCAAAGGCGGCCGACAAAAGGGCTGCTTTGCCATGGCGGGAATGCCCCCACAGCAGCATCCGCCGAGCATCCAGCCTCGGATCGTCGCCCAACACATCCAAAATGCGCGAGGAAGTCCACGCCCAAGCGGCAATGGCCCCCGTGCGCTGTTCAGGCGGCGTACCGATAGGGGTTAAAGCCGCAAGATAAGGCTCAGCCACTTCAGCCACGTCGGGCACCACATCGCCTGGATGCCACGATGCCAGAGCATAGCCCCTTTGGGCTAAAGTCTCCCACGGGGGTGCATTGGCGTATTTGCCGAAAATGGCGGTTACCAGAAAACCGGGGGCCCCGCCGCCACATTCCGGGGGCAGAGCCATCGTGGTGGTTCGCGTGCCTGTTTGCTTGGGCAATAAAGCATCATTGCCACAAAAGGTGCCGCCCGCGATCACGGGGAATGGCCCCTTGCCTTTCGGCGTCATCAAAATCAGATCGACCACGGGCCTGCCGCCGGTCCAAGGTCCGGCTTCAGCCGTTTTAAGGGCAATGGTGAGGCGCTCGATGGTGCCAATGGCACCTTTTTCAGGCTTCTCCAGCACGTCGCGGCTGATGATCTCATAGCCGACAGTCGCAGGCATCGCGCCGTAGATCTCACTTTGGAAGCGGGCTTTCAAAAGGGGCGCGCGGCGATCTTGCCAGTCGCTTAGGCTTTGGATTGCAGGGTCGGACTGAAAGGCCGCCAGAACCGGTGGGGAAGCGGGTGGGCCTGTCACTTCAGCTGGGACATTGGGCAGCCGCTGCAGGGCACAGCCACCAGCGCTGAGCGCAAGGCCCGTCACCACCAAAACCGCGCCCAAAACAAACTTTCGACCCAGCCCCATAAGTTTGTTCCCTCTTGCCTGTCTCTTTTGAGGCCTACGGCGCGACCTGTCGTGTGGTTACAGGGATTGGCCAAACGGGTCTATTTAATAAACGGCAAGGTGGGCGGTGCTTCTGTGTAACTTAGGTCCGATCAAATGCCCTCTTGTGGTGCAAAGTCCCACAAGGTTGTCATCCCCGATGGCATCAGCCGAGTCCCAGACCTTGTGCCGCAAACGCGCTGAGGTCCCCGCTCTCCACTTCGTTCCGGCGGGG
>NZ_JADCBK010000147.1 GCF_020253525.1 Aquidulcibacter sp.
CAATCCGACCCAAAACCGCAATGTCATTGGCTGCCGAAGGTGGGGTAGATGCATGGGCCGGGGCGGCGGACTTGGTGCCCACAACCAGCGGCGTGAAGGGTTGGCGACCCTTGGGCGGGGCAGATGTGGTCGAGCTATCGGGCAGTTTCAGCACTTCGAGAGCCCGGGCGCGATGGGCGAGGCGGCGTAAAAAGCCACGCTCCTCCAAAGCGGTGATCAAGCGGTGAATGCCCGACTTCGACGCTAAGTCCAACGCATCCTTCATTTCGTCAAAAGAAGGCGAGACGCCTGTTTCCTTGAGACGCTCATGAATGAATAGCAAAAGCTCTCGTTGTTTGGACGTCAGCATCAACTTCCCCTATCCTGCGAGGCGGGCGCATAGGCCCAGCCCCGATCAAATCCGCTTGCACCGTGAACGATGCACGAACAAAGTAGCGATGTTCTAACTCTGTTCCGTTTTTTCGTCTATAGGCCGCTGCAAATTTTTCCGCAGCCTCATGGCAGCTGACCTGCACATGCCCCTCTCGCCTGATGGGGCCATGGCTGCTAAGTCATCGACCAACAGGATAGAAATATGAAAGTCAGATTTGCACCTTCTCCAACCGGCAAGCTCCATGTTGGCAATATCATCACGGCTTTGCGCAATTGGTTGTTTGTGCGCCAGCATGGCGGCACGTTCCTTTTGCGGATTGATGACACCGATACAGCGCGCTCAACCAAAGCTTTTGAGGATGGTATTCGGACAGACCTGACGTGGCTTGGCCTGACGTGGGACGAGGAAGCCCGCCAATCGGCCCGGTTTGACGTCTATGATAAGGCGCGCGACCGCCTGATCGCAGCGGGCCTGCTCTATCCCTGTTATGAGACAGCCGAAGAATTAGACCGCAAGCGCAAGATCGCTTTGTCGCGCAAATTGCCACCCGTCTATGACCGCGCCGCACTTGCGCTGACAGATGCTGATAAGGCTGCCTTTGAAGCAGAAGGGCGCAAGCCGCATTGGCGCTTTAAATTGTCGGGCAAGCGGGTTGCATGGAAAGATTTGATCCGGGGCGAACAAACCGTTGACACCGCTTCAATGTCTGACCCCGTGCTGATCCGCGAAGATGGCGCGTATCTGTATACGCTGCCCTCGGTCGTTGATGATGTGGATTTGGGCGTCACCCATGTGATCCGTGGCGAAGACCATGTGACCAATACAGGCGCACAGGCAGAAATCTTTGAAGCCTTAACCGGCGGCAAGCGCCCAGAATTTGGCCATTTCCCGCTGTTGGTTGGTGCAGATGGCGAGACATTGTCCAAGCGGATTGGCTCTTTGTCGGTTGAAAGCCTGCGCGAGCAGGGTGTGGCTCCTCTAGCGGTATTGTCCTTGATGGCGCGGATCGGCACGTCTGACCCGGTTGAGGCGGTCGATAATCTGGATGCTTTGGTGGCGGGTTTTGACTTTGGCAAGATCGGCCGCGCGCCCGCCCGCTTTGACCCTGAAGATGTGCGTCGCTTGGATGCGCAATTATTGCAGCATGCCGATTATGGCTCGATCAAACCCCGCCTTGCCGCCATTGACTGTGATTTGGGTGAAGCTTTCTGGCTTGCCGTGCGTGGTAATCTTGCCAAGTTTGACGATGTCAGCCTGTGGGCCCGCGTGGTTCAAGGCCCGATTGAGCCCCAAATTGACGAGCCCGACTTTATCGCCACCGCGCTGGGTCTGTTGCCAACAGGGCCCTATGATGAGACGTCTTGGTCAAGCTTTACCGAAGCGGTGAAGGCGGCCACGGGGGCGAAGGGTAAGGGCCTGTTCATGCCCTTGCGCAAGGCGCTGACCGGCCAAGAGCATGGGCCTGAAATGAAGAGCTTGTTTATGCTGATCGGGCCAGATCGGGCGGCTGCTCGCTTGGCGGGCACCAAAGCTTAAGGGCGCAGCCTGTCGCGGTCCGCGCGCCAGTTTTCGGCCTCACAACGGGCGTGAAAATGGGGCGTGCCATAGATTTTGAAGAAGTCTTCGGCGACCTGCCAGCAGGAATCAAACCAGCTATTTTCTGGGGTGGGCATAATCCCAGTATTGCTATGCAAGGCCCAGGACATGCTTTGGATTGGCCCAAATATATCATGGATCATCGGCCAAGACGGCGGCGTCGCAATATAGTTTTCGCCGATTAAGCGGTCAAAGCGCTTGGTCCAAAAGCTGAAAATATAGCGGACCAAGGCGGCGGAGGATGGCATGATGGTGCCCTCCTTTAATCGCGCAATAATTCCAAATTGAATGGAGCCCAAGCGCAAACTATCTGGGTCTGTATAGGTGGTCAGTGGCCGCAATATACAGGTCGTCAGCCGCGCTAATGGGTTTTTCTGGTCATCATCCTGCCCAACCCAAGCGCAGAACAGGGACATGCCCAAGGCATAGACCTCTTCATGCAGCGCCACATCATTGGGGAATTGGCGATACAGGGTGGCGGTTGACACACCGGCCCGTTTGGCAATCGCAGACATGCTGAGATTTTCAAACCCACGCTCATAATTCTCGTAAATGGCAGCAGCCAGAATGCGAATCCGCCGATTGGTCGTGTTGAGCCGATTGATTTGCGGGCTCGCTATCTTTTCCAATTCACGAAACGCAAATTCCATGAAGTTCTTGGGAGGCGGGCCAAGGGCTAGACTGCGCTCAAAATCCACAATCAGCGGCAGGCTATCGCGCCCTGAGGCGGGGTCAAGTGGGGAAGGCTGAGTGAGGCTTTGGACCGGGGGTGTGGCCGTGTTCGCCAGCCAGTCCCATTGATAGGTTTTACTGAAAATCTGATATTTATTCGTACCATAGACCTTAAAGAACCCCTCGACGACTTTTATCGCCTCATGGTGCCAGCTTTGGCTGGGCACATAATGCCCGCGCCCGCCTTGAAACCAGTGCAAGGCGCGCGCTTCAATCGGACCAATCAGGCGAAACAATTGGTGGTGCATTGATCCGGGCTCAACAAAGCCTGCTTCGATCAAGTTTGTGATTTCACGCCGCCAAAACTGATGCAGAGACTCAAAGCCAGTATGTGCCGTCCGGCTTGCGATCTCGCCCGTGGCTGCATCCTTGCGAACTTGAAACGTCTGGGCGATGGTGAATTGGCGAAGATAAGGCTCAACCAGGATCGAGGCATAATGTTGCACAAGCTCGATCAAGTTCCGAATGGGATTTGGGTGCGTCTCCCGGTCCAGCATGGCGGCGAGGATAAGCTCATGACCAAGCGCGAGAGCTTGCAAATTCATGTCGTTTCGATTGGGGAAAAGCCGATAGAGGGTGGCGGTCGAAACACCTGCATGTACGGTAATGGCTGTTATATTGGCATTTAGAAAACCGGCTTCTGCCCATTCTTTCAAAACCGCGGCCAAAATCAGCCGTTTACGCGTCGCATCATCTGATCTGCGAGCCTGTGTCTTAAGACACAATTCGACCTGACGTTGGAACAAGGCTTTGTTTGTTTGATCAGAAGTCGGGAAGGGCATTTTGTATCGATCATGAGGAAATTGAGTTGCCTTTCACACGCACCAAGGGGGCAAACCAATATAGGGGAAATGGGAATATTACTTATGGGTAGTTTTAACCATTTTCTTTTTGGAACGCAAATAAATCCGCGTCCCAATTCTTCTTTCGACGCATTTGATGAAAATAAGGGGTGCCATTTAGGGTCAAGAATTCACTGGTTGCCCGCCAGCAAACCTCAAACCAAGAATTTTCCGGGACATAGGGCAGGCCCGCGAAGGTATACGGCTGGAGGATCCTTGCCTCCAACGGCCCGCCTAAGGCTTCAAGGAGTTCGTAGCGCGGCTCTGAGCTTAAATACCCTTCTGAATGAAGCAGCCGAAACTGCGAAGTCCAAAAGTCATGTATACGCTGAAAATAGAGCGCTGACGTCATGCGAAGTTCTGGGTCGCGTGCGCTTCGTTTCATCAAGAGGCCAGAGCGTTCATCTTGGCGGGCTGGAAGTGTCCATAATTCAACCCAGCGCGTTAAGTAGGTGCATAGCCGAAATATTGGGTTGGGGTGCCAGGCATCTAGGGTTAAGAAAGCGCTATAGAGTTCCACGCTTAGCCGTTGTCCGGCTGTCAGAAGTTCCTCATCGCTGCTAAAATAGCGGTAGAGGGTGGCGGACGAGACGCCAGCACGCTTGGCAATTTCGCGCACATTCATGCGTCGCGCTGGGTTGAAATGACTTTCATAGAGGGCAGCTGCAATGATCCGCTGACGTCTATTGCTAGCGTCCAGCCGATTGGCATTGGGGATCAACATTTGTTCGAGTTGCTTCAGAACAAACTTATGGATTGTTGAGCTGCTGGTCTCTGCGCTCATTCCGTTTTCCAGTCCCAATTATAGGTCAAGCTCATCGTATGGAACTTGGTGGTGCCATAGAGCTTGAAGAAGTCTTCCACGATCGATTGCGCATCACTTCGCCAACTTATTTCTGGCAGATAGTCGGGATAACCCCAGAAAAAGCGGCCCAAGGTCCGCGCCTCCACAGCACCCTTTAGGCGGCACTCCTGCCAGTCGATATCATCAAGGCGAATGAGGCCTTGGGTGACAAGCTCTTGCAGATTGTTTTGCCAGAATTGTTTGACACCGGCTTGGCCTTCGCGAGCAATATCCCGCACTCTGTCTTGGATATCAGGCTCCAACAGCATCAAGGATTGGCTCAACAAAAGCTCACGGACATAGTCTTGACGCAGCGTTTCGGCATGATTGAACACGATCTCGGTCAATCGGTGGATCGGGTTGGGGTGGCTTTGCGCCTTTGTCAAAAGACCAACCATAATGTCATTGCCAAGCTTTAAAGCGTCGCAATTGATCGCATTTTTGTCTGGAAACAAACGATAAAGGGTTGCGGTGGACATGCCAGCCCGGTTGGCAATCCGATGAATTTGGGCGTTCACATAGCCCACCTCGTGCCATTCCTGCAGAACACTGGCCAAAACGCGGTTGGTCCGCGTCGCAAGGTCATGGCGGCGGGCAGGGGCCGTCAAAAGACGCTTCACGATCAGTTCGAAGGATTGCCCACCTTCTGTTGGCTTTTGCTGTGCTTCCATATCCGTACCCCGATACTTTACACCTGCGATCACTTGAGACAGCACCATCATTTTTATCCGTATGCGGCTCAATTGGCCTGAAGGGCCATATCCGATAGCCGCGGGCCTCCAGAATGATCCTCATTGCTTTGGGCACATGCGGCAGCCAACTTTGGCCGTCTCAGGTTTTTCGCCTGAAGAGGGTATCCGTTTCAACACATGTTTGGTGATGCGTTGTTAATGGATTTACCCTTGAATGTACCACAAAGTAATGTGATTACTTGGTTGCAGAACTAAGCTTAAAACGAATTAAATTCGAAATAAATATTCAATTACAGTTAACGATAGAAATAGCAACAAAATCAAATAGTTAAATGTTAAAAAATCACTAATTTCACCTAGAAAATGTAAAGTATAAAATTTTAATTTTATTTGCTGCAAACTTTAATCGCAATATCTAAAAAATATATTCAAATTTACTTTGGCGTATTTTGGTTTTTTACCGATACTCAGGTCACTTGGAAAACGGGCAAGACCAAGCCATCCCGCGGCGCGTCGGCTGCGTGGTTCACAGACTTTATTTTGTACAAAAGCGGGGTTGCTTTAGCCCTTGGCGACGGCTGCTTCTAAGCCCGCCAAAGCTTCTTCTGGCGTGTCGACACAAAAGAAGGAATTGCGGAAGGCTTCTGGTGTGAACTTGGTCACAATAGTTGCCTCAATCAGATCGACAAAGGGCTGCCAGAACGCGCGGTCAACCAAGACGACCGGTTTGTGATGGAGTTCAAGGCGCTGCCAGGACAGGGTCTCCACCACTTCTTCCAGCGTGCCAATGCCACCGGGCAGCACAATGAATGCATCAGATTCCGCAAATAGGCCCCATTTGCGCTCGTGCATCGTATCGACCATGCGGGTTTCAAATGCCGCATTGGGCTTTTCCCATTTGGTCAAAAAGTGCGGCATGATGCCCAAGACTTCGCCGCCGGCCTCATGGGCGGCACGCGAGGAGGCCCCCATCAGGCCGACATTGCCGCCGCCATAGACCAAGCGAATGCCCCGCTTGGCAATCGCTTGACCCATTTGGGTTGCGAGCTCGAGGTAAGCAGGGTCTACTTGGTTGGAAGAACCACAATAGATACAGACAGATTTCAATTTGCTCATGCCCTGCTCCTTAAGCCGATCTCTGAGTGTGCCCGACTCAATCAGCCAAGCACATGATTTTGCGAGCGCTATATGCATGTTTCCTGACATTTGTGCATCAAGCCTTGCCAGCAATCGCATTTTGGCTGTTCAATCCCGGCCAACATTGCCTATGTGGTCATTATGAGAAAAGGCGAACGCAACAAGTCCGACGCGGCCAATGAGATTTCACCGATCGGGCGGGCCTTGTCGCGCTTGGTTCGATTGATTGGCGGGCTTGATACCACTGAGTTGCGCGTTCGTGTTGGGCTTGCCCTCGGCCTCACTTTGATTTCCAAGGTTTTCATTGTCGGCGCACCCTTGGTGCTGGCAGATGCGGTCAATGGCCTCACCAGTGGCAGTAACCCTTCGTGGGACATTATCTTTTTGATGGCGATTGGCGCTTGGGCCTTGATGCGCTTCTTGGGCTCTGGCGCGCCGCAATTGCGCGACACCATTTTTCAGCCCGTTAGCGAAGAAGCCCAAAGGCGGGCAGGGGTTGCCGTCTTTGGCCATGTCCATGCGCTGGGGATCCG
>NZ_JADCBK010000148.1 GCF_020253525.1 Aquidulcibacter sp.
GGAAATCTGGACTTGACGCGACAAATCGCCCGATCATGCTTGAACAAGCGGTTGGGTGACCAGAATGGGCACCAAAGCGCGTCCAGACAAAGAATCATCCAAGAAACCGTCATCCCCGCCGAAGCGTGAGCTTCGAGCGGGGACCCCATGGGACTTTGAGGCACAAGGTCCCCGATTGGCTGACGCCATCGGGGATGACAACGCTCTAAGATTTTTCCATCTAGACCCATTTTGGTGGACCGGAAGGATCACCAAACCGCGTCTAGACAACAACCATCTAAAACAACCGCATCGAACGTGGGACTTTGCCACACGAAGTCGCTGATTTGTGCTTGACGCCTACCCACCTGCCATTACTATTGACGGAAGATAAAATAAGAACGGGCGGAAATGACGATGTCCAAGCGAGACGAGCAGGTGGGGTCATGATCAAGGGGTTGCACCATGCGGGCTTAAGCGTCGCCAATCTGGACGGCGCCATCCAGTTTTACACCACAGCCCACGCCTTTGAGGTGATCGCGCGGTTCGAAGTTGCCGACCGAGCCGATCTGCGCGCCATGATGGCGGTGGCAGACAGTGCATGTGAGGTGGCGCTGTTGCGTGGGCCAACGGGCTTTCTAGAGCTTTTTCACTTCAAAAACCCGGCCGAACCCGATGGCCCGCCGGAGGTTTATCACGCCGGCCTGCGCCACATCTGCCTGCAAGCGGCCGACGGCGATTGGTTATATGATGCCTTTGTTGGGGCAGGGGCCAAAAGCCATGCCCGGCCCTCAGGTTTGGGGACTGGCAATCTATATTGTTACATCCGCGACCCAGAAGACAATGTACTGGAACTGGAGGGCCTGCCCTATGCGGCTTCGGTTGTCAGTCCACCTTGGTTTGCCCATGTTGCCCTGGTCACCCCGAACATCCAGCGCCTGTCGGCCTTCTATAGTCTTGTGACCGGTGCACCGGTGCATAGCACCGGCCATTTTGGCCCTGAGCCAAAATATGATGTAGTTGCGGGCCTTAAAGACATTGTCTTTGATGGCGCTTGGGTGAAAGCGGGGCCTTTGACGCTGGAGTTCTGGCACTATCACCAACCGCAAACCGAACCCAAACCCATGGTGGATGCGTCGCGTCTGGGTTGGAGCCATTTCGCATTAGAAGTGGATGATCTTGATACGGAGTATCAGCGCCTCTCGGCCGCTGGCGTTCATTTCCATGCCGCACCTACGAGCAATGGGGCCGTGCGCTTTGTCTATGGCCGTGATCCTGACGGCACTATTTTTGAGCTGCTCGAAGTGCTGCCCGGTCATGAACATCTGTCGTTAGACCATGTGACGGGACGCGATCTACCCGCTGAGATTGATCGCCTTGTCGCGCAGTTTTACCGCGCCCGCGCGCAGGCCGCGACGAGCTGATGCAAGAGGCTGGGTTCCAATCCATCCAAGGGATCAAACTGCATGTGGTGCGCAAGGGCGATGCGCACAGCCTTGCCCCGCCCTTGCTCTGTTTACATGGCTTTCCCGATCTGGGCTCGGTGTGGCAGCGCGTTGTCGACCATCTGCCGCAGGACCGCCTCTATATCCTGCCAGATCAGCGCGGCTATCATCCCTCGGACAAGCCGCCACGGGTGGAGGATTACTCGCCTGAGATTTTGTTGGAAGATATCCGCCAGCTCATCCGCGCCAATTCTGCGGACGGGAAAGTGGTCTTGGTTGGCCATGATTGGGGCGGGGTGATCGGCTGCTGGTTTGCCGCTTGCTTTCCTGAGCATGTCCATCGCCTGATCCTGATCAATGCGGTTCATCCCGCCGCTTTGCAAACCGCCTTAATCCAAAACCCCGGTCAACGAGCGGCCTCTGCCTATATGACCGCACTTAAATCAGGTGCGTTGGAAGCGATGTGGCGGGCCGATCCTGCCAGCAATCCCTTCAAAATCTGGTTCCAAGAGGCACAGGCCGATGGCCGCATGGGGGCAGACGAGGCCGCGCATTATAAAGCGGCTTGGTCAGACCCAGATCGTTGGCGGGCAGCCATTGATTGGTATCGGGCGAGCCCATTTGAGTTAGACTCCGGCCCAGACCTACCTGCTTGGATTGCTTCACCTGACTGGACCATCCAAACCCCAACCCATGTGATTTGGGGCGAGGCAGACCCCGTCTTCACGCTTGCAACCCGGGATGCCATGGCTGGCTACTTCGCCAATCTGACACATACCGCGCTCAAGCATGTCGGCCACAACCCTGTGCGCGACGACCCTGTTTCGGTCGCCCACGCCATTCACAGCTTTCTTACGTAAGGAAATCACCATGACTAAAGTCAATCTCGGGCTTGAAGGTCGGGTGGCGATCATTACCGGTGCCGCACGCGGCATTGGGCGCGCCACGCTGCACCGGATGATGGCGGAAGGGGTGCATGTCCTGGCTTGGGATATTGATCCGGCTTGGGCGGAGGAGATCACACGTATCGCGACGCCAGATGGGGTTAAAATCGCCGCTTTTATCGGCGATGTCTCCCTAGCTGAGGCGTGGCAGGAGGCGGTTAAAAGCGCGCTGGCGCACTTTGGGCGGCTAGACTTTCTGTTTTCAAATGCTGGGATTTCGGGGCCAGCCCATCCGGTGTCGCGCTATGAAGAGGCCGACTTTGACCGGGTGATGGCGATCAATGCGCGCGGGGTTTATCTGGGCCTCAAATATGTGGGTCAGCATTTGAGCGCAGAAGGCAAAGGGGTGATCGTCAATGTATCCTCGATCAGCGGGCTTAGTGGGGGTGGAAATATTTTTGCCTATACCGCCAGCAAGCATGCCGTTGTGGGCATGACGAAATCAGCCGCGGTGCATTATGCCCCCAATGGGGTTCGGGTCTTGGCCATCTGCCCATCGCCCACCGATACCGAGATGATGGGCTATGCGGAGCGTTTGGTAATGCCCGACGACCCGCAGGCGGCCAGACCCATCTTCACCCAAGGCGTGCCCATGGGCCGCTATGCAGAGCCTGAAGAGATCGCCAATGTCTTTGCCTTCTTAATCTCCGATCAAGCTTCCTTCATGACCGGCACCATCGTTCCCGTCGATGGTGGGACGATGGCGCGTTAGGGCCCTTAAGCGCGCTCAAAAATCGCGGCAACGCCTTGGCCGCCGCCGACGCACATGGTCTCAAGGCCATAGCGGACCTGTCTGCGCTGCATCTCATGCACGAGGCTGGTCATAATCCGCATGCCCGTCGCGCCAATCGGATGGCCCAAAGATATGCCCGAGCCATTGACGTTGAGGATCGAGCGGTCATCCCAATCCCAGCCTTTGAGAACCGCCAGCACTTGCGAGGCAAAGGCTTCATTGAGTTCGACTAAGCCCATATCGGCCCAAGAAAGCCCGGTCTTGGCAAAGAGCTTATGCACCGCCGGAACCGGGCCAATCCCCATGCGTGAGGGCTCGACCCCGGCGGCTGCCCAGCCCACGAAAAAGGCTGACGGCTCAAGCCCAAGCTCGACCAAGCGATCTTCCGCCACAACTAGACAGGCAGAGGCTGCATCATTTTGTTGGCTGGAATTGCCGGCCGTACAGACCCCACCTGCCACCATGGGCTTTAGCTTGGCCAAAGAGGCTGCCGTGGTATCGCCGCGAATGCCTTCGTCCATCTTAAACTCAATCGGCTCACCGCCACGCTGCGGGATGGGAATGGGGATGATCTCCGCATCAAAGCGGCCTTCTGCCCACGCGCGCGCGGCGCGGACTTGGCTTTCAGCGGCAAATTCATCGCAAGCCTCGCGGCTGATCGCATAATCAGACGCCAAGTTTTCCGCCGTCGTTATCATGCCGGGGATGACGCCAAAACGCTCAACGGGTTGGGAACGCTCACGCCCGCGTTCGAGGCGATCATAGAGGGTCACACTGCCCGCACGTGCGCCGCCGCGCATGGCCGTGGTGTAAAACTCCACATTGCTCATGCTCTCCACGCCCCCGGCCAACACCACATCGGCGGCACCGGTCTGCACCATCATGGCAGCCGTCGCCAAAGCCTGCAGACCCCCGCCACAGCGCCGATCAATCTGAATGCCCGGCACCTCAATCGGCAAGCCCGCCGACAAAGCCGCCCAGCGCCCCACGCACGGCGTCTCGCCACTGGCATAGCTTTGCGCAAATACGACATCCTCGATCAGCATCGGATCAATGCCACTGCGCGACACCACGGCTTTGACGACATGGGCAGCAAGGGTTTCAACCGGAACCGAACTTAACCCGCCCAGGAATTTACCAATCGGGGTTCGTACTGGACTAATGATGGCTGCCCGTCTCATGCTTAAGCCTTCCGTGCGTAATCGCGTGAACGACCTCACTCTAGAAGAAGCCTGCGGGCCTTGTCACGCCTTGTCGGCTTGAGGGATAGGGAAGGGGGGTCATGGATCGCGCAACAAATGTTGCGCGCTCCTTTTCGCCGGAGGGTGCATTCCGTCAGGAATGCACCATGGTCAAGCAAACTCCAAGATCGTCGATGCTGGACCTTAGCCAAAGGACTTGGAACGGTTCAAGGCCGCACTTCGCTTGCCCCGCTAGACAATTCGTATTGCTCAAACTCAAACGAAGCCTTTGCAAAGGCTTTGCCTGTGGCAAAGGCTCTCTAAGTGAAAACCATAATCAAGACCGCTGTCATTGCGATGGTGCATTCCTGTCGGAATGCACCCTACAGCGCGAAGCGCATTGCTGAATAGTCCACGACCGCCTGTCAGAGATAGAAATGCGCTCCGCGCGGTAGGGTGCATTGCTACTTAGAAGCATCCTGCTCTTTTCGAAACTTGGCTACGCTAGAATGAAATAAATTTAGAAACCGAACCGACGCAACAATTCCAATCTTGATCACTTCAGACCAAAATTCCATTTGTTCGGGATTATCGGTACGGTAATTATAATGCGAGTTCGGCAGACCACTTAGAGTTTGATAATAAGACATGCCGCCAAAGTGGGAAAACTTAATCTCAATGCTGTCCTCAAGCGCGCTATCAGTGATATAAGACCGAAGATTGAAGTCAAAGCGTCGGACAAGGCCCATACCACCGTCCATTGGGCGTCCCTCTAAGCCAAAAAACACTATGAGCCCCGTGTCTGCGTCTTCCTTTGCAATAACTGGCGAAATGGTTCTAAATCGCGCCTTAGTCTTCTTGAACCCTTGCCGTTCCGCGATCTTCAGTGCGAAGTTCCTGATCTCGTCATTTCGCATCACATATTCTGCGCAATCTGATGGAATAAGATGCCACTCATCAATCTTTCGTTCCAAAATTGGAACATCGATCAAGCTATTCCAATCGGCTTGTGACAAGTTCATAAAAATCGGCTCGAGATGCTCAGCTATAGGGCTAGGCGGTTCAGGTTCGCGCTCCATTCTTCCGTTGAGCCGAATGCCACTTAGCTTCCAATAAGCGTGGTTGTCTCGTTCCTTTAGATACTCATCTACTGAAAATTGGTTGTTGCTGATCGCAGCGTTCAACTCTGCGTAAGCGCGATCAACTTGGAAGCCTTCGGCGTGAAGCGCATCTCGGATATCCTGGATACCGCGCCACCCCCTGAGATTCATAATAAAGCCCTTTCAGCTTTGAAACTACCACTATATTGGACCAAAACGTCGGCCTTGAGGAAACGGAAAAGCGTTTGGCACGTTAACAGTCAAGCAAACTCCATGATCGTCGATGCTGCACCTTAGCCAAAGGACTTAGAGCGGTTCAAGGCCGCACTTCGCTTGCCTTGAAGCCGCCTGACAACTCTTATTGCGCAAGCTGGGGAGTCAAGGGGCGCGCTTCGCGCGTCGACGAAGTCGATGAACCCCTTGACACCCCATCTTGCGCGCTCAAACTCAAACGAAGCCTTTGCCTAGGCATTGCCTGCAGCAAAGGCTCTCTAAGTGAAAACCATAATCAAAGCCGCTGTCATTGCGATGGTGCATTCCTGTCGGAATGCACCCTACAGCGCGAAGTGCGTTGCTGGATTTAAGGCCGCTGCGCATGGTTTGATATTGTCTAGTTGGGCAGGGGCCAGATCAACCGCGCATCACAAGCTTGTCATAGGGCGGCCCGCCCCCTTGAATATGCCGCCCAGCTTCGCCACTTGCCGCCCAAGTCGGGCCCCTCTGGCTGCGTGGAACAGGTCTACGCAGTGATGTCGGCTAAGTTTGTCACACATCAGTTTTGGCCGGAGCCATCATCATGCTAGAGACTATTTTGTTTGCCGAGTTTCTCGGGAAGGCCGCCTGGATATGGTATGCCTTTATCGGCGCGGTAATCGCGCTGCTTGCTTTCGACCTTGGGGTTGTGAACAAGCAAGACCATGAAATTGGCGACGCTGAATCCCTGAAGATGAGCGCGTTTTACATCGCCATTGGTCTTGGCTTCTCGGGCATCATCTGGATGCTCTACAATAATGCCTCGCCAACCGCCTCGATCGACCCGCAAATTCTCTCAGTCGTCGGGGAAGAAAGGGCTTGGACGGCACTCCAGCTTTATCTGACAGGATTTGCCGTTGAGAAGACCCTGGCGATGGACAATGTCTTCGTCATTTCCATGGTCTTCACCTATTTGGCCATTCCGCGGAAATATCAGCATCGGGTCCTGTTCTGGGGCATCATCGGCGTGATCGTATTGCGCGCAATCATGATTGGGGTTGGTGCAGCCTTGGTCAGCCAGTTCTCGTGGGTGCTTTACATCTTTGCCGTGTTCCTGATTGGCACGGGCATCATGATGTTCCTGAAAGGCGATAAAGAGCCCGACATGGCAGACAATAAGATTCTGCTCTGGCTGAAGAAGCGCATGAACGTCACGCCCGAATTGCATGGCAATAAGTTCCGCGTGCAATTGCCCGACCCAAAAACGGGGAAGCTACGCTATTTTGCAACCCCGCTTTTGCTCGCCTTGATGTTTGTCGAAATCGTCGACTTGGTCTTTGCGATTGACAGCGTGCCAGCCATTTTCGCAATCACCTCAGACGCTTATATTGTATACACGTCTAACATCTTTGCGATTTTGGGTCTGCGGGCTTTGTTCTTTGCGCTGGCTGCGATGGTGCACCGCTTCAAATATTTGAAGTACGCCTTGGCGCTGACGCTGGTCTTCATCGGCTCCAAAATCTTTATGGGCGACTTGTTCCCCGGCGGCAAATTCCCCGCCGAATGGTCGCTCGGGATTACCATGGCGCTGATCGCAGGTGGGGTCTTGTTCTCGCTGTGGAAGACGCGAAAAGTGACCTCGCAAGCAACCTAAAAGATCACATACGGTTACGGGTGGAGGGTGCATTCTGAAAGGAATGCACCCTTCTGCACGTTCCGCCCCCCACCCTGATTACGAGGCATTAACCCTGCACCTGCTACAAGGCGTGCAAGGTAAAAAGATCGGATTGGGGTTTGGGTATGCTGATGCAGCTGGCGCGTCCACAGGAAGAAGCCAGGGTTGCCATAGCAGGGCCCTTGCAGCTTGCCGTTATTATCCCGACTTTCAATGAAGCCGCCAATGTGGTGCCCTTGCTGGACAAATTGTCCGCGGCGCTCGTGGGCTATCATTGGGAAGCGATTTTCGTCGATGACAA
Source organism: Aquidulcibacter sp. (assembly GCF_020253525.1). Classification (GTDB taxonomy): domain Bacteria; phylum Pseudomonadota; class Alphaproteobacteria; order Caulobacterales; family Aquidulcibacteraceae; genus Aquidulcibacter. The sequence continues at coordinate 7,551 of NZ_JADCBK010000148.1, forward strand.
TTCCCCCGATGGCACCGCCGACCTCGTGCGCGAGATCGGGCAGAAAGACACCCATGTTCGGGTCATTCATCGCATTGGGAGGAGGGGGCTTTCGAGCGCCGTTGTCGAGGGCATGCTCGCCACATCGGCCCCCATTTTGGCTGTGGTCGACGGCGATCTGCAGCATGACGAGACAGCCTTGCCCAAAATGGTTTCGGCCATTGAAAATGATGAGGCCGATATTGCGATTGGCACGCGCTATGCCAAAGGCGGCAGCGTGGGACAATGGAACAAGCTGCGCCACCGGGCCTCGCAAGGGGCGACTTGGCTGGGCCAGAAGATTCTGCGGGTTGGTCTATCTGATCCGATGAGTGGCTTTATGGCTATTCGTCGGGAAACTTTGATGGCGGCTCTGCCACGCCTCTCGGGGGTCGGCTTTAAAATTCTGCTCGACATTGTTGCGTCTTTGCCAACACCGCCGCGCATTGCCGAAGTGCCTTATGTGTTTCGCTCCCGCTTGAATGGCGAGAGCAAAGCCGACAGCATGATTGCGCTCGAATATATCTCGCTTTTGATCGACAAGACGATTGGACGTTTCATCCCAACTCGGCTGGTTTCCTTCCTTGCGGTTGGCGGTTTGGGCGTTGTGGTGCATTTGTCGGTTTTGGGCACCATGCTTGCGCTGGGTGCCAGTTTCATGAGTGGCCAGTTTGCCGCCGTGGCCACAGCGATTGCGTTCAACTTCTTCTTAAATAACCGCTTTACCTATCGTGATCGCCGCCTGAAGGGCTGGAAAATGGTGCAAGGTCTTTTGACCTTCTATCTGGTCTCTGCCGTCGGGGCGATTGCCAATATTGGCATTGGCAATTGGGTGCATCAGATGGATAGCCAATGGTGGCTTGCCGGTATTGCCGGGGTTGTGGTTGGCGCGGTATGGAACTTCGCGGCTTCCTCCTTTGTGACATGGCGGAAGTAATGAGCGACGCATCTCGTTTTGCCACGATATCCAGTCGTGGCGCGAAATGGGTTCTGGGTATTTTATTTGCCCTAATCCTTGCCAGCCTATGGGCCGCCCTTGATAAATCCACACCCGGCGCCCCAAAAGTCGAGCCGGTAAAAACTGTCCAGAAGACCACCAAAAGCGGGGAGGAGGGTGCCGATCTCGCTTTGTATAAGGCCATTGTCCGCCGGATGCAGGCGGGTGAGAATTATTATCAGGTCGCCGCCGACGAACAACGGACACGCGGCTATCCGCTAAAGCCGTTTGTCACCGTGCGGCTTCCGACTTTGGCTTTTGTTTTAGCAACACTGGGCCAGACTTTGGGCTATGTTCTTGAAGTCGGGATTGGCTTGGCCGCACTATTTGTGTGGTACCAGAAATTGTCTGAACAGCGGGTCGTTGCTTGGCGACGCGCGGCAATTGTCGGGCTGTTGGCTGCAGGGCTTTCGCCCATTGTGGTTCAACAAGCAATGTATCTGCACGAAATATGGGTTGGTGCGCTAATTGCGCTCTCCATTGGCCTATACCGTCCCAATAAGTGGTTCCTAAGCTTTGTTGTTGCTGGCTGTGCCTTGATGACGCGCGAATTGGCTTTGCCCTTTGTCCTGCTCATGGCAGCCTTTGCCCTGTTTCAGCGCCGCTGGCTTGAGACGGCGGCTTGGACCGCGCTGATCCTTGTCTTCTTCGGCTATGTTTATGCCCATTTTCAAGCGGTATCCGAAGTCGTTCTGCCCAATGATCCCAAGTCTAAATCCTGGCTTTTGATGGGTGGGCCTGCGGCAGCACTTTCCTTCATGTGGCAGTCCTTGCCGCTGTCGGAATTACCAATGGCAATCGCTTTTCCCATGATTGTTCTGGGCCTGTTTGGCTGGCTCTGTTGGCGCACGGAAACGGCTCTGTTCTGCCTTCTGCTGATGCTTGGCTATATGCTGGCTTTTGCCATTACGGGCCGACCCAATAATTTCTATTGGGGCTATTTGGTCTCGCCCTTATTGCTGATGGGCTTTATCTTTCTGGGCCCTGGCTTGAAAGACCTCCAAACCGCGATCCAGCGGGGCGGGTCGAAGGTCTAAAGGTGCTTTTAGCCTCATTTGCCTTTCTCGCTTGGCGGGACTGCCGCCATGAGCAGGGCCAAGGCGCGATTCAAACTTGCAGTGCCCGGCCGGGATCCAGCGAACCGACCTAAACGCACAATGACCAGATCATGGGATGGGATGATGATTGTATACTGGCCGCCCGCGCCCTGCATCGCATATGCATCGCGTGGGATTGGGAAGTTACCGTCACCATTTACCCAAAACAGGCCGCCATAAACGGGTCGCCCATCGGCAACCCACGCCGGGGCCAAGGTGCTGACAAATTTCACAAAGCCGTCTGGTAGGATGCGCTCGCCATTCCAGACACCATCTTGCAAATACAAATTGCCCAATCGCGCCCAATCGCGCCCAGCCATTAAATCATAGCCTTGGGTCAAGAAATTGCCGCTGGCATCGGTTTCCAGCACGGCAGAGCGAATGCCGATGCGGTCAAACAAAGCGCGCTGCGGGAAGGTGAGATAATCCCCGCCTTGTTTCTTCACGCCCAATTGGATCAGATAATTGATCAAGACCGGATCTGTATTGCGATAGCGGCCAATAACGCCCGGAGGCCATTGCTGCGGGCGACTGGCGGCATAAGCAAAGGCATTATTGCCTGTGTAATAATACCAGTGATCGGGATAGCTGCCATCATAAACATAATCGGGGTCTTGTTCGGCCCGCACCCGCAGACCGCTGGACATGTTTAGAATATCGCGGATACGAATGGCTTGTCTCTTATCGCCAGCGCCTTGCCATTCAGGAATAGGGGCGGGCTGGTCTAAGCTATAGAGCCCTTGTTGCATCTGCACCCCAATCAAACTGGCCGCGATGCTTTTGCCCATCGACCAACCCTCAAGAGGGGTCGTCGCGGTGGCACCTGCACCATAACGCTCGGCGATGATCTGCCCCTTCCACGTCACTACAAAAGCTTGGGTAAGTGCATCATCGGGTGCAAAGGCGGCATCAACCACGGCTTTGATCTTTGCCGGGTCAAGGCCTGCTGCCGCATTTGGCGCAATCACATCGCCCATGGGCCAAGCAGTCGTTGCGGCATTTGGTAAGTTGCGCGGCACGGGCTTAGGCTTAAACCCAATCTCGTTTGAACCTTCGGGAAGGCTGACGCAGCCCTGATCGCCAATATAGCGCGCCGTGCGTGTCAGGCCGGTTTGGGTCGTCACACGGACTTCACGGCGTTGGCGGTCAATCACCGGAGGGCCTGATTTTACCCGATGCGCCACAGCTGCCAGCGCATTGGCGTCGCCCAAGGTGGCGCGGGCAAACTCTGGATCAAACCCACTCACAAACACCGCGCTGCACATCAGCTTGGCATAGGCAATTGTGAAATGAGATAAAGGGTCACCGGGTGGGGGCGTCCACGCATTGCTAATCTCGACGGCCTTGGCACGGGCAAACATCGCAGAACGTTGTGCTTCAGCCTGTGTCTGAGCCGCAGCTTGACCCGCTAAAAAGAGCCCAGCCCCTAAAATCATCGCCATCGAAGCGCGTGCCATATGTTTCTCCCAATCCCCAAAAATCTGAAGCTAACCGAACGGTACAGGAGGTCAATCCAAAATACCTGCCGCCCTCCATTGATAGAATTTGTCCCATAATCCTTATTATGCGAAATACGCATCCGGCTTGGCGTGATGGTGTGTTTCGTTGTGCCCTTATCTTTTGAGCCGCTGGTGATGCCACGCCAAATGCTCGGCCATAAAGGTCGAGATGAAATAATAGCTATGGTCATAGCCCTCTTGCATACGGATGGTTGCTGGCTGGCCCGCGGCTTCGCACGCCGCCACCAACAGATGCGTCTTCAGTTGGGTGTCAAGAAACGGGTCTGCTGTGCCTTGATCGACCAATAAGTGGGGCACGCGGGCGCCTGCCTCAATCAGCGCACAGGCATCATAGGCAAGCCACGCGCTTTGGCTTTCACCTAAATAGCCCGTCAACGCTTTATGGCCCCACGGGCATTCCATAGGCGCAACAATTGGGGCAAAGGCTGAGACCGAGGCAAAGCGGCCGGGATTACGCAACCCAATCGTTAAAGCCCCATGACCGCCCATGGAATGGCCCATAATGGCTTGGCGTTCCAGATCGACGGGCAGATGCGCTGCGATCAATTCTGGTAGCTCCACCTCAAGATAGCGGCGCATCTGATAGTTTTTGGCATAGGGCTTTTGGGTTGCGTCGACATAAAATCCGGCACCCAGCCCAAAATCATAGGCCCCTTCTGGATCGTCGGGCACCCCCTCCCCGCGCGGCGAGGTATCGGGCGCAATGAAGATCAGGCCAAGCGCGGCACAAGCTGCCCGATACTCCCCCTTTTCGGTGACATTGGCATGGGTGCAGGTCAGCCCAGACAAATACCATACTAAAGGTAGTTTTTTACCCGGTGGGTGATCTGGAATAAAGGCTGAAAACACCATCTCCGTGCCGGTAGAGGAAGATGGATGGCTATAGACGCGCTGCTCACCGCCATGGGCTTTGACAGACGAGATGATGGTCAAACTCATGCACACACCCCTTCTGAAGCACCCAAGTTAGAACACCACGACGCTTCGGATGCTTTGGCCCGCATGCATCAAGTCAAAGCCCTTATTGATCTCTTCGAGGCTGAGGACATGGGTAATCATGGGGTCGATCTCGATCTTCCCATTCATGTACCAATCCACGATTTTGGGCACATCCGTGCGACCGCGGGCCCCTCCAAAGGCTGAGCCTTTCCACACCCGACCCGTCACCAATTGGAACGGACGGGTCGAGATTTCCTTGCCGGCTTCGGCAACCCCGATGACGGTGGAGACGCCCCAACCCCGGTGACAGGCCTCTAAAGCCTGCCGCATCACATCGGTATTGCCGGTGCAGTCAAACGTATAGTCTGCGCCCCCATCCGTTAGCGCAACCAAATGCGGGACAATATCGCCGCTGATCTCGCGGGGATTGACGAAATGGGTCATGCCAAAGCGCTTGCCCCACGCCTCGCGCTCTGGGTTTATGTCGACACCAACAATCTGATCCGCGCCCACCATGCGCGCAGCCTGTACGACATTGAGGCCAATGCCCCCTAAGCCGAAGACGATAACGGTAGAGCCTGGGGTAACCTTAGCCGTATTGACCACGGCGCCAACGCCGGTCGTAACCCCGCAGCCGATGTAACAGGTCTGCTCAAATGGCGCATCGGTGCGAATCTTGGCGACCGCAATCTCGGGCAACACCGTGAAGTTCGAAAAGGTCGAGCAGCCCATATAATGATAAATGGTCTGCCCCTTATAGCTTAAGCGACTGGTGCCATCGGGCATCAGGCCTTGGCCTTGGGTAGCCCGGATCGCGGTGCACAAATTGGTCTTGCCCGAGAGACAGCTTTTGCACTGGCGGCATTCAGGCGTGTAAAGCGGGATCACATGGTCACCGGGGGCCACACTCGTCACCCCAGCGCCCACCTCGCGCACAATCCCCGCCCCTTCATGGCCAAGAACGGTTGGAAACTTCCCCTCGCTATCTAGGCCGTCGAGCGTATAGGCGTCTGTGTGGCAAATGCCGGTCGCCATGATTTCAACGAGGACTTCGCCCGCCTTTGGCCCTTGCAAGTCCAATTCAACAATTTCAAGCGGTTTTTTGGCTTCAAAGGCTACTGCAGCGCGGGTCTTCATACAGAATTGGTCTCACCAACTAAAAGTCGAGGGATAACAGGTTAAGTATAGAGCTTAGACATTTTACAATTCTGAGATAAATAGCCATAGTCGCAATTCATCTTACCATATTCGGGATAATCATGAGCCAGTGGCAAGGATTGGATGAGTTTGTAGCCATTGCCACGGCGGGCTCTTTCTCGGGTGGCGCAAAGCTTCTCGGCACATCGACCACGCGCATCAGCCGGGTGATTGTTCAGCTCGAAGCCCGCCTGCAAGCGCAATTATTTGACCGCACCACCCGCAGCGTCAAACTAACTGACACCGGTCGCGCCATCCTCGACCAATGCCGACGCGTGTTGGCGGAACGCGACGATATCCTAGCCTCCGTCACCGCCCAAGGCGAACCGCGTGGCGACTTGCGCGTGACCTGTTCCACCACGATGGGCGAACGCTATGTCGCACCAATCTTGCGCCGCTTTGCCATGCAGCATCCGGGTTTGAGCGTCGAGCTAGACCTCACAAACCGCGTGGTCGATCTGGTTGGTGAAGGCTATGACTTGGCCATCCGCACGGGGCAAATGCCCGATTCAGGCTTAATCCGCACCCGCGTGGGCTCGCGCGCTTTATTGACCTGTGTTGCGCCTGCCTATCTCAAAAGTGCCCCTCCCCTTGACACAATTGAACATTTAAAGGGCCACGCCTGCCTGTTAGGCTCGGCCAGCAATTGGCACTTTAAAGATACTCATGGCCAAGCCGTGGAGTTTAAGCCAAGTGGGCGCTGGCGCTGCAATAATGGCAATGGTGTTTTGGAAGCGGCCATTGCCGGCATGGGGGTGTGCCAATTGCCGGAATTCTATGTGCTGCCCGCTTTGCGGTCCGGGGCCTTAATCGAAGTCTTGACAGATTTCAGACCAGCCGAAGAGCCGATCTGGGCGGTTTACCCGCAGCGCCGCCACCTCTTGCCGAAAGTACGCGGTGCCGTCAGCCTGCTTAAGCGCGAACTCGCCGCGGCGATTGCGCAGCCTTGATTACTCAGGTCTAGTTCAGCGGAACAGGCGTTTCCGGATTGACGTTGCGGCCCGAGCAAAGGCAAGTTGGCTTCCATAAAAGCGCGTCGAAAACAGACGGCACGTGTTTGGGAGGCACATCATGACCCTATTTAACCGCAAGCCCGCGCGCGTGGGCGCAACAGCCGGCGCGCTTATAAGCCTTGGATTGGTCGCGTGGTCGCCCGTGTCCCAAGCCCAAACGCCAGGCACCGCGACGCCCCAGACGATTGCCGCCAATAAGGCCTTCTCCGCCACCTTGCCCTGGAGCAATACCAGCGAGGATGAATTGGCCAAGCGCGGCTTTGTTGCCACCTTGGAAGATCCTCTAATCCGCAATGCGGCTGGAAAAGTTGTGCTTGATCTCTCAGCCTATGATTTCGCACAAGGCCCTGCCCCAGAGACCGCTAACCCAAGTCTGTGGCGGCATGCGGCCCTTCTGCGCATGCATGGCTTGTTCAAAGTCGCCCCCAAGATCTGGCAAGTGCGCGGCTTTGATATCTCTGTCATGTCGATCATCGAGACCGATACGGGCTATATTGTCATTGACCCTTTGACCGTGGCTGAAACCGCCAAAGCAGCCATGAGCCTCGTCAAAAAACATGTCGGCGATAAGCCTATTCATGCCGTCATCTATACCCATAGCCATGCAGACCATTTCGGTGGGGTCAAAGGCATTGTGAGTGAGGCCGATGTCCAAGCCGGCAAAGTCAAAATCATCGCGCCATCCGGCTTTATGGAACACGCGGTTAGCGAAAATCTGATTGCGGGCCCTGCCATGAGCCGCCGCGCCGTCTTTCAATTTGGCACCACCCTCGAGCGCGGCCCCGCGGGGCAAGTGGGGGCTGGGATTGGGATGGAGGTTCCGGTTGGCGGGTCGCTCGGCTTGATTGCGCCGACCGACACGATTGAGCGCACCGGCCAGACCATGACGGTGGACGGCATGCGCATTGAGTTTCAAGTCACGCCCGGCACCGAAGCGCCAGCCGAAATGAACTTCTTCTTTCCTGACTTAGGCGCGCTTTGCTTGGCCGAAAATGCCAATGTGACCATGCATAATATCCTGCCTCCACGTGGGGCCTTGGTGCGCGATGCAAAAGCGTGGGCAGACTATCTGACCGAAAGCATGAATTTGTTTGGGGCGCGCACAGATGTCATGTTCGTCTCGCATGGCTGGCCCCGTTGGGGGCGGCAAGAGGTGGCGACTTATGTGGCCAATCACCGCGACGCCTATAAATATCTGCACGATCAATCCGTGCGCCTGATGAACCAAGGCATGACCGCAAGCGAGATTGCAGAGACGATTGCCCTTCCCGAAGTCTTGACCCAGCAATGGTATAATCACGGCTATTACGGCACGATGAGCCATAATTCGAAGGCCGTCTATCAGCGCTATTTGGGCTGGTATGATGCAAATCCGGCCAATCTAAACCCCTTGCCGCCCGAGGCCGTCGCCAAGCGCTATGTCGAGGCCATGGGCGGGGCCGATAAGGCATTAGGCATTGCCAAAACCGCGTTTGAGGCAGGTGATTATCGCTGGTCAGCAGAACTGGCGAGCCGGATCGTCTTTGCCGATGGCACCAACAAATCTGCCCGCGAACTCTTGGCCCAATCCTTTGAGCAAATGGGCTATCAGGCCGAGAGCATGTTGTGGCGTAATATGTATCTGAACGGGGCCCAAGAAGCCCGCAAGACCCCCAATGTGCCAAATGCGGGCACGGTCGCCCCCGATATGATTAGCGCGATTTCCACCCCGCAATTGTTCGACCTCTTGGCCATTCGCGTTGACCCTGAAAAGGCCAAGGGCAAAAATATCGCGGTCGCTTTTGTCTTCCCAGACCGGAATGAGCGCTATCGCCTCGTGTTGCGCAATTCGGTAATGGTCAATGAGGGACCCAGTAACGAACCTGTTGATGCGACAGTCACTATGCCGAGACCTGCCTTCCTCAGCATGCTGTTTTCCGGCACAAACCCTGCCAGTCTTGTGCTGCGCGGGGTGATGAAGATTGATGGCAAAACCGATGCGCTGCGCGCCTTCATGGGTAGCCTCGACACTGCCGAGCCCAAGCCCCCCTTCCCGATTGTGACGCCCTAGGGTCAGTCGTAACTGGCGCTGCCCTGCGGGGCGACCTTATAAACAGGCAAAGTCCCAAGGCGAAATCTCACCTTGGGACCATGGGCTTTAAACTAGCGCGGTGGCGTTAGAAGCTGCGGGTGATGCCAATGGCAAAGGTGACTTGATCCTTATCACCCCGCTTGACGATTGGGCTATCGGCTGCCTCTGACAACAGGCGGCGGTAGCCGACAAAACCCGTTACCGAATAATTCTCGGTCACTTTGTACGAGCCAAGAACGTCGATACCGACATCTTTGGCCCCTGATTTGGCCGTATAGACCGGCAAGGAACTGGCTGCGCTTTGGCTAGAGGTTATGCCGAAATAGGTTTGGGCATATTTCTTGTCCATATAGCTGGCCGTACCGACAACTTCCAAACCGAAGGCAGGGGTAATGGCGCGGCTATACCGAACCGAGGCAGAGCCGGTCCAACCCTTATGAACATCGCTGGCATCGGTCAGCACTTCGCCCGTAATCCCGATCGTCCCGGCACCGACTGGCATCACATAGCCTGCATAAGCGCCGGTTTCCCAAGCATCCTTGACAGGACCCAAAGCGCGGATGGCCACATCCTTCACGTCCTTGTCGCGGCCGAAGCGATAATTAAGAACCGGACCTGCGCGCCAGTTTTCGCTATTGACCAGATTGGCGCGGATTGCGGTTCCTTCCAGAGCGATGAAACGCTCGTCGAAATGATAGCTGCCGGCGATCAAAGGCCAGGTTTCAGTATCTTTGGAGCCCTCAAATTCTGGGATCTGCATCGCGCCAAGGGTGAGAGAGTTGCGCTTGGCCTCGTCTGCCTGAGCTGAAGGAATAAAGGCGGCAAAGCTGAGGGCCAAAATCAGGGAAAGTTGTGCGTATTTCATGATGGTTTATCTCGTGTTTGGTGAAATTGGGAGGAGGAAGATTTGCGGAGAGCTCAGGCGGCGCAGCTGCGCAGAACAGCGAGGCGACCGACTTCAAAGTCACTGCGCCACTTGGCATTGACACCAGGAGCGAGGAAGGTGGTGATGACCGAGCCGCCATCCTGATTGGCAACAAAGTCAATTTCCTCAAACGTATAGCCATAGCCGCGCAAACGATAAGTCGTGGTTCCGCTGGCCTCGTCCTTGTTGAAGGTGGTCATAGGCAACAAGACGGCCCGGTCTTCAAAGCAGCGTGCCACTTTTTCTGGCGCTGAGGTGCTGGTCAGGGTGGACGTTTCTGCAATGGCGCGGAAGCGCTCGGGGTCACGAATGCCGGATTCTTTGGCTGTCGCACAGGCGGTGGCAAGAACAGTCAAAGCGATGGCGAGGAATTGTCTTTTCATCATAGTCTCCATGGGGGTTAATCAGGTTTGGATTTGGGTTTGGGTTTTGAGGGCAAGCTTTGGGCAAAAGTCCGGCGGCACGGGCCAAGGGGCCAGGTGAAGCGGGCGCTTGCCCAAGCAGATACACACGGTGGGATTGGGGAGGGTTAGGCAGGGACGCGGGGTGGCCGCTTGGGTTTAGGCCTTCTTTGCCACAGCTGGCCCGCGCAGATGGGTGATGCCGGTTTGGATCAACCAAACTGTCAGACCAAGATAGCCAAGGATCGTGGCCATCGAGAACATCTCGCCGGATTGTCCAAGGGCGATTGCCACACCTTCTTGCGTACCCAAAACAATGGTTGCGGCGGTGACAAAGCCAGTGACGGCAGTAATCTTGTGCGCCTCGCGCCATTGGATCAGGGCGAACAGCACCACGAATAAGGCGGTCAATAGCTGGCCCATATGTTCGCCAATCGCGACCCCGCCATAGAGGTTCAGGATTTCAAACGCACGCTCTGCTGCAGCTTTGGCCTCAGGGCTGGAAGTAGGGTCTGCATGGGTGCGAGCGAGGCTTGGGATAACAAACACCCAGCGCCATAGGCCCATGGCTTGGGTCAAGCCTGCCAAAGCCC
>NZ_JADCBK010000149.1 GCF_020253525.1 Aquidulcibacter sp.
CTCGGGCACCGTCGACCTGACATTTTTGGACAGACACCGCGCGGCATGGGGGTTTTTCAGGGATCGGCGACCGGATCTCTATGCGCAAAACTGAGTCAAATTTGCCTTTCACGGTTATAAAACCGTAACAAAACCAGACTCAATTCTTAACAACAGCATCTTCTACAGACATTTCCTGCCTCACAGCGGCAATTTAGCGCATAGCCCCCTTCCACAAACGCGAAAGGGCGGCTAGGACTCCGATGGAGCCCGATCGTTACAAAAAGGTTAACGGCGGGACTGATTTTGGAGGATACAGAAAACCATGTTTGCTCTTCTGCAAGCCGCCGGTGCTGCTGACACCGCTGCCACCCCCGCCGCTGACGCAACTGTTGCTGCTGCTGCTGAAACCACGAATGCTGTTGTTGAGTCAGTGAACGCTGTCGCTGCTGCCGCTGCACCTGCTGCACCAAGTGCCGCTGAAGCCGCTGCTGCTGCTGCAGAAGCTGCCAAAAACGCAGGCCAACAAAACATCACCTTGATGGACATGATCGCCGCTTCGCCACTGGTGTCGAAGATCGTTTTGGTCATCTTGTTGCTTTGCGCCGTTTACGCCATCGCATTGATGTTCGAAAAAATCATCGTTATGCGCGGCAACAAGAAGCGCACGGTTGAATTTATTGCCGCTTACAAGAAGGCAAAGACTCCAGAAGAAGCTGCTCAATTGCTCGCAAAGCAACCAGATGGCTTTGCTAAGAAGATGTTTGCTGCTGGCTATGGCGAGCTGCAAAAGGCGAAGGATGCAGGTCTCTACAACAACCGCGACGCGCGCGGCGACTTGTTGGAGCGTATCCGTGCAGCCATGACCGCTGAGCAAAACAAGGGTATTGAAGAGCTGGGCTCCAACATGACCTTCTTGGCTTCGATCGGTTCGAACGCACCATTCATCGGTCTGTTCGGTACGGTGTGGGGCATCATGAACTCGTTCATCGCTATCGCAAACACCCAAACCACCTCGCTGGCCGTTGTGGCACCAGGTATCGCAGAAGCTCTGTTCGCAACCGCTGCAGGCCTCGTGGCTGCTATCCCAGCCGTGTTGATCTACAACTTCTCGGCCAAGCAAACCGGAACCATCGGTGGCTATCTGGAAGATTTTGAAGCCGACTTCATCTCGCTGGTTACCCGCGACATGGACAAGCAGGGCTGATCGGGGCTCTAGAAAAGGAGACCGATCATGGGTGCAAAACTAGCCGGAGGCAGCAGCAGCGGCAAAAGAGGCCAGCTGGATGTGAATGCAGAACCCAACATCGTGCCATTCGTGGACGTTATGTTGGTGCTGTTGATCATCTTCATGGTGGCTTCGCCAGTTGCTTCAGTGGACATTAATGTCACGCTGCCTGACTCCAAGGTCTTGCCATCGAAGCGTCCGCCTAAGCCAACCTATGTCACCATTCAGGACAAGGGCGGTAAAGTGGGCTACTTCGTGGGCAATGATGAAGTCGTCGATACGACACAGCTCGGTAAGAAAGCCTTTGAAGGCGTTGTGAAAGACAACCCAACCTTCAATGGTGACTTGGCCAAGATCATCGACCAACGGATTTACGTCCGCGCCGATGGTGAAACGCCATACCGTAATGTGGTTTTCGCAATGAACCGCCTTCAAGATGAAGGCTTCTACAAAGTTGCGCTCGTTGGCGCAGACAAACGCCGCTAGGTTAGGGAGGTACGATCATGTTGAATAATTATACCGCCCATGTCTGTGTCGCCGGGACTTTGAGCTTGAAGGGAGCGACGCACCATGGGCGCTAAACTCTCCGGAGGGAGCAAAGGGAAAGACTTGCAGCCGAGCTCGGAACCAAACATCGTTCCGTTCATCGACATTCTCTTGGTGTTGCTGATCATCTTCATGGTGGCCGCACCAATTCCGACGACGGACGTGAAGGTGGATCTTCCACCGCCATCTCCGCCGCCTGAAAAGCAGCAAGAGAAGCCAAAGACCCCGACCGTTGTCGACATTCGCGACGATGGGACGGGTGTGCCGCAAATCTTTGTGGATACCCAGTTGACCGAACCTGATGCCTTGGCTGCCAAGGTGTTGGAACGGATCACCTTCCATGTGCCAGATTCTCCAAACCGCCTGCTGGAAACAGTCCGGGTGCGTGCGGATCAAACCTTGCCATATGCGTCGGTGATGGAAACCATGGCGATTCTGCAAGAAGCCAATTTCCAAAAAGTTTCTCTGGTTGCCGAAGACGCAATCAGCGAAGATCAGTTGCGATAGGAGGGCAATGAGATATGGCTAAATATCGTATGTTGTTCCTCTTGATCTCGATCATTCTTTGGTCGGGTATCTTGTACGGCGTATCAAAAGTACGCCCGCACATCGTGACGGACTTCTTGGACAACCTGAACGTGGTGAAGGCGGAGAAGGAAAAGAAAGCTCCGCCACCACCGCCACCACCACCGCCGCCGCCTGAAAAGCTGCCACCGCCACCGCCACTGGTGGAGCGCCAAACCAAGATGATCGTGGATATTCCACCGCCTCCGGTAGAAGAAATCCGCGAAACTGTGGTCAAAGCGCCCCCACCACCTGCGCCAGCGCTGACAGATTATCAGCCGCCAGCACCGCCACCGCCACCACCGGCGCCACCTCCTCCGCCTCCGCCGCCATCGTGCACCGAGGCACCGAAGAACCCCCGCAAATTGCGTGAGTTCAACGTGGAGCGGGCCTACCCACAGCGCGCTGTGGATCGTGGGACCGAGGGCAGTGTCCGGGCAACCTTGCAGATCGACGCAACCGGTTCGGTTGTTGGGGTGATTATCACCTCGGCTAACCCGCCAGGCGTGTTCGAATCGGCAGTTGAGCGTGAAGCGCGTCGTATGCGCTTCGAGCCAGCTCGTCGGAATTGCGAAAACGTAGCAGATGATTTCTTGCTCGATGTTCGCTTCGTGCTTGGCGATTAAGCTCAAAAGCTTCGGTTGAGTTAAGGGGCCGCTGCAGGTTTGCAGCGGCCCTTTTGCTTGGGCGGCTCCCGGAATTCAGCACAAAAAAGGGGCGGCTGACGCCGCCCCTTTTCGTTTTTTCATGTGCGTACTTATTGTTTATTCAAACAATTTGGCCCAGCGCGGCTTTACACGGTCTTTCCAGTGGCCGCGATGATAGGCATCAGAAGCGATCAAGGGCACAACGGTAGAAGCTTCTGCGAACACCATTTGCTCCAAAGCCACGGAAACCTTGCCCCATGAACAGGCTTCCTTGAGGGTCGAGGAAGAGCATGCGCCATCGCGCACGTCGGCGACGGTGATTTGAACAGCATAGGCGTGCATTTCTGCTTCAACGCCCAAGATCTCGGCGCACACGACGGTGTCTTGCGCAAAGTTCTTTGGTACGCCGCCGCCCACCATGAACAGGCCGGTGCGGCCTGCCGCGATTTTGATGTCGGTTAGTTCGCGGAAGTCTGCGATGGCATCGATCACCAAATAGGGCTTCTTGTCTTTCATGCGTTGGACTTGGTGCTTGACCAAGCCAAAGCCTGCCGAGCTATCGACAAAGGCTGGACAAAAGATCGGTACGCCGCACTCATAGGCGGTTTGGATCAGGCTGCCTTCTTTCTTGGCATTGCCTTCGCTCAACCATTTGCCCATGGCGGCAATGAAAGCGCGTGAGGAATAGGCCTTGGGCTCCAAGCTGTCGGCGATCTCCAGGATGGTGTGATCGCAGGCCTGCAGTTCTTCTTCATCGATATAGGTATCATAGATACGATCGATATAGAGGCTGCGCAGGGTCTCATCATCTGGTACTTCCAAGGCTTGGTAGTGCTTAAAGCCAAGCGCTTCAAAGAAATCCATGTCGATGATCGATGCACCGGTGGCGACAATGGCGTCAACCATGCCGTACTTCACCATATCTCGATAGACATGCATACAGCCGCCGGCGCTGGTGGAACCCGCCAAGGTCAACCAAACTGATGCCTCCTTATCGGCGATCATGGTGTTGAAAATCTCAGCCGCACGACCCGTGTCACGGCTGGTGAAGGACATTTTCTTCATGCTGTCGATAATGGGGCGCGCATCATAAGATGTAATGTCCACATGCTCGACGACATTGGAGAGAAGTTCAGCTTTGCGATTTACGTTGATGGAATCAGCCATAGTTTGGGCACTCTTTTAACCTGCGCCACAAGGCCAGCGACCGCGCCGGAACTCCCTATGGGACAGTGATGGGCGGCATTAGCCGAAATCGCATCAGAATGAAATCATGCATGTGTGACTGTTGCAGTCGCGCCTATCGGACCAACCACGCCTCAAGGTGCTGATTGACGGCTTGTGGGGCTTCTTGTTGGACCCAATGGCCAACCCCTTTCAGTCGGATCAAGGTGAAGTCTTCCACGAGTTCTTCATAGCCATCGGTCAATTCCACACCAAGCGCGAGATCTTCTTCGCCCCAAATCATCAACGTGGGCACTGAAATCGTGGTTACCTTGTCGCGGGTGAAGTTTGCGAGCCCCTTGGTCTGCGCCGCTGCGCGATAATAATTGACCATGGCCGTCAACGCGCCGGGGATCAGGGCATTGTCGCGGTAAATCTGAAGAATATCCGGCCCAAAATTGGTCTGATCCATCGCAAGGGCGCTAAAGGCCCTTCCAATTGCCTGTGCCCCAGCAGCAGCCATCAGTTTTTCAGGTAGCCAAGGCAGTTGGAAGAAGAAGACGTACCAGCTCTTCCTGATTTGTCGCCAGGTCCGCAGTCCTTCGGCCAGCCGCGCCGGGTGGGGCACGTTCAGGATCACGAGACGTTCAAGCGGTCTTAGGTTTGAGGCGGCAAAGGCCCAAGCAATTATGGCCCCCCAATCATGAGCAATCAGGGTCACGGGCCGCCCGTTGCTTGCCTGATCCATGAGTTGGGCCACATCTTCCATCAAATGCTCGATGGCATAGTCGCGCATATGGGGTGGCTTGGAGCTCTGACCATAGCCGCGCAAATTAGGGGCCCAGACTTCATAGCCGAGTTTAACCAGCAGGGGGATTTGAAAGCGCCATGAATGGTTGGACTCTGGAAAGCCATGCAAGAGCACAGCAAGCTTGGTTCCGCCCTTGCCTGCAATCAGGGTCTCGAGGCGCTGGCCATTGGCCTCGACAAAGACCACTTCGTCCAGAGTTTCTGATAGCATGGCTTGTTCCTTTTGCCTCTGATCTAAGCCGATTGGGACCTAACGCCTAGGGTAGGCGGTAAAGTGAAATTGCGGTCAAATCGCCACGCCCCGCCTTGTCATTAGCTCGGCATGCAGGCATTTTGTCGGCATGAATATGCATGTTCCAACTACGGATACACCCGAAGCCCTGATGCTAGCCATGGGTGCACGCGCCCGCGCGGCAGCAAAGGCTGTTCGTGAAGCCAGCGCACAAACCCGTTCCGCAGCACTCAGTGCTATGGCGCGCCACATTCGCGCTGCCGCGCCGGCAATTCTGGCCGCGAATGACGCAGATATGGCCCGCAGTGCGGCTGATGGCCTGTCTCCGTCGATGTTGGACCGGCTGAAGCTGGACCCTGCCCGATTGGAAGCTATGGCAGCTGCGGTTGAGGATGTGGCCGGTCAGCCCGATCAATTGGGCGAGGTGATGAAGGATTGGACGCGGCCAAACGGTCTGCATATGCAGCGCGTGCGCATTCCAATTGGCGTGATTGGCATCATTTATGAGAGCCGCCCCAATGTCACCGCTGATGCGGGTGCGCTCTGCCTGCGGTCGGGCAATTGCGTTATCCTGCGCGGCGGGTCGGATGCTTTCGGGAGTTCAACCGAAATCACAAAGGCTTTGCGTGCGGGGCTGAAAGAGGCGGGGCTTCCAGAAGATGCTATCCAATTGGTGGCTACCACCGACCGGGCCGCTGTGGGTGCCATGCTGTCTGGCCTTGATGGTGCGATTGACATGATCATTCCCCGTGGCGGCAAAAGCCTTGTTGGCCGCGTCCAAGCAGAAGCCCGCGTCCCGGTGTTGAGCCATTTGGAAGGCATCTGTCATACCTATATCCACACTGAGGCAAATGCTTCGAAAGCAGTCTCGCTAACCCTCAATGCCAAAATGCGGCGCACCGGTGTATGCGGCTCTACCGAGACCCTTTTGATCGACGCCGCCGTTGCCCAAACCTTATTGCCGCCGATTGCGGAAGCCCTGACCGCAAAGGGCTGTGAACTGCGCGGCGATGCGGCCGCGCAAGCGATTGTGCCAATGACTGCCGCCACGGAAGAAGATTGGCGAACAGAATATTTGGCACCGATCCTATCTGTAGCCATCGTCCCCAGCATCGAGGCGGCTGTAGCCCATATCGCGCGCTATGGTTCTGGCCATACCGATTGCATCGTGACCGAAGATCAAGCCGCCGCAGAGCGCTTCTTACATGAGGTTGATAGTGCCATCGTACTGGTCAATGCATCGACCCAATATGCGGACGGTGGCGAATTTGGTTTTGGGGGCGAGATTGGTATTGGAACCGGTCGCCTCCATGCCCGCGGGCCTGTTGGGGCCGAAGGGCTTACGACCTACAAATATGTTGTGCGTGGTTCAGGCCAGACCCGGCCCTAATTCGGGCAGCGGTTAAACAGACGGCCCGGGCCAGAGCCATCGACGGCTTGGCCATCCCGCACGAGCACATAGGGTTGATGCTCGGGCAGGCGGCCTTCAAAGTGCCATTCCTGCATCTGGTTGGGACCGATTTTATTATAGCGCTCAACGGTCTGGTTACAGCCCACAGGCGCGCAGACCCGCGTCTCAACCTCTATCAGGCCCTCCGCACTGGTGCCGACCCGAAGCAGTTCCAGCCTTTCCCCATCCCCTTTTTTTCCTGAGCCGACTTCGACCTGTGGCGTCGGGGTGAAGCTAAAGGTCTGGAAATTCTCTTTCTTGTCGCAGGTGGTTGCCCGCCAGACCGATTGGCCAAGCCAAGTTTGCGCTGGATTTGCCGCTGTAGAAGCCTCAGACGTTCCACCGCGAAGGCCGGTTGGCTTTTTTGGTTTGGCCTCGGCGGACAGGTTGAGCAATGCCGCGATCAAGAGGGCAGGCAAGAGCGCTGCGGCAAGATTGGCAGGCTTAGGCTTTGGTAGAGACACAGGCATCGAACAACTCCAGACCCCAGTTTGCCTGATCCTACCTTGCTAGGGTGTGAACAAAGCCCTGTCTTGGTGTGGATTTATTCTGGCCCTGTGGCCCATCACGGCTTATCGTGGATTTATGAGCGATCCAGCCTCCCTGCCATCAGGCGCGCCTCGGGGTAATCCGATGCGAGATGTCGCCTCTCTGATTGGGGGGCAGACTTTGCTGCAGATTGCGGGTGGCCTTTTGAGCGTTTGGCTGCCGCTGCAAATGCAAGCACTTCATTTCACCGGAAGTCAGATCGGCTTGGTTGCGTCAGCCTACGGGCTAGGCTTTTTGGCCGGGGCTTGGTTTGCGCCCAACATGTTACGCGCCATTGGGGCCATACGTACATATGCCGCCGCAGCATCCATTGCCTGCGTCACCACTCTTTTGCTCTATGCCAGCGATTCAGCTTGGGCTTGGGCAATCAGTCGATTATTGGCTGGAGCCGCAATTGCGGTGATGTTTGCAGCCGCTGAAGGTTGGATGGCCTCTGCCATCCCAAATGCCCGCCGTGGCGATGTGACGGGCTTTTACATGCTGTGCACCAAGCTGGGCTTGGTATCTGGACCCTTCATCATTGGCTTTACCCATCCAGAGCCAAATGCGGCTGGGCCGATCATGGCCGCCGCGGCCTTTCTCGCTTTGTCGCTTGTGCCAATTTCGATTGCCGACACAACGCCACCCCCACCGGCTACGGTTTTGCGCATGTTGCCTTCGCGCCTATTCAAGCTTGCACCGGCAGCTTTTGTGGCAGCGATTGGCTCGGGCCTAGTCAATGGGGCGGTGTTGTCCCTTGCCCCTCTATATGCGAGTGAGCGCGGCGGGCCACAAGCCGCTGCAATCTTCCAAGCCGCAGCCTGGATCGGCTCACTGTTGGTGCAGTGGCACGCGGGCCGCTTGTCAGACCAGATGGACCGTCGCATCGTCTTGGCAACCCTGATTGGCGTCCCAGCCATTGCTGCCTTTGTGCTGGCAACCATTGGGGCAGAGCTTTCACTAACCCTCAATACGATTTTGTTTGGGATTTGGGGGGCGGGGGCCTTGTCTTACTATGGCATTGCTGTTGCCCATTTGGGAGATCGCACGCCCAGATCAGAACTACCGGCTGCGAGCGCTGGCCTGCTTTTTGTGTGGGCGGCAGGGACCATCGTCGGACCTGCCATCGGTGGCTTGTTGGTGGAAGTGACTGGCAGCGCCTTATCAATCTTCTGGCAAGCCGGTGTGGTCTCGGCCATCATGGTGCCATGGGTCTTGTGGCGTACGGCACGCCGGCCGGCTGTACCCCGCGACGAGAAAGTGGGTTTTGGGCCGGTGCAAACCAATTCGGTCCTCGGGCAAATTTTGGCTATGGGACGCAAGTCGTCTGATGGCGGGGAAACCCACACGAAGCCATGAGTGCCTCGTCTTTACCTTCTGCCTTTCAGACTTGGTTTGCGCGGCGAGGCTGGACCCCGCGTGCCCACCAATTAGAGCTTTTGGCCGCCGATCAAGCTGGCGAGCATAGCCTACTGATTGCACCAACAGGGGCAGGCAAGACTTTGGCGGGTTTTCTGCCCAGTCTGATTGACCTCGCCAAACCGCACGATGAGCCAAAAGGTCTGCATACGCTCTATATCTCGCCACTCAAAGCCTTGGCCGTGGATGTAGAGCGCAATCTGATGACCCCAATCAGCGAGATGGGTCTGCCCATCCGGGTCGAGACGCGCACGGGCGATACACCCGCCACCAAACGCCAGCGCCAGCGTTATGATCCGCCGGACCTTTTGCTAACCACACCAGAACAAGTGGCCTTGTTCGTCGGCATGCCAGACGCACCGACCCTGTTCGCGGGTCTGAAGCGGATCATCATTGACGAGGCCCACGCTCTAGCTCCAACGAAGCGAGGGGACCTCCTTGCGCTTGGCATGGCAGCACTTCAGCGCTTTGCGCCCACAGCGCGTCGTACAGGCCTTTCCGCAACGGTGGCCGATGAAGCGGCATTGGCGCAGTGGATCGCCCCACAGGCGGGGTCTGAGGCCCGCTTTGCGCGCATTGTGCGGGGCCCACAGGGCACGTCGCCGGATATCTCTATGCTTTTGTCGGAAGAGCGTATTCCGTGGGCGGGACATACTGGGCGTCATGCCATGCAAGAGGTCTATCAGACCATTCAGCGCACCCAAATGGCCTTGGTCTTTGTGAATACGCGCTTTCAAGCAGAATTGGCCTTTCAAGAGCTTTGGAAGATCAACGACGCCAATCTCCCCATCGCGTTGCACCATGGCTCACTTGATGTCTCTCAGCGCAGGAGGGTCGAGGAAGCCATGGCGCAGGGCCGTCTGCGCGCGATCGTGTGCACCTCCACACTCGATCTCGGCATTGATTGGGGCAATGTCGATTTAGTTATTCAGATGGGTGCACCAAAAGGCTCCTCGCGCCTCATTCAACGAATTGGTCGGTCTAATCACCGCCTCGATGAGGTCTCCAAGGCTGTTCTGGTCCCGACAAACCGGTTTGAGATGCTAGAGTGTCAGGCAGCGCGCGATGCAGTTTTGGCCCAGCATCTGGACGGGCCTGTTCCACGCCGCGGTGCGATCGATATTTTGGCGCAGCATATCATGGGCTGTGCTGTGGGCGCGCCCTTCCATGCGGACGATCTTTATCGGGAAGTGACATCGGCTGGCCCTTATCATCTGCTCCCGCGTGAGCAATTTGATCGGGTCTTGGGCTTTGTGACGGATGGCGGCTATGCCTTAAAGTCCTATGACCGCTTTGCGCGCTTGATCCGGGATAGCCAGGGCCGCCTCTTATGCCGCAATCGAGATGCCGCGCGGGCTTGGCGGATGAATGTGGGCTCCATCGTCGCAGAGCCTGTTTTGAAAGTTCGTCAGGTTTCAACCAATCGTTCCCGTCGTCCAGGGACACCCTCAGGCGGCAGTACCTTTGTTGGCGGTCGGGTTGTCGGCGAGATTGAGGAATATTTCGTGGATGGGCTTTCGCCACGCGACACCTTCCTCTTCGCCGGCGAAGTATGGCGGTTTGAGGGGGTCTCGGGCACCGATTGCCTTGTCAGCAAGGCGCAAGATCAATCGCCCAAGGTGCCATCTTGGGCAGGCGGCAAATTTCCCCTCTCCACCTATCTGGCGGGACGCGTGCGCACCATGATCGCCCATAAAAGCTATTGGCCCAAGCTGCATCCCCAGTTGCAGGAATGGTTGCAGTTGCAGGACTGTTTTTCGGTCATACCCCGGGAGGATGAAATCCTGGTGGAAACTTTTGCACGCGGCAATCGGTTCCATCTCGCAATTTACCCGTTCGAGGGCCGTCTCGCCCACCAAACACTCGGCATGTTGTTGACCCGCCGCTTAGAACGATTGGGATTGGACCCCTTGGGATTTGTCGCCAATGATTATGCGATATCAGTCTGGGGACTGAAGGATATGTCTCGTGTGGATATGGACGAGCTCTTGGACCAAGACATGCTGGGGGACGATCTGGAAGAATGGCTTGAGGAAAGCGTCCTGATGAAGCGGACCTTCAGGAATTGCGCGGTCATTGCAGGCCTGATCGAGCAAAACCAAGTCGGCAAACAAAAGACCGGGCGGCAAGTAACTTTTTCGTCGGATTTGATCTTCGACGTGCTCCGCCGCCATCAACCAGATCATGTCTTGTTGGAGGCCGCTCGCTATGAAGCCGGTGAGGGTCTTTTGGATATTCGGCGCTTATCAGAATGTTTGGCGCGTATCGCTGGCCAAGTCCGTCATCAGAAACTGACGCGGATTTCGCCTTTTGCGGTGCCGCTCATGCTGGAAATTGGCAAAGTGCCCGTAAATGGGCAGGCCCTAGAAAACATCTTGGAAGAAGCTGCAGGCGATAGCCTCTTGCGCGAGGCGATTGGCCCTGACGGATGAGACGCTGGATTAAGCTTGTTCGAGCCGGGCTGCTAAGGCTTCTAAACGGCCTGCAGCGCCATCAAGCGCTGTAACGGGGGACGGATCTTGAGCGGCCTGGGCAGCTTGGGCGCGCACGTCGCTCAACCGAGCGATTTCGGCTTCCGCCTTGTCGAGACGGACTTTCAAATCATGCATCTCGTCGGCAACAATTAATGCGCCCATTAAGAAAAGGCGCTGATCGCCAATTTGTCCGACAGAACTCGCCAAACGCTTTACATGCTCGTCAAAATAACGAGCCAAGCGCATCACATGCTCTTCTTGGCCCTCATCGCAGCCAATCGCATATCGACGTCCATTTATTTCAATCTGTACTTTGGCCAATACACGGCTCCATGGCTTCGGTCGGACTTAAAACCGGTTCTGGCCAAAAGGCCAGTCCTTAACCTGCATTGGTATGGGGCTTTTTGAGCGACTTTTCCGGTCTATCCTTACGGTTAGCCGTTGCAGCTCACGTGCCGCTTCAGATGAACATGCCAACGACGGTCGAGATGCCGCCCGAGATGAGTCCGATGATGGTGATCAAAACCGAGGTAATTGTGAACGCCCCACCCATTTTCATGGCGAGACCTGCAACAACCGACAAAGCACCACAGCCCAAAACTGCTTGCAGCCAAGGCACATCCGCACCCCAGATCAAGGCCATGCAGGCCACCATCGCTGCGATCAGGACACAGCCCCATTGGGTCGCAACCAAAAACGACTGATACATGGCAGATTGCTCTGCGATATCCATTTCGCCGGGGGTGTAGTGATCGTCGTGGCTGGCCATATGAACTCTCCGTTAGCCCCTCTTAGCCGCGCATCGGGGTCTTAGGCAAGATGGAGATGCCAGCCAAACTGGATTCCAATGCGGCAATCGTGGCCAGTGGCTGGTCTAAAAGCAGGTGGTGCTGTGCTTCTGGAATGGTGACAAAGCCCGTGCCCGTTGGGAAAATCGTCTTCATATAAGAGAAGATGCGGTCCTCCATCAAAAATGAGTTACCACCTCGCATAACGATGGTGGGGACCTTTAGTCGACTGGCGCGTTCCGACATGACCATGGGCGCGAAACTATTCCATAAAAATGGATCAAACTGCCAAGTCCAACCACCCTCGACCTGCTTCAGGGAACCCCGCGCAATGTGATCCAAGGCCCAATGGTTCTCGCACGGCTGAGGCGGGGCAAGGCGAAAGCGCGCCAATCCATCCTTAAGCGTGGGGTAAATTCGATTGGGGGCTGTTCGCTTTGGCGGGCCTTTCCACTCTTCGCCTGGGGGTTCGATTGGGCTGTCGAGCAAGATTAGTCCGCCAACCTGCTCGGCTGCCTTCAGCGCGGTATAGATCGCGGGCACGCCACCAAACGAATGGGCGATGATGACCGGGGCCTGACCACTCGCCGCTAAGCTTGCCTTGGCGCAGGCGCCCAATACTTCGTCGGCAAACAAATCCATCGTATAGGTTTCGCGCCAGTCTGATCCGCCCATGCCCGAAAAGGAAAGCGCAGCCACCCGATAGCCGGACTTGGCGAGAAAGGGTGCAATGAAGCTCCACCAACCCGCATGAGCCCCATTGCCATGCAAGAGTAATACGCCTGGCTGGCCGATCTGCCCCCACATCAAGACTTCGATCTTCGCGCCCTCAACGTGGAAGTGCGTGACCTCAGGTGCTTGCGCAATGGCGTCCAAGGCCCAAGCTGGATAGGGGGGGCGTTCCCCACCATAGGCCTCTAGCGGCCCTTTATCGCGGCTGCCGTCGGCGACTTCTGGTACGGACGATAATTCAGAACGAACAAGATTGTGTGGGCTGGCCTCGGTCATCTCTTCGACTTGGCCTATGGCGCGCGCTTGGGCAAGTCGTGACCTAGCGTCAATCGCCGATAGAATTCAGCGTAGACCGACGCGTTGAAGTGCTTGATCTTGCCGCATGCCCAAAGCAGCTTCATCAAAGCCTGCAATGGAGTTCTGGAACAATTCATAGAAATTGAGCTTTGCACCTAAGTGCAGATAGGCCGCACCTAAGCCGATGGCGGCGCGGTCCATGAACACAAACTCCCTCGGAATGGTCACAGGACCATGCTCTTTCAAGAGATTGCGCACTTCAAACGCCTCTTTGCGACCATAGTCGCCGGGAGCTATTCCATCGGCCACGGTGCGCACCCGATTATCAAGCAACGGCGCATAAATGAACCGGGCCCACAGGTTTAGAACTTCAGCTAGTTTGCGCGTAAGCCCCTTAAATCCCCAAATTTCATATGCTGCCATGGTGCCGTCAAAGTCATTGCGCTCCAGCGACAGATAAAGCTGCACGACGCCGGCCACAAAGCGGGGTGGGAAAATGCGGACACAGCCAAAGTCAAGCAGATTGAGGCGGTTTGCCCCAGGCGTCAGGGAGTAATTGCCCAAATGGGGGTCGCCATGGATTACCCCGGTCGCCATCATGGGAACCCACCAAGCCTTGAACAATAAGGTCGCGATGCGGTCCCGCTCGTCTTGAGGAGCCTCCTTAAACGTCAATAGAGGTGCCCCATCCAGCCAGGTCATGGTCAAAAGTCGCCCGGTTGACAGGTCGTCAATCGGCTCTGGGCAGGCAATATCGGGTTGGCCACCCAAGAGATCCCCATAAAGGCGCATATGCTGGCGCTCACGCGTGTAGTCGAGCTCTTCGCGCAAGCGGTCGGTCACTTCCTCAACCGCTTCGCTGGGGTCAAGGGATTTTTCGAACGTCCGAAATAGGCTGAGTAGAGACTTTAACTGTGCGACGTCAGACTCAACCGCGCTCGCCATATCTGGATATTGCAGCTTACAGGCAACCAGACGGCCATCATGCAGGGTGGCCCGGTGAACTTGGCCGAGAGACGCCGCATGGGCTGCCTCACGCTCAAAATTGGCAAAGCGGCTCTCCCACTCAGGTCCTAGTTCAGCGCGCATGCGTCGTTTGACGAAGGGCCAGCCCATAGAGGGGGCATTGGATTGGAGGGCGGCTAGTTCCTCGGCATATTCGGGTGGCAGAAAGTCAGGGATTGTCGCCAGAATCTGTGCCACCTTCATCAAGGGGCCACGCGTCTTGCCGAGCGCTTGGCGTAGAGCAATTGCGATCGTCTTATCTGCATCGCTGCCGCCTACCAACCTTTGGGCCCCAAAGGTGGCCGCAGCCGCACCCATATTGACCCCAACACGGGCAACACGGCTCAGCCGGCCACTTAATCGATTGCGCTCACGATCTTCGCTCATGGCCTCTATGTAGGGCGATAGGCAGCATGAAGCGAGGGTCGGGTATCAGTTTGGTCGCCCGTGCCTGTGATCCGATTTTGCCGTCCATCTCGACGGGCATATTCGCCCTCTGCTAGGGAACAAGGTGCCCTAGAGGATTCGCGCGATGTCATTTCCCCTGTCGATCTTTATCATTGCCAAAAATGAGGTGGATCGCATTGGGCCCACGCTTGAGTCGGTACGCGGCCTTTCAGACGACATTGTGGTCATTGATTCTGGCTCAACCGACGGCACACAAGAGCTCGCTGAAAGCTTAGGGGCACGCGTCATCTTCAATCCGTGGCCCGGTTATGGTTTGCAAAAGCAATTCGGCGAAGATCAATGCCGTCATGACTGGATGCTTAATGTCGACGCTGATGAGGTTGTGACGCCTGACTTGGCAGATGCTATTCGCGCGGTCCTCAGCCAACCTGATCTCGTACCTTGCGGTTATGAAACCGATATAATTGAGATGTTTCCCGGCGAGGCTCGCCCCCATCCTTGGGCCTTTCGCTTAAGCCCGGTTCGTTTCTACCACAAAAAGGTTGGGCGCTATTCTGCCTCACCGGTGCATGACCGGGTAGATATGGTGAAGGGTACACCGATTAAGCGGCTTGCTGGCGTTATCGAGCATCGATCCATCCGCTCATTGGGCCACGAATTGATCAAGTTAAATGCCTATGCGGATATGCAAGCGGATGATTTGGACCGGAAAGGTCGCAACATCAGTGCCGTGCGCTTGGTGGCGGAATTCCCGCTTGCTTTTCTAAAGGCTTATGTCGCGCGGCGCCATTTTGTGCGCGGCCTTTATGGCTTCATGACAGCCATGAATTACGCTTTTTACCGCTATTTGCGCCTTGCCAAGCATTGGGAGCGCCGCTTAGGCCGCTAAGCCCTAAGGCTTTACAGCCCAACCGCGCCAGAAGCCCTCAACATGCGCTGCCAAGAAAGCATCCACATCAAATTGGGCTTCTTCGGCTTCGCCAAAGGTTGCCATCATCATGGCCACGGCTGCAACAGGTGCGCAGAACAATCGGGTCAGCGTGGCAGCATTGGTACCGTGGGTCTCATTAGCTGCGAGCGAGCGCTCGAACAAATTCTTGATCGATGCCTCGACAGGATCGATAAACCCGTGGCGCAAGAAGGCGGCTAGATCTGGGAAACGATCTGCTTCACCCACGGCGATCCGCCATGGGGCCAGCGCACCAGGCGCGCTCAAAGCAATGCGGGCATCGCGAACCAATTGGTTCAACAGAGGCTTGGTTGGACCGCGATGTTCGTCGATCAAACGGCACGCGCCTTCGATTTGGTCCGCCAACACGCGCCGTACCAAGGCTTCAAACAATACCTGTTTTGAGTCAAAGTAACGATAGACAATCGGCTTTGTTACGCCAATTGCCGATGCAATGTCAGACATTCGTGTGCCTGCATAACCATTTTCGGTAAATAATCGCGTAGCTTCGATAAGAATTCGCTCAGCACGGTCCTGAGCGGCGACCGCTGGCCGAGTACTCAACTTACCTTGTGGCATACACAATCCTCCACCTTTAAAATTCGTTTTTTAGCTTTTACATTGCGTCGCTCTAATGAGAAGACCTAATTTGCATCTGTTACCACAGGAGAACCCCCGGGAAAGGCGATTTTCCTGCTATTCATTCTCAGTTATTATTTGATTTAAGTAATCGCTAGGTAGAACCCTGATTCAATCATCTGGGGAATTGGCCATGTTGCCCCTGTTCATTTTCCATTCAGAAATGATATAACTTTTGGTAACCTGATTGGGGAAAGTGTCGCGCGATCTAGACAGGTGGCTGACTATTCTCTCATTTTACTGCATTGATTATAGTGCAATAAAATTTTGGTGCGATGTGGGTTTTGGGGAAAGTCATTCTGACAGCGCTAACTTGCAGAATCTTGGGTTTTCACCTCAGACGCGTATCCTGCAATCGGCTATCGTAACCTTCATTCGATTATGGCATTTCGAGTGCCAATTTAATCCGACGGCTCAAGCGCGGTATTTGGTTACTGCAATTTTATTGCTGTTGCTGCTCCATTTGGTGCTGCATTTCGAGTGCGATCGACCTCTGTGGCTTGGTTGCCGCAATAAACTGGTCGGGCCGCGTGCGCGGTGAGCGCACGACTTTTAGAAAATCGCTGTCTAAAGAGAGGCGTTCTGCTTGGCGAACATGGACGTCGACCTCCAGCAGACTGTCGGCATCGCCTTTGAGAACCCCGCGGGTTGGGGGCACATCGGCATAGTCGCGACCATAGGCAACAACCACGTGGCGCTCATTGGCCAGCATGTCATTGGTCGGGTCAAAGCCGACCCAGCCTTGCTCTGGCAGATAACATTCCACCCAAGCATGGGAGGCATCTGGCACTGAGCGGATTTGGGTGTCCTGTTCTGTACGGGCGAGATAGCCGGACACATAGCGCGATGGGATCCCCCAATGGCGGGCTACTGCCAGCATGATATGGGCAAAGTCTTGGCAGACACCTTTGCGGTGCTCAAGCGCCGCATCTATCGGGCTATCGGCGGCGGTAAAGCCCGGCACATAATCAAAGGCCCCGTAGATTTCTTGGTTCAAAACTCTGAGACCCGTTAGAGGATCGGGTGGCAACGCCAAAAGATCGCGCTCACGCATAAAGGTCTCTAGGTGGCCCGAGCCGTCGACAAAGGTGGACGGACGCATCATGTCGTAATAGCGGCTGCGAACTTCATCGCTGCGCAAATGTGCCCAAGCACCTGGGTCAACTTTGGCGGGAAGTGGTTCGGTCCGTTCATAGGTTTCAACCATCGCGCGTGATCGGATCACAAGCTCAGTATGCTTGGCGGGGACGTCAAAATGATAGACGATATTGCCCAGCCAATCGCGATAGGTCATCATTTTGGCGCGGGGCTCTGTCACAATGTCAAAGCCCACCAAGCGCTGCATCGGCAAGGTTAGAGGCTGCAACCACAATTCCATCACGCTTTCACGGACGGGGGCTGAATAGGTATAGCGGGTCTCATGCGTGATCTCGAGGCGCATCAACGCACTCCCAATGTGCTGGTCCCGGGCAGGCGATCTGCCAAAGAATAACTTATAAAGGCCGCGTGAACCGCATCTGAGATCGCGATACAATCGTCCGCGACTTGCGCGATAAAAGCTTGGCCGCTTTTGCCCGTCACCTCGTCCAGAACCGCAAAATTCAAGCGCGCCGCCAGTCGGCCAGACAGGCGCGTACAGGTTTCGCGCGCGCGCTCATCTGCCAGCGCGCCAACCGCATCAATATGTTCGGCAATCGTATTGGCACAAAAGCGCAACGACCTCGGGAAGTAGGGATCCAAGACCAGAAAGTCTGCAATTTGATCGCGACGGAAGGTGGCAGTTTTCACCCGCAGATAGGGTTCCAAACCACAGCACATGCGCAAAAGCTGCACCCAGCCGAAATCACCAATGGCCGCCTGCTTCTCACCAAAATGCAGATCAAGTAGGCGAACAATTAATTGCGCCCGCTCAATGGCGCGACCCATTGACAAAAAATGGAAGCCTTCACCATGGCTCATGGTGCCCGAAACAATGCCTTTAAAGGCATGCAGGTCGTTGATCGTCTCTTCAAAGAAGCCTGCCGCAATCTGATTGAAATTGCGTTTGGCCGCGGTCTCACGCACCCGAAAATAGAGGCGGTTTAACCGTTCCCACATTTCGGTGGTGATTTGATCTCGCACTTGGCGGGCGTTCTCGCGCGCAGCAAATACGGCCGTGTGGATGGATGAAATCTCGCCCTTGCCGCCAAAGGTTAGAAGACGGGCTTCTTCCAGCGCATCCATACGCGCTGCCATGGGCGCAGCACCTAAAGCCCGCATCGCGCGCTCGGTAGTCATTTCCGCTTCTTCCGCACCCGCCTCAAGTCCCGCAGTCAAAGTGATCTGCAGCACACGGCAAGCATGCTCAGCCCGTTCGGTATAGCGGCCAATCCAATAAAAACTGTCTGCAACGCGCGATAACATCATGACCGTGCCCGCCCATCACTTGGCCCCGACAGGACCCATGTATCTTTGGAGCCGCCCCCTTGGCTTGAGTTCACCACCAGTGAGCCTTTGCGCAGCGCGACGCGCGTCAGGGCTCCTGGAGTCAGCGTCATTTTGGCACCGCAGAGGATAAAGGGCCGCAAATCCACGTGGCGCGTCTCAACCGCCCCATCAATATAGGTCGGTGCCGTCGACAGCGAGATGGTGGGTTGGGCGATATAATTGTCTGGGTCGGCCTTTATCTTGGCGGCAAATTCTTCAATTTGCGCTTTGGTCGCATGTGGCCCGATCAACATGCCATAGCCGCCACTCTCGCCAACGGCTTTGACGACGAGTTTATCGAGATTGGCCAAGACATGCGACATCTGGCTTTTCTCTCGACACAAGAAGGTCTCAACAATGTCGATGATTGGGTCTTGGTCGAGATAATGTTTGATGATTTGCGGGGTATAGGCATAGACCGCCTTATCATCAGCAACACCGGCACCCGGCGCATTGGCGATGACCACATTGCCGGCGCGATACGCATTCATAAGCCCTGCGACACCAAGGGTAGAATCGGGTCGGAAGGCGAGGGGATCGACAAAGGCGTCATCAACACGGCGATAAATGACGTCTACCCGCTTCAAGCCAGATGTTGTGCGCATGTAAACGACATTGTCATGAATGGCCAAATCGCGCCCTTCGACCAAGGGCGTTCCCATCAGGCGCGCCAAGAAGGCATGCTCAAAATAAGCAGAGTTAAAGACGCCGGGCGTGAGCACCACCACCGTCGGGTCTGGCTGATACTCGCTAGCTAGGCTCTTCAGCATGGCCAGCAAATCGTCAGGATAGGATTCGACCGGGCGCACGCGCGCGGCACGGTACAGGTCTGGGAAGGCTCGTTTAACCGCATCGCGGTTAGACAACATGTAAGAGACGCCTGAAGGTACTCGAAGATTATCTTCGAGCACCACATAGGCCCCATCTTCGCGCCGGATGACGTCCGTGCCGCAAATATTGACATAGGCCCCGTGTGGCACTTCAACGCCCAGCATCTCGCGGCGATAATTGGAGGAGCCTAGAATGAGGTCTCGCGGCACATAGCCATTGTTGATGATGGCTTGATCGCCATAAATGTCGGCCAAAAACAGGTTTAGAGCTTCGAGGCGTTGTTTAAAGCCACGCTCTAATTTGTCCCATTCGGCTGCTGGGATGATGCGCGGCAGAATATCGGTGGGGATAATCCGCTCTGTGGAATCTTCGTGGCCATAGACCGTAAAAGTAACCCCTTGGGCCATGAAGGTGCGGTCGATATTGGCTTGCAGGTCGCGTAGGCTCTGCGGTGTGGCTTGGCTCAAACGATTGTAAAGCCCGGCCCAGCCTGGGCGGGGATCGCCTTTAGCGTCGAACATCTCATCATAGGCCGCACCGAGATGATAGCCTTCAAATGGCCCTTCTTGGCCCGGGCGCGGTGGCGCAGCCATGTCACTTAACTTATCCGGCGCGCGCGCCATGGTGTTTCCCCTTGTGCGAGCGCACTCCACGGGCGAGCGCGCCTTCTGTCAAGCGGACTGAGTGTGTCTTGCGCAGGCCTGCCCAAAAAACAGGCACCCCAAACTTGACGAGCCCTCGGCAAACAGCACTTGCTCCAACCACCCCATGCCTGTTAGCCTGTCGGCAAGCTGACAAAAACAAGATGATCAGGAGTGCTAGGGATGCGGTTTGAGGGCTCAAAGAATTATGTGGCGACGGATGATTTGAAAGTCGCAGTCAATGCGGCCATCAAATTAGAGCGCCCCCTGCTGATTAAGGGTGAACCTGGAACCGGCAAAACCGTCTTGGCGATCGAAGTTGCAAAGGCATTGGGCCTGCCCTTGTTAGAGTGGCACATTAAATCGACCACAAAGGCCGTGCAGGGTCTTTATGAATATGATGCCGTTAGCCGCCTGCGCGATAGCCAGTTGGGCGACGAGCGTGTCAAGGACGTGAAAAACTACATCACAAAGGGCAAGATGTGGGAAGCCTTTGAGCATAAGGGCCGCTGCGTGCTTTTGATCGATGAGATCGATAAGGCCGACATCGAGTTTCCAAACGACCTCTTGCAAGAATTGGATCGGATGGAATTCCACGTCTATGAGACGGGCGAAACCATCAAAGCGGTTGAGCGCCCCATCGTGATCATCACGTCGAACAATGAAAAGGAATTGCCAGACGCTTTCCTGCGTCGGTGCTTCTTCCACTACATTAAGTTCCCAGATGAAGACACGATGCAGTCGATCATTGACGTCCACTTCCCCGGCATCAAAAAGCGTCTGATTTCCAACGCGCTGGCTAGTTTCTACGACATGCGCAAAGTGCCTGGCCTGAAGAAAAAGCCATCAACGTCCGAATTGCTGGATTGGCTCAAGCTCTTGGTAACTGATGACATCGATCTCGATGCGATCAAGCAAAAAGATCCTTCCAAGCTGATCCCGCCCTTGCATGGCGCGCTGTTGAAGAACGAGCAGGATGTTGCCTTATTTGAGCGTCTGGCATTTTTGGCACGGCGCGAAACCCGCGGTTAAAGTATCTCGGACGGGGCAGGCCTAGAGTTTGCCGAGCCCCGTCCAAACAATCCAAGCCCCCACGAGAACCACGATGGTTGCAAAGACCATAGCGAGCGCACGTTTGTGCTGGCCAAGGGATTGGCTAGCCCAGGTGCCTAAGGTACTGCCTAGCAAGCCTCCAGCAATCATCAGTCCAGCGACGGGCCAGTTCACAAGCCCAGACAGCGCATAGCTGGCCGTTGTCGCGGTGCCAAAGGCCGCAACGCTCACGAGCGAAGTGCCCACTGCCATGCTCATTGGCATGCTGGTTGCCCACATGAGGCCCGGAACGATCAGAAAGCCGCCGCCGATCCCAAAAAAGCCAGACGCCAGCCCAACCCCAGTTCCGCTGGCGATTAATCGAGGCATGAGGATAGGGGCGCTCGCGATCGACAGCCGGACATCAGGCGCTTCAATCCGTGTAGGCTTGCGGGCAGCAAGAATTCCAACAGCGATCATGATAAAGCCAAACATTGTGAGCAGCTTTTGGCCGTCCATCGCCTTGCCCAGACTGCTGCCCAAGGTCGCGCCCAAGACACCGACGGCTGAAAACATGAACGCACATCGCCACTTCACATTATGGGCGCGAGCGTGCGCCCACAGGCCCAATAAAGCATTGGCTGCGACAGAGACCGCGCCCGTTCCGATGGCCGTATGGGGGTCTACGACCCCAATTACATAGAGAAGAAGGGGAACGGCTAGGATGGACCCGCCACCGCCAATCAAGCCCAAAATGGCTCCAATCAGAAGCCCAGATCCTAGGCCGGCGATGAGTGTGGCGGGGTCCATGATTTAACCGGCCTTGAGGGACATGGATGCTTGAGGTCGGTTCCACGGCATAAGGGCCAAGACTTTGGCCATCCCGCACCAGCCCGTTGTACCCGCGAAAGTCAGCCCTGCGCCGATGAAAGCGGATAGACCGTAAAAGCCTGGATGAACCCATGTGCCAAGAATAACGCCAAGCAACACCAGGCTCCCTGCGGTAATCTGAACTTGGCGCATAATCTCAATCGGTTGACCCTTGTCCTTAATGACGGGCAGGCCGGCCGCTTTCCAAGCTTCGATACCTCCTTCCAGCACATAAGCATCGCATGTGGTGGTGGCTGCTAGTCGGCTGGCATGTGCTGCGGTCCGATTACCGGCTTTGCAGTGGAAGATAACGGCATGATCGCCCGTAAGCGGCAAAACATCGCCCAAACGAGAAAATGGGACGCTTTTGGCCAATCCTATGCGTTCGCGAGCGACTTCATCGGCCTCGCGTATATCCACCAGCCGCGCGCCATCGGCGAGGAGGCGCTTTGCTTCGTCAATGGAAATGGTTTTGAGGGTCATGTTTCACTCCTGAGGTTTAAGGGGGTCAGGCAGCGTTTGGGCTGCAATAGAGACGGTGGAGGGTATCCATCAGTTCCGTCAGCTTTGGATCGGCGATGGTGTAAAAGATGGTGGTACCCTCTCGCCGCGTCGACAAAAGGCCTTCTTCGCGCATCACCGCGAGATGTTGGCTCATCGCCGATTGACTAAGGCCAATCGCTGTACCGAGCGCACCGGCATTGGCTTCACCCATTTCAACCAACTGGCATAGCACCAAAAGGCGTCGTTCATTGCCAAGTGCTTTCAATAATTTAGCTACCAAGCCAGCGCGGGCGGCCATGTCGCGTGCTGTATGTTCAAGCTCGATTTCCGAGGGCATCTGCGAGGCTCCATAAATTAGCACTTGCTAAATTAGCATAATCTAATATATAGTCAAGCCTATCATCCAGCACGATGGAGAAATCATTATGTCAGAGCCACGTATCACCGCATTTTTCGATGAGGCCACGTTTACGATCACCTATCTGGTAGTTGATCTTGAGACGTCGCGGGCAGTCATCATTGACCCTGTTTTGGACTATGATCATCGAGGCGGCTCCCTTTCGACCCGATCGGCCCAGGCCGTGCTCGACGCCGCGGCAGAGCAGGGGGCCAAGATTGACTATATTCTAGAAACCCATGTCCATGCCGATCACATAAGCTCTGCCCCGTTCTTGAAGGCCCAGACTGGCGCGAAGATTGTGATCGGTAGCTCTATCGACAAAATCCAGAAGACCTTTGCCCCTGTGTTTCAGGCCAATGATCTGAGCATGACGGGTGGGGAATTCGATATTCTGGCGACAGATGGCCAAGTCCTGCAGTTTGGCGGACAAGAGATCAAGGTCATCCATATGCCCGGCCATACCCCTGCTTGCGTTGCCTATCATATTGGTTCTCACGTCTTTGTCGGCGACACATTGTTCATGCCCGACTACGGTACGGCACGTTGCGATTTCCCGGGGGGTGATGCGGCCGCTCTATATCGCTCGATCCAGAAAATCTTCGCCATGCCGCCTGAGACCAAGCTCTGGATGTGCCATGATTATAAGGCCGCTGGCCGGGATCATTATGCGTGGGAAAGCGATGTCGCCACGCAGCGCGCCCACAATATTCATATCCATGATGGCGTGACGGAAGCAGAATTTGTTGCCATGCGACAAACCCGAGACAAAGGCTTGGCCCCACCCGTGCTTTTATTGCCGTCGGTGCAAGTCAATATGCGGGCAGGCTACTTTCCCCCAGCTGATCAAGCTGGAAAGCGCTATCTGTTGATCCCCGTCTCAGGGACAATTCCCAATTAGGTCGCGATTTCGGCCCTTGGGGTTAAGCCTGCGCGCTAATTCTAGGTGCAGGGCACTCGACAAGTGCGCTGGCTTCTCTAATGTCGGAGACAAATCACAAATGTCTCAGGTTACACGCCCATGTTCCAACGCTTCTTCTCTGAACTTCGCGACGCCAAGGTTCCTATCAGCCTGAAGGAATATCTGCTTCTGATGGAGGCGATGGACAAGGAAGTGATTGAGAGCGACATCACAGAATTCTACTATTTGTCGCGTTCGGCATTGGTGAAGGATGAGCGGAATCTCGACAAATTCGACCGCGTCTTTGGGCATGTCTTTAAAGGCTTGGAAAAGACTAGCGATGCTTTAGCCGCAGCAATCCCTGAGGATTGGTTGCGTGCCCTGACGGAAAAATATCTCACCGAAGAGGAAAAAGCTGAGATTGAAAGCTTAGGCGGTTGGGAGAAGCTGATGGAGACGCTGCAGAAGCGCCTCGAAGAGCAGAAGGAGCGGCACGAAGGCGGCAATAAATGGATCGGAACGGGCGGTACCTCGCCCTTTGGCGCCAATGGCTATAATCCTGAAGGCGTGCGGATCGGTCAAAAGGAAGGCCGCCATGGTCGCGCCGTTAAAGTATGGGACAAGCGCGAGTATAAAAACCTGGATGATCAGGTTGAACTTGGCACCCGCAACATCAAAGTCGCGCTACGCCGCTTGCGGCGTTGGGCCCGAGATGGTGCACCTTCTGAGCTTGATCTCAAGGGGACAATCGATACGACAGCGCGGAATGGCTATCTCGATGTTGTGATGCGGCCAGAGCGTAGAAATACGGTCAAAGTGCTGATTTTCTTTGATATTGGTGGCTCGATGGATGCCCATATCAAGGTATGCGAAGAACTGTTTTCTGCGGCGCGGACAGAGTTCAAGCATATGGAATATTTCTACTTCCACAATTGCATTTACGAGGAAGTGTGGAAGGACAATCGCCGTCGCAATGCCGAGAAACTGCCGACTTGGGACGTGCTGCATAAGTTTCCCGCCGACTATAAGGTCGTATTTGTGGGCGATGCGACCATGAGCCCGTATGAGATCACCTATCCCGGTGGTAGTGTCGAGCATTGGAATGAAGAGCCGGGCGCGGCGTGGCTCAAACGCGTATCGGACGTCTATCCCCATCTTATCTGGATCAATCCGGTGCCAGAGCGGCACTGGGATCATACCCCGTCTGTAAACTTGATCCGCGATGTAATCGGTCGTGACCGCATGTTCCCTATGACAATCCAAGGTCTTGATCGGGCCATGCGCGAATTAAGCCGTTAGGTGTGACCCAAGGTTGATTGCCTTGTGAAGGCGATCAAATCAGGCGAGGTTTGCATGCTTAGTGTAGGAGTGTGCGGATGTCCCGGATCAAGATTAAGCCGATTGCCATGGGTCTTGCCCTGTCTTTGGTCGGGCTGGGTGCGCTTGCCGCATCGCCCGATGTCTTTGCAAAGCTCGATTCTGATAAGGACGGGCGCTTGATCAAGTCTGAACTGCAAGTGCCCTGCGACCGCGAAATATTTGCGTCTCTAGATCGAAATGGCGACAGCGCCATCGACCGCCAAGAATTCCGAACCTCCGGCGACATGGCCACCTATGAGGACAAGGGTGGGATCGATGAAAAGGGCGTGCAAGTTCGGTGGTTGGAGTTTCGTATCGGGCGCTTTGATCTCCAAGATGGGACTTTCGTCACTTGCAATGCGACTGAGGGACAATATCCGCTTGAGGTGAGCGCCTCGCCTTCTGATATCGAACTCGCGAAGCAGACAATCCAAAGTCGGCTCGCAGAAGATGCGATGCGCCTCGCCAAGCGCTAGCATCCCGCCGCGAAGCGCCCCATGAGGGGGCTATGCTGGCTGAAGTGCTCCCCCCTCTTGATCCGACACTGGAAGATGCGCAAGCCACGCTGCATCGCGTCTTCGGCCATAGCGCGTTTCGAGGCTTGCAAGCCGATGTGGTGGCACATGTTTTGGCGGGTGGCGATGCTTTGGCTGTATTACCAACAGGGGGTGGCAAAAGCATGTGCTACCAAATCCCCGCGCTTTTGCGGCCCGGGGTTGGCATTGTTGTTTCGCCTCTGATTGCCTTGATGACGGACCAGGTGGAGGCTTTACGCACGGCGGGGGTTCGGGCTGCGCGGCTCGATTCCAGTATGGCTTGGGACGACAAGCAGGCCGTATTCTCAGCTCTAGAGGCTGGTCGGCTCGATATCCTCTATGTGTCGCCGGAAGGTCTTTCTTCGGGAGCTTTGATTGAGCGTTTAAGCCGCTACCCGATTTCCTTAATCGCCGTCGATGAAGCCCACTGTGTCAGCCAATGGGGCCACGACTTCCGCCCAGATTATCGACGTTTGGGCGCGCTACAGGAGGCCTTCCCCGGCGTGCCACGCTTGGCCGTAACCGCGACCGCGGATGTCCGCACGCGCGAAGATATTCGACGTCAGTTGCATTTGACGCACGCCCCTGAATTTGTTGCAAGTTTTGACCGCCCCAACCTCATCCTCTCCACCCGGCGTAAGGACAGCCGCACCGCTGCGCGAATCCTAGAACTGGTATTGGCCCGCCAAGGTCTGTGCGGCATTATTTATGTCACCGCCCGTAAAGAGACCGAAGAGTTGGCGGCAAGCCTGCGTGAAAAAGGCGTCCATGCGCTGGCTTATCACGCCCAAATGCCGTCGGATCAAAAATCCGAGCATTTAAGGCGCTTTCAAGAAGAAGATGGCGTGGTGATGGTTGCGACCATCGCTTTTGGCATGGGCATTGATAAGCCCGATGTGCGCTATGTCATCCATGCTGATCCACCTAAAAGCATCGAAGCCTATTGGCAGGAGGTTGGGCGCGCCGGTCGCGATGGATTACCTGCTGAAGGGATTGCCTTCTATGGCTTTTCTGATCGTCGCTTTATGGCCGAGCGGATTGATGGTTCGCCAGCGCCCGATGAAGTGAAACAGGTTCAACGATCTAAGCTGAACCAGCTTTATAGCTTTCTGGACGGGCTTGCCTGTCGCCGGGGCGGGGTTCGCCGCTATTTCGGCGAGACGGATGTGCAAGATTGTGGGCAATGCGACGTCTGTACCAATCCTATGATGGGCCATGATTCAAGCCAGTGGGCGAAGATGGCTTTATCCGCCGTCATCCGCTGTGAGGAAAGTTTTGGGCGTGGGCGGATCATCTCGCATTTGATTGGGGCCGAGCCGGATGGACCTTTGGAGACCCGTTTTGCCGAACGTTCCACTTTCGGCATTGGTAAGGGTCTTAACAAGACCGCGTGGCGTCGCGTGCTGGATCAGCTCTTGTTTGATGGTATTCTGGCAGAGCAAAATCGTGATGGCTTTCCGCTTTTAACCATCGCGTGCCCAGATCTTGCACGGTCGGTTTTGAAGGGCGAGGTATCGGTTTTCACGCGCGAGGACCCCGTCCAAGCTGGCGGCACGAAGCGTAGTGTTGCGAAGATTGCTTTGGATGATGATCTCGATCCAGAGACATTGGCTCTCTATCGCATGTTGCGAAACTGGCGGCTTGAGACCGCGCGTGCGGCGGGTATTCCCCCCTATGTTGTGTTCCATGATTCAGTTTTGCGCCAAGTGGCTTTGGCGCGCCCATCGACGACATCCGCTTTGATGATGATCTCGGGTATCGGCGAAGCGAAGGCTCGTCGTTATGGCCAATCCATCCTCGCACTCTTGTCCACGGCCTAATTTACGGTCCCGAAATAGAATTCTGTTAGCGTCACACTACGTAATCTGGGCAGGAGGCCCGAAGTGATGACCTTACGAGTCCTATTCCTTTTAGTTGCTGCCACAAATTGTGTGCTGTTGACGGCTTGTGCCGGCGGTGGCGGTGGCGGCGGCGGGACCGTTGTCCAGCCATCACCTTTGCCGCCTCCTCCACCCCCCCCCCCCCCCCCCGCCGCCCCCCCCCCCCCCCC
>NZ_JADCBK010000015.1 GCF_020253525.1 Aquidulcibacter sp.
AGAACTGCGACAATGTCGGTTAGAGCCACCCGCTCTTCGCGGACTTGGCTGGGCCCTGATAAGCCGATTAATGCAACCAGCACTAAACCAAAGCGGGTCCAGGGGGCTTTGCCACCCAAGCGGACATAAAGTGCCACCAGCCCAATGCCCGCAAGTGCCAAGCCGAAAAGGACATAGGGTGGCAGCCACGGGTCAAGACCCAGTTTGACGAGGTCAATCTCAGTCATCGCGGTGGCACCTGGCGGCGTCCTAGCCGTTCCAGCAAGGCGGGCGCATGCACTTGGTCGGCCTTGTAATTGCCGGTCAGCGCATAAAGCACGATATTTATGCCAACCCGAATGGCGAGTTCATTCGTAGTAGGACCCACCCCATCAAAGCCCTGCATCATGCTCGTGGACGGACTATTCGGCGCTCTCGCCCAAACAGAAGCCCAGTCTCCATCGCCGAGAATGAGGGGGGAAACACCGTCATTGGCGCTGGCTGCCGCTGAAGCTTCGGTCTCGACCCAGAGCTTTGCGTCGGGATAGCGGCCGGGAAATCGCTGGAGGATGTAAAAGGCTTTTGTCAGGACATGGCCATCCGGAACGGGGGCCAGAGGTGGGGCTTCAATTCCCCTTAAGGCCGCACGGGTGATTTGGCGTGCCATAGCGGGGGTCCGTCCGCCACCGCGGGAATCTACAAACAAAACCCCGCCATTTTTCATATAGCGATCTAAGGCACTGGCCACTTCGGGACGGGTTTCGGTGGCAGCCTCCCCCAATGTCCAAAACAGGATGGGATAGAGGGCTAAGTCATCACGGCTTGGATCTAGGCCAATGACTGGACCGGGTTCAACCGAAGTCCGATCTCGCAGCGCCCGCGATAGCCCTTCAAGGCCGCGCTGGGTTTGGGCGTCAAGTGCCCCGTCCCCAGTCTTGATATAAGCGAGCGAGAGGTCTCCCTGCCGCGGTTTGGCCTTTGTGGTTTGCGCACTTGCCTCTGGCGCGCCACCAAAAAACATCAAGCCGAAAAGCAGTAGGCCTGCCATGGCTGCGCCCGTTTTGGCCTGTCCCCGCCATCTGGCCAGCCGCTTAAGCCCCGCAAGCTTGCCTGCAAGCCAGAGGCTGACAATCATGTCGATGAGCAGAAGGGCCATGCCTAAGCCTAGAAAAGGTCCCGCCAGAGATTGAGGTTGCCTTTCGGCTTCGGCCACGCGTTCGACTTTGGCCAAGTCGGGCAAAGGGTCCAAGCGCAGATTGGGGGCAGCTGCTTGCAAGATCCACCGCACGCCCCCGCCTTCATAAATGCCAGGGGGCCGATCAAGGCTGGGTTGGGCAGTTTGCACTTCTTCCGGTCGGATCGGACGAATTTGCGGGTCTGGCGCGCGAAACGTGCCAAATCCGTCCAACACCAAGACGGGCTTCAATGGCGCTGTACCCACAACAAAATTAGCGGGAATGGCGCTAGAGGCCGCTTGCGCCAGAACGCGCCGCAGCATGGCAACTTGCACGCCCGAGAAAGCAACATCGCTCCAGGCTGGACCGGCGGTTGTGTGAAACAGCACGACTTTGCCTTTGCCTAATTCACGTGCAGTAACCAAAGGCGTTCCATCGGCGAGGCGTGCCCAAATCTGTAAAGCTTGTTGATCCCGTGTCGAGGTGGTGCCGCCCGCGCTTGCTTCTGGTGCCAAAACCGCAATTTGGGTAACGCGGGCATCATCGGGCACCGTCAAGCCCGCAAAGGGGCTGGTAGGGTCAAACACGCCGATCTTGCCCGCATTATCCCATGTCATACTACCCCTGACAGTTCGCGGTTCGGGGGCAAGGGCTGCGGGGATAAGTGGGCTTGGGCCAGCGGCCAGAAGTTTCGGACCGGCTGTCCGGATCAAAAGACCGCCATTTCGTACAAAGCGTTCTAAGGCTTGGCTGTCTTGCGCCCCAAGTTCGCCCGCATCGGGCAGGATTAATGCGTCCAGACCCGCATCAATCAGCCGGGTCAAATTCGCGCGCGTCAAATCAGTATAGGGCTTAAGCGCCCCTTCTAGATAATGGGCGTCTGACAATAAAGGTTGATCGTCTTGGCGCTCGGCGATCAGGCCCGTGCGGACACGGCGATCAAAGGCATCGAGCAAGAAGACGCCACCAGCCGAGCGCGCATCGGCTGTCCGAAGGGCTGCGACATCGCGCATGACGACCGATTCCAAAGCAAAGCTGACCCCCGTTGGCACGAGGGCCACACTCGTTTCCCGCAGGCTTTGGCCGCGACTATTGACCGCTTCCAGCCTTTGGGTTCGGCTGGTCGCAGGACCTGTGACGACGCCCAGACTATAGCCTTCAGACGTGGCAGCGGCCCGGGTAATGGCAACCGCACCCTCGGGCACACCGCGCAAACGTACCGAGCCTATCTGTGTCAATCTCTCTGCAAACGCTTGGCTCTTGGCGTGGGCGACACCATCCGAGAACCAAAGGATGCGCTGGCCCGTCGGAAGATCCTTCAGCGCGCCTAAAGCGCCAGATGGATCGGGCAAGACTGGCTTTGGCTGGGCGGCTAGAATGCGGGCTGCAGCTTGGCTGGGGCTTAAGACTTCCAGCGGCCTCGCGCCGTTGCCACCATGCGTGGTCCACAACAAACGTACAGGCCCACTCGATGCCCGCGCGACTTGGGCGGCCTCATCGGTAACCGCGCGCCAAGAAGGCGCCGAGGTCCACCCATCGTCGATGACGATCAACAGGGGTCTTGTATCGGGTTTGGTGACTGGATTGAGCACTGGACCAGAAAATCCGAGCACAAAGAGACCCAAAGCCAACATCCGAAACCAAGCCAGCCACGGCGGGGTTTTTTTCGGGGTTTCTTCTGTATTTGGCAAGTTTGCCAAAAGGGCGGTGGGCGGAAACACCTGTTCGCGTGGGGCCGGCGGCAAGGCCCGAATAACCAGCCAAATCAGAGGCAAAGCCGCCAAAGCTAGCAAGGCCAAAGGGGTCGTGATTCCAAGAGGGCCAAAGGTCAACATGGCTAGCCCGCCCCTTGGCTGGAGGCACCGCGTCCATCCAATAGCGCAGCAGCCTGCAACGTCACGGGCAAGGCTGGTTGATCTGTCGCATGGCTGAGCAAACTGCCTTGGGTTCGGCTAAGTGCCGCACGCAGCGTTTCAAAATGTAGACGGTAGGCACTCTGATACGCCTCGCGCGCGGCCCCGGCTTGACCAATAATCACGGGTGAGGCGCTGCCGGGCTCAGTGAACGCCACGCGACCTTCAAAAGGGAAAGCTTCTTCGTCTGGGTCGCGGATCAAAACAAACAAGACCGGCTGGGCTGCAGAAGACAAGCGGCGAAGCCGTTCTGCCCAGATTTCAATGGGTTCTAACCCGTCGCTCACAATCAGGATTTGCGCTTGCCGGTCGCTTTTGAGGGCTGCTTGGGCGTCAAACTGGCCCCCACCGACCATAAGTGCCTGAAGAAAGGTCTCTTCTTGGCCAAACATTTGGCCACCAAATAAGGTGCTAACCCGTTCACCGCCCGCCTTGGCTGCCATGGCAAGCGCCAAGGCAATAATCAGCGCGCGTTCTGCTTTCGTGGGGCGACTGGCTTGATTGCGCCACATCATAGAAGGGCGTGTGTCGACCCAAATGCGCAAAGAGGCTGGGCTTTCGCGTTCCATCTCCCGCACAAAGAGGCGGTCAGAGCGCGCGGACCGTCGCCAATCCACGTGGCGTAGGGTCTCGCCTTCGAGAAGTTCGCGGTGCTGCCAAAAAGCTTCACCCAGGCCTGCGCGTCGTCGTCCGTGCGCACCAAGGATCAGGCTGGCGGCGGTCTTGCGCGCATCCATCAAAAGGGCAGGCAGACTATTGGCCAAATCTTGGGCATCGCCAGCCAATTTGGCAGGGATAAACGCCTGTTGGCTCGCCATCATGCGGGTCGCAGTGCCTCTAGAACCAAGCGATCAATCAATTTTGCGAGGTCTAGCCCATCCGCACGAGCGCGCCAGGTTAAAGCCATACGGTGGGCAAGGGCGGCGCGGGCAATCGCGGTTACATCGTCCAAGCTGGGGCTAACCCGGCCGCGCAGGAAAGCGCGTGCCTTGGCGGCCTTAATCAGTGCTTGACCCGCGCGCGGGCCTGGTCCCCAAGCCACAAGATTGCGTATTTCAGGATCGGTCGCACTTTCAGGTCGAGCCGACCGCACGAGGTCGAGCACCCCATCCAAGATTTTTTCGCCCACCGGCATGCTACGCACAAAGCTTTGCAAATTGGCCAATTCGCCGGGTTTTAGAGCTGCCTTTGCAACCAAATCACCCTCGCCTGTGGTTGCCAACAGAACTTGCCGCTCGGTCTCGCGATCCGGGAAGGGCACATCAATTTGCAAGAGGAAACGATCCAATTGCGCTTCCGGCAAGGGATAGGTGCCTTCTTGTTCGATTGGGTTTTGGGTGGCCAAAACAAAGAAGGGCTCTGGCAGGCTGTAGGTGACGCCAGAGACAGTCACTTGGCCCTCTTGCATGGCTTGGAGAAGGGCGGATTGGGTGCGTGGGCTTGCGCGGTTGATTTCATCTGCCATCAAAAGGCTTGTGAAGACTGGGCCTTGTACAAAGCGGAAACTACGTTTGCCGTTACTGTCTTGATCAAGGATTTCTGATCCGATGATGTCGGACGGCATGAGGTCTGGTGTGAATTGTACCCGGCCCCAATCTAGCCCTGTGGCGATGGCAACAGCTTCTACCAGTCGGGTTTTGGCCAACCCCGGTGCGCCAACCAACAAGCCATGACCACCGGCCAAGATTGTCGCAAGTGTCAGATCAATCACCCGCTCTTGCCCAAGGATGGCACCGCCAACCCCGGCACGGACCGCTGCAATGGTTTCAAGTGCGCGATCAATGCGCCCTGAGGTCTGATCGGCAGTGTCGTCGGAAGGGGTTTGATGGGACATATCACTCATGGATTTAGCCTAGCCTGACTCAAGGGTGTTGCGCGAGTGTCTTTTCAGAGAGGTTTCTTCCGTCGATCAGTGCACCCTCATCTGGTCATCCCCCCAGAACGAACCTAAGTTGATCGCATGAGTGATCCACGTCCCCTTGCAGATTTGTTGGCAGAATTAATGCGTTTGCAGGGCCAGCATGGGCGCGAGCGGGCGTTGCCGCCGGTCGAGCGGTGGAATCCTGCCCATTGCGGCGATATTGGCATGGAAATTCGGGCGGACGGCACTTGGTGGCACGAAGGGGTTCGCATCACCCGCCAGCCGATGATCGATCTTTTTTCCACCATTTTGCGCAAGGATGAGGATGGGCAGACCTATTTGGTGACGCCGGGCGAGAAAGTGATTGTCCATGTTGCTGACGCCCATTTTTTGGG
Source organism: Aquidulcibacter sp. (assembly GCF_020253525.1). Classification (GTDB taxonomy): domain Bacteria; phylum Pseudomonadota; class Alphaproteobacteria; order Caulobacterales; family Aquidulcibacteraceae; genus Aquidulcibacter. The sequence goes on from NZ_JADCBK010000015.1 coordinate 5,324, forward strand.
GACACGTGTCGACCGGCTTGAGACCAGCCTCGGACCCAGCATCGTTGTGACAACCAATGTCGGCGATCAAATTGTTGTTGGGCCAACCAATCCCTTGTGGGTCGATCATGATCCCAAAACTGGGCAGCCCCGGCCCTATGTGCGGGTGCGTGGACGGTTAGACGCCCGCATCCTGCGCGCCCCCTTCTATGAATTGGTTGAATGGGCTGATTTGGAAGGCGAACGCCTGACCCTGACCAGCCAAGGCGTAAATTTCGATCTGGGGCTGGTGGAAGGCATCGAGGGATGAGCGAAGCCGAATTGATTGCCTTGCTTGAGCAGCGCTTAGCGCCGCCAGAGGCCTTGGCCGGTCGGCCGCCTTATTCGGACTTTGATTTGTCAGGCGAGCGTCCCGCCCAGCCAAGTTTGCGTGATGCTTCGGTGCTGGTGCCACTGGTTACGCGTCAGGCAGGCTTGTCGGTCCTTTTGACGCGCCGTTCGGCGGATATGCCAACCCATTCCGGCCAAATTGCTTTCCCCGGTGGCAGGCGGCAAGCGGAGGATGCCGACGCAATTGCAACAGCCCTGCGTGAAGCCCGTGAAGAAGTGGGCCTCGATCCAGCCCATGTGCGGGTGCTGGGGGCTTCTGACCCGTATGAAACGGTCACGCAATTTCGGGTTACACCAATTGTGGGCCTAGTTTCCCATCAAGCAGACTTTGTTGCCGATCCGCGCGAAGTCGATGCCATCTTCGAAGTACCCTTTGCCTTCTTTATGAATCCCGCCAACCACCAACGCCATTCGCGCGACTATAATGGCCAGACCCGTTATTATTACGCCATGCCCTACGGCGATCATTATGTTTGGGGCGCGACCGCCGGCATGCTGCGCGCCCTATATTTGCGGCTGTTTGGGGAGCGGTGAGGCGGCGGTTACTTAAAATCTCTTGAAGCTGCATATTGACTTAAAATTCGTACTCTATGAAGCTGAAAGAATACTGCCAGGACAAGATTCCAGCTAGACTTGAGGAGGTTTACATTGCGCTTTATCGCAAGGGTGTTGGTTGGTTGCGTTGCAATCGTAACAACTCTTGTAGGTGCAATAGCCCTTGGCGATGACAAAGCTGAACCGCTTGCCATTGCTCTCTTGGGCCAAACGGCAAAGGAACTCACTCAAGATCAAAATGCGATTGGTGCGCTTTCCGGTCAGCAGATTTGCAGTCGCCCACTATCCTCTGTGGTGAATCTATCACCGAGCGGATCCTTTATCTCGGTCTTTCAGAATCCTGAATTCGAACCAAAGCTCAACGACACAAAGTCTGTCGAGCTGCTCAGGGTACAAAATGGGCTCAGAGGCATTGGGATCATGAAAGTTACCCCACTTGGGTGGGCACGAACGACTGACGCATATTATCTCCGAAAAATCGATGGCGCAGTCATCAAGATCGATCCGCAGACAGCACACATTGAAGAAGTTCAAACTCTCGGCAGTCAAATCAACCATTATGGTAGAAACCGTCAATTTCTTGGCGGTCATGCGGGATATGTTGTATTTGGTCCTCAAATTTTGGACAAAGATTTAGTCCTTGTAGATGTAGAGCATCCAGATCAAATCCTAAGAATTCCAACAAATTTTACTAGAATTAGTAGAGTTTCTATTTCTTGTGGTGCAAATGTATCTGTCGTCGACATTTGTGCCGTATCAATCACGATGCAAGATACGTTAAACGAAACACCGCTGGCGAAAGCTGAAGCGCAAGTACAGATTGCCCGCATTTCCACTCGTACAGGGCAGGTGATTTCGCAACAAACACTTAGATCGCCGAAACTCATTGCAGCAGATTATGTTGGCCAGTTTTCTGAGGGAGTCGCTATTTGGTTGGGTTATAGTGGTAAAAGCCGTAACATTTTCCTTGTCGATCAATCAGGCAATGTCGCAGAGTTGCCGAGCCCAATTGGAGATATAAAGGAAGCCTATTTGGACGCTAACAATTCATTGATTATTGAAAATTTTTCTAATCAGGTTGCACGGGCGGGCAAGTTCAATCCATCAACAGTGAACCACGAACTTACACCGCGCTGGATAAAGGTTGGCAGGCATCTTCCCGTACAAGGTCCACGCGGTTTTCGGTTGATTAACCTTGGCGAAGACCCAGTTCAAAGCGGAGTTGAGGAAGGTTCCAGAACACGTGGGGAGCTCTCATTCGGATGCCAGTCAAACTACCGCAATTACGCTTGGGTGCCGCTAGGGAGATCGGGTTATCATGAGTTTCTGCCAGAAACTGGGCAGCGAAGAGGTTTGCTCGTTTATTTGCACGGAGGACCTTACTCGAGATATTCGCCCTCACCGAGCAATATCCTGCTGCCGTGGCTGGCAAACGGATACAAGGTCTGGGTGCCAGAGCACCCTGGAACGCCTGGCTTTGGACTTTCCTATCTGATGCCGACTCCTGACGTCATAAATGAGGAAATTGATTTACTTGCCAGGCGAATTCAATTCGAGCAGTCGACCCTCAAAAAGGGAAATCCTGATGAGTTCTCTACTGTCTTCATGGGCAATAGCTTCGGTGGATTTGCCCTGATTCAGCTTTCGAAAATCTTGCCCCAATCGCCAAGCACCGTTTTCGTTCTCGTAAATGCTCCGTGTAGAAACTACTCAAGCATGCCGAGTGCGCGTGGGAAATCTATGCGCTACGCGCATGTAAGGGCCGTCGGCACAGCATACCAAAAGCTTTCACTTCGGAATAGTGACGATTTCGATCTGTGTGCTGTTGAAGGTGAAGCTCCGATTTTTGTCTTTAGGAGTGAAAATGATGAAACTGTTGGGCCTCAAAGCGCTATGCGTATCGCGAAAGCTTCTGCCTCAAACGTTGTCGTTCTGAAGAACGAGACTCACAACATCAGTTTGGCCGGTGCGGAAAAGATTGTAGAAGCGGTTTTAGGTCAAATGGAAAGGCAATAGCATCCAAACTTGACCGCATTTCAAAAATACTTGGTTTGGTCCAGCGCTCTCAGCTTACTGGAGGTCTGCATTGTAACTTTTTTGTCAGCTTCGATGACTCATTTTGAACCCGCTACCCAAACCCGCACGGCTTTAGGTGGAAAACTGCCCACTGAAATTTCAGTCAAAATCCCGAATCATTTCTGCACCAATGTGCGTGGGCTTTAACCTACCATTCACCTCAATCCTTCATGTCTCATCAATCATTGCGTTGGGTACCGATTAGTGCCCCAACTTATAAGGGATTGGCGCAGCATGAAGGGCGTGCGGGTAGGGGTGTTAATGGGTGGCTGGTCTGCCGAGCGACCTGTGTCGCTTGTCTCCGGTAAAGCCTGCGCCGATGCCGCGCGCGCGCTGGGTGCTGACGTTGTGGAAATCGATGTCGATCGCGATATTGCTTCAGTCCTGAAATCTGTCTCGCCAGATATTGCGCTAAATGCTTTGCATGGACCTTGGGGCGAGGATGGGCGGATCCAGTCTGTGCTGGAAATCGCGAATATTCCTTACACGCATTCTGGCGTTCTGGCTTCCGCTTTGGCGATGGATAAGGAAAAGGCCAAGGCGGTGTTTGCCAGTGCGGGTCTTGATGTGCCAGCTGGCAAACTGATGTCGCGCCAAGAGGCAGCCCGCGAACATCCCCTAGAGCCACCCTATGTCGTGAAGCCCAATGCGGACGGTTCCTCCTTTGGGGTGTTCATTGTGCGCAAGGGCGAAAATAGACCGCCCGAAAAGTTGCTCGACCCGGATTGGCGCTCTGGCGATGAAGTCCTGGTTGAAGAATTTATCGCGGGTCGTGAACTTACTCTCGCCGTTATGGGTGACCGGGCCTTGGCGGTTACAGAAATCCGTACGGGTCATGAATTTTACGATTATGACGCCAAATATGCCGCAGGCGGCTCAGTCCACCATGTAAATCCATCAGACTTGCCTCCTGCAATCCATGAGAAGGCGATGCGAGATGCGGTTCGCGCCCATCAATTATTGGGCTGTCGTGGGGTAACACGGACGGACTTCCGTTATGATCCCGCCACCAACCGCTTGGTGGTGTTGGAAATCAATACCCAGCCCGGGATGACTCCAACCTCGCTGGCCCCCGAGCAGGCAGCTCATATCGGTCTGTCGTTTAATGATCTTGTGAAATGGATGTTGGAGGACGCGTCATGCCCGCGATGAGACAAACGCGCCGTGCGGCCCCCAAGCGCGCGCCAATTCCACGCGGACGTCCGCGGTCGCCGCGTCGTACCGATAGTCACGCTTGGACCATGAAGCTGGGCGCTTGGGCCCATGCCCGTATGCGGGCCGCCCAATATGACGGCCCTACACGTCGCATTTTGGTTGGCTTTACCATCGTTTCGGTTTTTTCGATTTTTGTCCTGTTGGCGGCGGGCCTTGGTATCTTGGATGATATGGGGCGGGGCATTCAAACAAGTGCTGGCAATGCGGCCCGTGGTGCAGGTCTCGCCGTGCGCGTGGTCAATGTTCAAGCGCCCAATGGCATGCAATTGAGTGAGTATCAGCGCGCTGAGGCTGAAGTGAAATCTGGCGTGATGGCCGATGATGTTATGTTTGGGGTCGACCCCTCTGAAGTCCGGATGCGCGTGGCGGAATTGCCCTGGGTTGAGAGCGTCGTGGTCCGCCGCCTATGGCCAGATCAAATCCAAATCCTGATTACGCCGCGTGCGGCAACGGCCCTTTGGCAGGACCAAGGCAAATTGTCGTTTATGGACGGCACGGGCCGCAAACTGGGTGAAGCGAAAAACACCAAATCGGCCAAGGGCTATGCTTTGGTTGTCGGGGCCAATGCGGGGCCTCAAGCGCCCGCTCTGTTTGAAGCCCTGCGCGCCTATCCAGCGATTGCTGAGCGCACATCTGCAGCCATGTGGATCGGCGATCGCCGTTGGACCCTGCGCTTGAAATCAGGGGGTGACATTTTGTTACCTGAGACTGGGATGGCTGAGGCTCTGGCCCATTTGCAAGCGCTGCAAGCCAGCCATCAAATCCTCGACCGTGAATTTTCCCGCTTGGACCTCAGAACGTCCGGCACTCTTATTCTCCGCCCGACTCCAGAACGTTTGTCGGTGACGAAACCTCAAGATGTGGCGAAGTCCGCGCAGAGGGTTTGATACACACCGAAATGAGACAAACATGTCCTCTCTAACCAAACGTGCTGCCGTTGAAAGTCGTACACCCGCACCCCGTGCGGCCATGCTGGCTGCCTTGGATATTGGTGCGTCAAAAATCACCTGCTTCATTGGAAGCACGGGCCAAGGCACGGGCCCGCTGCGAGTAGCCGGGGTCGGTACCCAGCCCGCGCGCGGTGTGCGTAATGGCGCGATTGTTGATTTAGAAGCGGCAACCAAGGCGGTTAAGGCAGCGATTGCGCAAGCAGAGCGCATGTCGGGTGTGACGGTCAGTGAAGTGGTGGTCTCGGTTTCAGGCTTTGGCGTCCGGGCCGAGCAAGCCCATGGTGAAATCACTTTTGCCAATACCGAAATTGGTCCCAAAGAGCGCCGCCGCGTGGTGGGCTCCGCGCTAGAGCATGTGCGTCTTGATGGCCGATCCATCCTCCATGCGACACCTAGCTTCTTTGTTGTTGACGGTCAAAAGGTCCGCGATCCACGCGGCATGTTAGGGCGTCGTTTGGGCGTGGCGGTTACGGTCGTGACAGCCCCAACACCGCAATGGCGCAATATTGTGCTGTGTGTGGAGCGGGCGACCTATACGATTTCAGGCTCTGTCGCAGCACCTTATGCCGCTGCTCTGGGGGCATTGGCCGAAGATGATTTGGAGCTGGGCGCTTTGGTTGTGGATATGGGCGCGCGCTCGACGACGGCTGCTTTGTTCCATGCCGGAGCCCTTATTCACGTTGATGCTGTCCCCATTGGATCAGACCATGTCACCCACGACATTGCCCATTGCCTGGGCACAACGGCAGCAGCAGCTGAGCGGCTTAAAATTGTGCATGGCAGCGCGATTGCTAGCCTAAACGAAGATAATTTGATGATTGATGCGCCGCGCATGGGCGAGGATGGTCAACTCATCTCGGATCAAGCTCCGCGCTCTATCCTGACGGGCGTTGTTCGACCCCGCGTGGAAGAGACGTTGGAATTGTTGCGCGACCGCTTGCGTGCGGGCGGGCTCGATAAGCTCAATGCAGGACGGCGGATCGTGTTGACCGGTGGCGGCAGTCAGTTGAACGGTGTACGTGAATTGGCTGCACGCGTGTTTGAAGGCCACGTCCGTATCGGTCGCCCGCAACGCTTTACAGGGCTGGGTGATGCGGTTGCAGGTCCTGGCTATTCGGTGGCCGCAGGGCTGTTGCGTTGGGGCGTAGAGCGGCCAACCGATATGGCCAGCAGTGCGTCACAAATGGTGGAGCCCTCGAGCCATCCTGTCGCACGGGCCCTGCAGTGGCTTAAAGATAATTTCTAGCGCGCTTTAGCCTTCGATGCCGATGCGCTTGATTTCCCAATGCAGATCGACGCCTTGGGTTGCTTTAACGCGTTGAATCACATGCTCGCCCAAGGCCTCTAGGTCTTTTGCGGTCGCATTGCCGGTATTGATCATGAAGTTGCAATGCTTCTCGCTCATTTGCGCACCACCAATTTGATAGCCGCGCAGGCCAGCTGCATCGATCACTTGCCAAGACTTGCGCCCACCAGATTGGACGGGGTCAGGGTTTTTAAACGTGCTGCCGCCGGTTTTGTCGCGAATTGGCTGACTTTGTTCGCGCTTTTGGGTGATGGCCTCCATGCGGGCGAGGATGGCGGCAGGCTCATCTGCTGTCCCTCTGAATGTGGCGGACACAAAAATCAAATCCGTGGGGGCTGTGGTGTGTCGATAAGTAAAGCCCATGTCAGCGCAGCTAATCTCATGGCGCTGTCCCGCGCGGTCATAGGCCACACACGAAACTAGAACGTCTTTAGTCTCGCTCTCATAACAGCCTGCATTCATCCGCAGCGCGCCGCCGATCGTGCCGGGGACACCGCGATAAAATTCAAGACCTGCAATGCCGGCTTCCGCCGCCTTCTTGGCAACGCTGGCATCAAGGCAGGCAGCCCCAGCCGTGACAGTCAGGCCGTCGGTCGAGATTTGGCCAAAGCCGCGCGCAGATAAGCGGATCACCACGCCCGGAACGCCACCATCACGCACAATCAGATTGGAGCCGACACCAACAGCCAGAATGGGGATATCGGCTGGGCAGGCGCGCAGAAAATCTGCCAGATCCGCCTCATCGGCGGGCTGAAACAGCACTTCGGCGGGTCCCCCGACCCGAAACCAGGTGAAGGGGGCCAATGTGACACTGGCTTCGAGTTTGCCCCGAACAGGGGGAAGGCGGTCCAAAAGGGTCATAGATCAGGCTTAACGCCAGCTTCGGTCCTCGAAAAGGGGCTAAAGCTGAGACTCAACACTCAAGACCTGCGTGGATTGAAAGCCAAAGTCTGACAGAACCCGGCGGGTTGCTCCATCCTTGCCCCCCGTTGTCAGTCCCGTCCGGAGCGTGGGCGCATCTGTATCTAGATGGCTTTCCAGCAAAAAGGCTGTGCGCCGGGCAATTGCCTCGCCAGAATCCACCCAGGTGACCGGGCGAGGGGCGCAGGCTTCAAGTTCAGCTTGAACCAAGGGATAATGGGTGCAGGCCAAGACGATAACATCCAGCGCTTCACCGCCTTCTTGGTCGAAAAGCCCAGCCATGGATGCTTTGAATATGTCCGGATCAGGCGTTTGCCCGGCCAATTTGGCTTCTGCTGCGCCCGCAAGACCGACCGCGCCATGGCGGAGAACCTTATTGCCCATAGCAAATTGAGCAATTAGCGCATCGGTATAGGGGCGAGTGACAGTTTTGGGGGTTGCCAATAGGCCTATGGTGCCCGTCCGGGTCAGAGTAGCGGCAGGCTTGATCGCAGGGACGACCCCAACCACTGGAATATCGACCTGGCCGCGCACAACATCGAGGGCAAGCGTACTTGCCGTGTTGCAGGCGATGATGACCAAATCGGCTGATACGGCCGCAATGCCAGCTCGAATCACCCTCGGGACACGGACCATCAAGTCCGCATCCGCCTTCTCGCCATAGGGGAAGAAGGCCGTATCCGCCAGATGGAAAAGGTCGACCCCCAATCGGGCGTTAACAATCGCATTAACGACTGACAAGCCGCCTAGACCAGAATCGAAAACAAGCACATGAGGTCTATTTTTCAGGGGTTTCATCCGCACCATGTGCCTTTCAGAGACGCGTGAATCATGCTGAATTTTTTCTTAAGATTCATCATTTGCATGAATCAAATTAACTCCTGCTTAAACATGTCGGGGGCATCCTCAGACATCGATTCTTTCACCAATCCCGCACGAAGCCTTCGAGGAGCCTAGAATGGCTATCCGCCTAAACGTCCCCACCCAAACTGAACTCAGCCCACGGATTGTCGTATTCGGCGTCGGTGGCGCGGGCGGCAATGCCGTCAATAATATGATTGATGCAGACTTGCAGGGTGTGGAGTTTGTCGTTGCAAACACCGATGCGCAGGCCTTGGCCCGCTCCAAGGCAGAGCGTCGCATTCAGATCGGTTTGAATACCACCCAGGGCTTGGGTGCAGGCGCGACGCCACAAGTTGGCATGGCAGCAGCGGAAGAAAGCCAAAGCGAGATTCTCGATCATTTGGCCGATGCCAATATGGTCTTTATCACAGCTGGTATGGGCGGTGGCACGGGGACGGGGGCGGCCCCCGTGATCGCGCGTACGGCGAAAGAGCAGGGCATTTTGACGGTCGCCGTGGTGACCCGTCCATTCCAGTTCGAAGGGCCGCGCCGTATGCGCATGGCCGATGCCGGCATTGCTGAGCTTCAAAAATATGTCGACACGCTGATCATCATTCCAAATCAGAATCTGTTCCGCGTTGCCAATGACAAAACGACTTTCCATCAAGCTTTCCAATTGGCCGACCAAGTGTTGCATTCAGGTGTGCGTGGGATCACCGATCTGATGGTCATGCCCGGCCTGATCAATCTTGACTTTGCGGATGTGCGCTCGGTGATGGGCGAAATGGGCAAGGCAATGATGGGCACTGGCGAGGCCTCGGGTGAGCGCCGTGCCTTGGAAGCCGCCACCAAAGCGATCAATAATCCGTTGTTGGAAGATATGTCGCTGAAAGGCGCGCGTGGGGTGTTGATCAACATCACCGGCGGCTATGACATGACCTTGTTTGAGTTGGACGAAGCAGCCAACCACATCCGCCAAGAAGTTGATCCAGATGCCAATATCATTGTGGGCTCGACCTTCGATGAGACTTTGGAAGGCGTGATGCGCGTGTCTGTGGTTGCAACCGGTATTGAAGCCGCTGCCATGACCGAAGGCCGTCCACAAGCCACCGGCTATTTCAATACGGAACCCGCCCAACAGCCTGCGGCACCGGCGCCAACCGTTGTTCGCGTCAATAATGGTCGTGAGCCTATGGTGCATCAGCCCATCGTGCAGCGTCAGCCAGAGCCGCAAGCAGCGCCAGTCGCCCAAGAGCCCAGCTATCAGCAGCCAGCCCAGCCCGTGATGCAACAGCCTGCACCTCAACCCGTGCAGCAACCTTTGTTCCAGCAGCCTCAAGCTGCAGCGGAGCCAATGGCACCGCGTCAGGACTACCAGCAGCCAGCACCGCAAGCGCAACCAAACTACGCAGCAGCTGCCGCGCCACAGGCGCGCCCTGTCTATCAAGCGGCTCAACCACGCCCACCGATGCATGGGGCAACCGCCCAGCAGCGCCCTGAACAGCCAAGCTATCAGGCGCGTTCTGCAGCGCCTCAATACCAAGAAGAGCCACGCCAACAGCGCAGCTCCGGCTTCAACGGTTTTAATATCTTCGGCCGTCCAAAGCCTGCTGCCCGTGAGGAGCAATGGGAAGAGCGCGCTGAACCAAGCGCAAAATCGATCACACAAACACAGCCATTATTTGGCGATGAGTTTGATGACGAGATCGAAATCCCAACCTTCCTGCGCAAGCAAGCTAACTAACTCACTCTTTTTTCGAGAGTTTACCAAGAAAAGCGCCGCCGTACAGAAATGTGCGGCGGCGTTCACGTTCTATTGTCACATATCGAAATATTGTTTGGTTTGTCAGGTGACAGCGTCTGCGGCAAAGAGGAAGCGCAGACATGTGTCCCTTGGGGCAAGACGTTTAAATTGAGATGAAGGTCCGTAGCGCGTGCAATACCAAACTGTGACAGCCCTCCAACATACGCTCGCAGGCCATGCGTCTTGCGTGGGCGTTGGCTTGCATACGGGAAAGCCTGTCCGGGTGACGTTGAAGCCTGCCGGTGTTGACCATGGTATTGTGTTTGTACGCTTGGATGCGCCTGAATTTGCGCGCCGCATTGCCGCTTTGGTCGATAAGGTTACCACAACCGAATTAGGCACCACCTTGGCTAATTCTGCGGGTGTATCGGTTGCCACGGTTGAGCATTTGATGGCGGCGCTGTTTGGCATGGGCATCGACAATGCCATTGTCGAAATTGATGGGCCTGAAGTGCCCATTCTGGATGGTTCGTCTGAGCCTTTCATCGAAATGATTGAGATGACTGGGACGCGTGCCTTGGGTGCGCCGCGCCGCATGCTGGAAGTTGTAAAGCCGGTGGAAGTTCGTCTGGGCGACAAGCTTGCCCGCCTTGAGCCTTTTGATGGGTTTGAATTGGACGTCACGGTTGAATTCACCACGCGCGCCATTGGCCGCCAGCGGGTGGTGTTTGACTGCACCCCACAAAGTTTTGCCAATGAGTTGGGTGCCGCGCGCACCTTTGGTTTCATGCATCAGGTTGAGGCGATGCAGGCCAAGGGCTTAGCCCTCGGTGGTTCGCTTGAGAATGCGGTCGTGATTGATGGCGATACAATCGTCAATCAAGAAGGCTTGCGCTTTGCCGATGAATTTGTGCGCCATAAGGCCCTGGATGCGGTCGGTGATCTGGCTTTGGCTGGCGCGCCGATCAAGGGCCGCTATGTGGCAGAGCGTTCGGGCCATGAAATGAACGTCGCACTGGTTCGTGCACTCTTGGCGGACGAAACGGCGTGGCGGTGGAATTTCGCGCCACTAGCCGCTGAGCTGTTGCCTGCAGCCGGGGCCTAAACGCCGAACATTTCGCTTGGCGAACCTGTGCGAGGGTGGCACGCTAACACCCAAACTTAACCTTATACCCCTAGCCTTTAGACTGACATAAGAGGAAGTACACGATGGCTCGTCGCTATTTTGGGACCGATGGTATTCGCGGTGAAACCAACAAATGGCCGATGACAGCCGAAGTGGCCATGACCCTCGGCATGGCGGCCGGCACCGTGTTCAAAAAGGGCGAGCATCGCCACAATGTCATTATCGGCAAAGACACCCGTCGCTCGGGCTATTTGGTTGAGTTTGCGCTGGTTGCGGGTTTTGCTGCCGTCGGGATGGACGTGAAGATCCTAGGCCCTATCCCAACCCCCGCGATTGGCCTGTTGACGCGTTCGTTGCGAGCCGACCTGGGCGTGATGATTTCCGCCTCTCACAATGGCTTTGCTGACAATGGTATCAAGCTTTTTGGTGCCGATGGCTTTAAGCTGAGCGACGCGCAAGAGCAGGAAATTGAAAAGCTGTTGGACGAGCCAGATCGGATCGTTCGTGCTGCCCCCCACGAAATTGGCTTGGTCAAAAGCTTTGAAGACAGCCGCGGCCGCTATGTTGAGTTTGCCAAGGGGGCTTTCCCGCGTGGCATGAGCCTGGAAGGCCTGCGTGTGGTGGTCGATTGCGCCAATGGTGCAGCGTATCGCACGGCCCCTTGGGCGCTTTATGAATTGGGTGCCGAAGTCGTTGAAATTGGTGTTAATCCCAATGGCAGCAACATCAATGCTGGCTGTGGCTCAACCGATACGCGCCTGTTGAAACAAACCGTGTTGGAACGTCGCGCCGACATTGGTATCGCCTTAGATGGCGATGCCGACCGGATCATCATTATTGATGAAAAGGGTCGTGAAATTGACGGCGACCAAATCATCGCGGCCATTGCGCGCGACATGATTGCCGACAAAAGCTTGCGTGGTTCGGGTGTTGTGACCACCGTCATGTCCAATCTGGGGCTAGAACGCTATATCGCCGATCAAGGCTCGCAATTGATCCGTACCGGCGTGGGCGACCGTCATGTTGTCGCACGTATGCGGGCCGATGATTGTAACTTGGGCGGCGAACAATCTGGCCATATTGTGTTGTTGGATTATGCCACAACGGGCGACGGCCTAGTTTCGGCTTTGCGGGTTCTGTCCTCGATGGTGACCCATGGCAAGTCGGCCAGCGAGACCTTGTCTGTCTTTACTCCATCCCCGCAAGTCTTGAAGAATATCCGCTATAGCGGTTCTTCGCCCTTGGCAGACCCAGACATGCAGGCCCATGTCAAAAAGGCTGAGGATGCTTTGACGGCCTCTGGTGGCCGTTTGGTCGTGCGCACTTCGGGCACAGAGCCTTTGGTTCGCCTGATGGCTGAGGGCGATGATCTGAAGAAGATCACCCAATTGGTCGATGAATTGGCCTCTACCCTGCAAAGCCGCCGCTTAGCGGGCTGACGCTTCAGCCCGACAGCTTTACCATCAAATGCCGCTTCTTGCCGAGTGAGAGCTTGACCTCTTGGCCGTCGCGCAGCGCGTCTGGGATTGGCCCGGTGACGTCTTGAATCACCGCATCATTGAGCCGGAGACCACCGCCCTTGGCTTGGCGCTTAGCCTCCCCATTGGACTCAACCAAACCCGCTGCCACAAACAAGGCTGCGAGCGAGGTGGGGGCTTCAGATAGGTCGATGGATGGCAAGCCACCCTCAGCCCCGCCGCCACCAAACTGCGCTGCCGCTGTGGCTTTAGCCGCTTCAGCCGCTTCGCGACCATGCAGCATGGCGGTGGTTTCGGTTGCCAGCACAATCTTGGCCAGATTGATCTCAGACCCGCCCAGAGCCGCATAGCGGGCGATCTCGTCCAAGGGCAGATCCGTCATGCGCTTCATCAAGGGCTCGACATCGGCGTCATCGACATTGCGCCAATATTGCCAATAGTCGAAGGGCGAGAGCATGTCGGCATTGAGCCAGACTGCGCCATTGGCCGTCTTGCCCATTTTCTGCCCGGCCGCATTCATCAGCAAGGGTTGGGTGACGCCCAGAACGTGGCGCTCATCCACGCGGCGGCACAGCTCTACCCCTTGGACAATATTGCCCCATTGGTCAGAGCCGCCCATTTGCAGATTGCAGTCATAACGCCGCGACAGCTCTAGGAAATCATAGGCTTGCAGCAACATATAGTTGAATTCAAGAAAGGTGATCGGCACTTCTTGGTCGAGTCGGCGCTTAACGATGTCGAGCGCAATCATCTTATTGATGGTGAAATGCTTGCCAATTTCGCGCAGCATATCGAGCCATTTGACCTCATCCAGCCATTGGGCATTGTCGACCATGATCGCGTCACGCGGCCCGTCGCCAAAGGTCAAGAATTTCGAAAACACCGTCTGGATCGAGGCCTTATTGGCGTCAATCACCTCTTGGGTCAGAACGGGGCGGGCCTCATTCTTGTCGGAAGGATCGCCTACTTTCGTGGTGCCACCCCCCATCAAAGTGATGGGCTTGCCGCCACATTGTTGCAGGCGGCGCATCAGCATGATCTGCGTCAAGCTGCCGACATGCAGGCTTGGCGCGGTACAATCATAGCCAATATAGCCGGTTAAAGCCCGACCCCCACGCTCACTTTCAAAGGCTGCCGCATCCAAAGCTTCCAGATCGGTTGCTTGATAATAATGGCCGCGCTCCATAAGCGTTTGAACGAACGCTGATTTATGGGTCATGGCCGTCATCCTCTGATTTGGTGGTTGCATGGAAGTGGAAAGCGCGTTTAGCACGGTCTGATCCAAAAGTTCAAAGCCCGGAAGACCATTAGATGCAGAGTCACCAAAATTCAGGTCCAGAACAATCCGTCTGGGCCATTGGCCTGATGACGGGCACCGCATTGGATGGCTTTGTCGATACCGCGCTGATCCGTACCGACGGGGTTAGCGTGGCGGAGTTTGGGCCGTTTGAATTGTTTCCTTATTCCGACGCCGACCGGGCGCTCTTGGCTGAGGCGATCACCCAAGCCCGCGCGTGGGACTTTCAGGGGCCAGAGCCTGCGATCTTTGCTGAAGCCGAAGATCTGATCACACGCATTTATGCCGGCGCGGTTCTGAAACTTGTTGAAAAGGCCAAGATGCAGCCTGAGGACATTGCCTTTGTCGGTGGGCATGGCCTGACCGTTCTGCACCGCCCGCAGATAGGTGGAGGCGGGCGGACGCGGCAATTGCTGGACGGGGCAAAACTCGCCGACTTGACGGGCATCGACACAGTCTGGGATTTTCGCAGTCATGATGTCGCCATGGGCGGGCAGGGGGCACCTCTGGCTCCGATTTATCATACGGCCATTTTACGCCATGCGGGCTTGGACGGGGATACTTCCATTCTCAATCTGGGCGGTGTGGCCAATATCACGTGGTGGGACGGCGGGGATAGTTTGGCCGCCTTTGACACTGGCCCTGCCAATGGCCCCTTGAATGAATGGGTCGAAGCCCATGGCAAGGGCGTCTATGATAAGGATGGTCGCTTGGCGTCAGCTGGGCGCGTGCATGAAGGCCGCCTGTTGGAGATTTTGGACAATCCCTGGTTTGACGCCCCATACCCCAAGTCCCTCGACCGCTATGATTTTGACGCAGGGCTTGTGCGGGGTCTGTCGCTCGAAGATGGGGCTGCGACCTTGACGGCATTGGTAGCGGCCAGTCTCGACCTTGGTTTGCGCCTTTTGCCTACAAGGCCCACGCGCTTGGTGGTGGCAGGGGGGGGCCGCAAGAACCCCGTATTGATGGCGGAAATCGCTGCCCGATGTGGCGTTAGCGTCGTGGATGCTGACACAATTGGCCTGCGCGGCGATGCCATTGAGGCCGAATGCTTCGCCCTCCTCGCCGCCCGCTCTGCCCGCGGCCTACCTTTGAGCTTTCCAGGCACGACGGGGGTGGCTAGGCCTACGACGGGTGGGGTGATTTCGCGGGTTAGTTAGAGTCTTTGACTGTTCACCCCTTCACCGCCTTCGGCGGAGCTTCCCCGCGAGCGGGGAAGCGGGAGGCTGGAGCCGCTTCCCCATTCATGGGGAAGCTGTCGCGAAGCGACTGAAGGGGCTTTCCTACCACTAAGCCCCCTATCCAAGTGCGCCCTGATGGGGTAAAGGCCCCGCTTATCTGCTGTTTAATATCGTGAAGAGAGCCCCCTATGAGCGTAGTCAGTCCGCTTCTGACCGTGATGATCGCCGCCGCCCGCAAAGCTGGCAAAGCCATCAGCCGAGATTTTGGTGAAGTTGAAAATCTGCAATTGGCAAAAAAGGGCCCTTCCGATTTCGTAACTGCTGCCGACCTCAAGACCGAAAAAATCCTGTTTGAAGAGCTGAGCAAAGCGCGCCCCGGCTATGGTTTTCTGGGTGAAGAGCGCGGCATGGTTGAGGGCACCGACAAGACCAATCGCTGGATTGTCGATCCCATCGATGGCACCACCAATTTCGTCCACGCCATTCCGCATTTGGCCATCTCTATCGCGCTTGAACGCGAAGGCCGCTTGGTGGCTGGCGTTGTCTATAACCCAATCACCGATGACCTCTATTGGGCCGAAACCGGGCGCGGGGCTTTCCATAATGACAAGCGTTTGCGGGTTGCGGCGCGCAAGACGTTGAGCGATTGCGTTCTGGCGACCGGCATTCCGTTTCAGGGCAAGCCCGGTCATGCGCAAATGTTTAAGGAATTGCATCAATTTACCCAGCGCGTGGCGGGTATTCGCCGCTTTGGGGCCGCTTCGCTCGATCTGGCGTGGGTGGCTGCTGGCCGGTTTGACGGGTTCTGGGAACATGATTTGAAGCTGTGGGATATTGCGGCTGGCGTTGTGCTGGTGCGCGAGGCTGGTGGCGTGTGCGCCGAAATCTATGGCGGGGACTTTATGGAAACCGGCTCTATCGTTGCGGCGAATGAAAAGATTTTGGCCCTGATGAACGAGCGACTATTGGCGGCAAAGAGCTAAGTTTTCGCCATCTTCCCCTCTGTTTGCGGACGGGTTTGGCTGAGATTATTAAGATTCATCGATATCTTATTGCCGACCCGTTCCATCATGTCGACAAACTGATGTCCAAGCTGGATTTGGTCTGCGGTGTAATGGTGGAGCGCGAAGACTGGCGCGGTGAGGGTATCATCCGTCCCTGAAACCATAATCATGATGCGCGCACCGATTTGGGCCTGCGCATCGGCTTCAAAGTCAAAGCCCCATAATGGGCTTGCCTCATCAATCACATGCATCAAGGTCCAACTAAGGCCGAAGACGGGGATGCGGTCGCGCACCAGTTTCAGCTCTTGATTGGCATAGGTGGATATCCCTTCCGGCGAGATATATTCGCAAACATAAGTGGCCCGTGCTGTAACATCTTGGATCAGGTTGGACCGGCCATGGGCCACGCGGATCATCAAGGTTGGAATGCCGTCAAACCGGCAAACGACAGCCTTGTCGGCAAACACAAAGCGCGCATTGGGCCGCGCTAAACGCACAAACAACACACCGGTGATGACAGCTGTCGACAAGAGGCCGACCAAGATTTGCGTCGTCGATAAGATATGGCCCATCAAGCTGTGCGGGGCCATCGCGCCATAGCCAACGGTGGCAAAGGTTTCGACCGAAAAGAAAAAGGCATTGATGAAATCGCCCGCCGCGAGGTTCGCGACACTGCCCGGAAACGCAAAATAGAGCGCGCCAAACAGCAAATTGACTGAGATATAATAGACAAATACGGCCCCCAAAAAGCTGGGCCATGAGAGCGACAAAGCCACATGATACGGGTCACTCCAGTCAAACCGCTTTGTGCCGATGCGCGTAACCGTCAATTGCCCAAGGCGGGTTGTGGTTGTGGGCAATGGCTTTGCATGGACATCTTCTTTCTGCATGGCCCTCTCCCCGATGGCTTTTCGCGATATTACGCACATGTCTGGCCGCACTTCTACTGGCCAAGCCCTTGCAAGCTAGCCCCATCAGGCATACCTAAGCCTTTGGTGGTTCTGTGGTTCGCGTGGGAAGTCTACGTCCCGCCGACCTAACTCACTCGTCGGGAGCTGGCGCTGGTTGGAACCGTGGTTCCTGTCATCTGGCACCCACCTGGTTATCCAGGTCGCACGGGGACGAGTTACCTTCTCACGGTCCTTGCGGATCCACCAACCTTTTTCTTTTTCATCAGCCTTTTTATGGGTTTGGCAGCGATGATTGAAGTCAAATCTGAACTTCGATCGGCTCTGATCGCAGCCCGTATCAAGGCTCAGAGTGAAGAGCTTGAGGCAGGGGCTGGGCTTGTGACACAAGCTTCTACCTTGCTTGCAGGCATTCCGGGCCGCGTGGTTGCGGGCTATATCCCGTTCAAAACCGAAATTGATCCCCGTCCATTGATGCGCGCTTTGGCAGCCCAAGGCGCAAAACTTTGTCTGCCGCGCACGCCGCCAAAGGGCGGAGAGGGGGCTGGCTTGACGTTTCATCTGTGTGATCCCGAGGATCCAAGCGAGCTTGAAAAAAGCACGTGGGGCGTGATGGAGCCCAAAGCTTATCTGCCTCAGGTTCGGCCCGATGTGGTTCTTGTCCCCCTTTTGGGCTTTGACCGCTGGGGAAATCGTTTGGGGCAAGGGCAGGGCCATTATGATCGCACCTTAGAAGGCTTACGCGCTGAAGGTGTTGTGCTTGCGGTGGGCGTTGCCTTTGCTGCCCAAGAAATCGACCACATTCCGATTGAACCTCATGATCAGCGCTTGGATTGGATTATCACGCCGATTAAGGCATACCCCATCGCAACATAGAGTGGGATAGAATGAGACTTGCTTTTTTTGGCGATGTGGTGGGCCGGGCTGGCAGAGTGGCGCTTTGCGAGCGCTTGCCGGACTTAAAGCGGCGCTTGCGCCTCGATTTTGTTGGTGTGAATGCGGAAAATGCTGCTGGCGGCTTTGGCCTGACTGAATCGATCGCCAATGAATTGTTTGAGGCGGGGGCGGATTGCTTGACCCTTGGCAATCATGCGTGGGACCAGCGCGAGGCGATTGCCTATATTGACCGCGAGCCGCGCCTCTTACGGGCGGCCAATTATCCACCTTTGACACTGGCACCCGGCCGCGGGGCTAATCTGTTTCAAATGGGCGGCCGCAATGTGCTGGTCGTGACCGTCATGGGCCGCGTCTTCATGGATGCGCTCGACTGCCCGTTCAGCGCGGTGGAACGTGAGGTGAGCGCAAGCCCCTTGGGTCTTGTTGCCGATGCGGTGATCGTAGAAGTGCATGGTGAAGCCACCAGCGAGAAGCAGGGCATGGGCCATTTCCTCGATGGGCGGGCCAGCCTTGTGTTTGGCACCCACACCCATGTGCCAACGTCGGATACGCGCATTTTGCCCGGTGGCACGGCGTTTCAGACAGAGCTTGGCATGTGTGGCGATTATGACAGCGTGATCGGCATGAATAAGCATATCGCGGTACGCAAGCTCTCTTCTCGCATGCCCTATCAGCGCCATGAGCCTGCCGAAGGCCAGGGCTTGGCGTCAGGCATCTTTGTTGAGACGGATGATAAGACAGGCCTTGCCCTGCGGGCTGAGCCGATACGTGTCGGGGTCGGGCTTAAGCAAACCGTGCCTCTCGTGGATGGCTAGCCAAGCGCCCAACAGCACCATCGTGTGGCACTTTCCACCACACCCTGCTACATCGCAGCCCGCAACCCACCTACCCAACGCAAGAGATAGACCCGACCATGGCCGGCCATTCGAAATATAAGAACACCATGCACCGTAAAGGGCGCCAAGACGCCTTGCGCGCCAAAGCCTTTACCAAGATCGCCCGCGAAATCACCACGGCTGCCAAACTGGGTGCACCAGACCCTGCCATGAACCCCCGTCTGCGTTTGGCTGTTACCAATGCACGCGCTGTCTCCATGCCAAAGGACCGCATCGAACGCGCCATCAGCCAAGCTTCGGCGGCAGGTGGCGAAGATTATAAGATGGTGCGCTATGAGGGCTATGCCCCGGGCGGCATTGGCCTGATCATCGAGACTTTGACCGACAACTTGAACCGCACCGGCGGCAATATCCGCAGCTATCTGAGCAAAGCGGGCGGCAATCTCGGCACCACCAATTCGGTTATCTCAGGCTTTGATCGCGTGGGCGAGATTTTCTATCCTGCCTCTGCCGCCAGCGAAGACGATATGATGGAAGCCGCCCTCGAGGCTGGGGCCGATGATGTGGAAAGCGATGCCGACGGCCACACCATCACCTGTACGTTTGAGACCTTGAGCGAAGTCTCCACCGCCTTGGCCGAACGCTTTGGCGACGCAGAAGCGGCCAATGTCGTCTGGCGGCCCCATGCCCGTATTGAGGTGACGGGCGATGCCGCAACCAGCCTGCGCAAACTGATCGACATCTTAGAAGATGACGATGACGTCCAAAACGTCTTTGGCAATTATGAGATGGAAGAAGACGAGGGGGATTAGCGCGTCGAGCAGTATTTACCTCATCAACTTACGTACCGAAATAAAGGGACATAAGTTCACTCATCTTGAGGTCGTGCTCTATTTCTTAAAAGTCTCGCTTCTCGTTCCATGATACTCGGACCTCTGATATCGAGAAACATTTGAAGTTCTTCTAGTGCCAAGTGCGTGTCCTTCGATAGCGGATAAAGCTCGCGCAAAGCTGGATGGAAGGCATATTGTTTTGATAAGTGTCTCAGCCTTGCCAAACTAGTTTGAACCTGATCGATGGTCCCTGATCTTGTTTCGCGATAGGTTTCGGCGATCAATTCTGCGAGCCAAGGCAATTCGTCCCTGAAGTAACTTGCGAAAAAGAGAAGTACGAATGGGCCTTCGTCACTTTCGTTTAGAAGGAGACTAATTTCCCTCGCTGCAAATGGGTGAAACCTTGAGCGTCTGCGCCTAATCATCCCTTCGCGATCACTTCCGTCGCCACTAATGTCTCGCATCCTTAAGCTAATGCCTCTGACGCCAGATACTAGCTCCTCTAGGATTTCGTCTTGATTTCTTTTTTGTTTATGTGGTTGTACTTTATCGGGAATTTTGTCTAGATCTTCCTTGAGTCTCGGCCAAACCGTCGGAACAAGTTGCTCTACAATTTGTGGATTAGCTCGATTTTCGGCAACCTTATTTATCGCCCTGACGATTTCGAGTAGACCACCTTCCTCAACCTTTTGCGCTTGAAACTGGGATAGCGGCCCACTTAAGTCACTCAATTCCAGACCCAAAAGCAACGGAATTACTTTGCCTTCCATAATGGATTTTGAAAGTGCACCTGCTTCAAACAGAATCCACTCTGAGTTCTTGTTTTCTGGTGTGATGCATATGATTCCGAAGTTTGCAGCCTCAAGTTCGCCAGCAATCGTTTGGGCCCATCGGTCCCCAGCCGAAATATCCTTCTCAGAAACAAACGGGGTTACGTACTGAAGCACCATTGGTAACCAGCCATGCAGTGCATTAGCTAGGTCCTTGCTTCGGCTACCGCTCCAACTAATGAACACCTTCATTCAGACTTATTCCTCCACATGCATCAAAATCGTGTAGCTATCTAAAATAAATTTCAATAGATAAGATTCTTTAGATGGTAAATTTGTCAATCTGCTCGCAGAGATGTTTCATTCATCAGTTGTCCCTTGCGGTGCATTCAGGCAGTGTAGGCCCATGACAGACCTACTCGCCCAAGCCCATGCCCTGAAAGCCACAGTCGCCGCACGTGCCGATGAGATTGATTCTGCGCGGCGTTTACCGGCAGACCTTGCAAGAACACTGGCGGATGCAGGCTTTTTCCGCATGGCGCTGCCAACAGATTATGGCGGGCTGGAACTTGCGCCTGCGCGGATGATTGAGATCATTGAAGTGATGGGCAATGCCCATGGCTCTGTCGGGTGGTGCATCATGATTGGTGCGACCACGGCGATCAATGCAGCCTATCTGCCAGATCATCATGCGCGCACAATCTGGGCGGACCCCACGATCATTACAGGCGGTGTGTTTGCACCCAAGGGCAAGGCGGTGCGCGAGGGCGATCAGTACCGCGTAACGGGGCGGTGGAATTGGGGCTCTGGCAGCGCCAATTGTGCGTGGCTTGTCGGTGGGGCTTTGACCATGGGTGATGGGCCACCCCAAGCGCGCATGATGTGGTTTGAGCGCGATCAAGTTGAACTCATCGATACCTGGCATGCTATGGGCATGAAGGGCACGGGCAGTGGCGATTTGGCGGTGACCGATGTCTTGATCCCGGCAGACCGTTCGGTCTCGCTGAGCGACGATAAGGCGCGGATTGAGCGGCCGCTTTATGCCTTCCCGGCGTTTGGGCTACTCGCCATGTCGATTGCTGCCGTAGCACTCGGCAACGCCCGTGGCGCGATTGATGATTTAGTCGGGCTTGCCGGCGGCAAAGTGCCGACAGGTGCCCGTCGCCCCTTGGCAGAGCGGGCCTCTACCCAAGTCGAAGTCGCCAAGGCCGAGGGCCTGTTGCGGGCTGCGCGCACCTATCTGCTCGATAGTGCCGAGACCGCCTATGAAGGGGCCAGCCGAACCGGGGTCTTGACGCTGGAAGATCGCGCGAACCTGCGCATTGCGGCCACGCACGCGGTGCGCACCTGTGCCGACATCACCCGCATGATGCATGATCTGGGCGGCGGCACTTCTGTCTATGAGAGCTGCACCCTGCAACGCCGCTTCCGCGACGCACATGTCGCCACCCAACATATCATGGTCGCCCCCGGCTCACTGGAACTGGCCGGCCGCGCGCTCTTAGGCATCGAAGGCGATTACGGCCAGCTTTAATTCGCTGAACCGGCGTGGCCCATCGGCCCCACAGGGCCCGGGGCGTATAATTGCTGGGTGAGTTGCTCGGTCAAAAGGGCAAGTCGGTTTTGCCACTGTGCGTTGAAATTCAGCACCGTCATGCTCACCAAACGGCCATCGGCGATCTGATGGCTCCAGACAATGCCATTCTCGCCTTCCGACGTGTAGCTCGGCCCGGTCAGCTTGGTTGAGATATACAAAACATCCGCGTTTTTATCGTAAGCGACATCAAAGTCCGACATTTTGCTTTCTGGCCCTGCAAGGTTCTTGCATCCCAGTAAAGCAGAATTTGATGGCAATTCCCAGCAAATTTGACCGTTTTGGCTAAGGAGCGCCTTACTTTACCACGTTTGCACTATGCTCTCTGGACCTTAGATCCGCAGTTAGCGACCGGGCAGGGCAGCCGGCCCTGCACCCCTTGGTTGACCCGCGCGCCAGCTTGGCCCAAAAGCGCCATCGGAACGCGGTCGTGGCGGAACTGGCAGACGCACTGGATTTAGGTTCCAGCGCCGCAAGGCGTGGGGGTTCGACTCCCCCCGACCGCACCACGTACGAGGGGAAACGGGCGACGCAGCCTTATTATTCCCGATCGCCCCCCGCTTTAAACTTAAGTCAAATTGCTCAGGGTGGGACAAAACATCCGGTCCATTCAGTGCCATGAACTGCGGGGGCAAAACGATATCGGAATTGATCGTATACCCCCTAGTTTATAGGGTTCTTTTGTTTTCGTTTCCAAAAATCCTTAGCGAGTTACCATGGGTCTCCTTAACCTTAGAGCTTGAATTCCCATTTACTAACTTCATTGAGTCTTTGTTCAAATTGCAGTTTTAGATTGCGGCCTGGGTTCTCCAGATGGGGTTGCTGGGTCATGTTTGTATCGTTTCTGCCCAAGGCTCGTGTTGCTCTCTTTCTTTGCGCGGCTGCGCTTCTATCGTCGTGTGGCGGTGGAGGAGGGGACAGTTCGCTCCAGTCCTCTGGCCAGGGCGTCGGCGCTGGTGGTTCTCCGCCCGCCCTCCCGCCACCGCCCGGACCAAATGCAGATAAGCCTGCGACGCGGGTAGAAGCTGCGCGCTTCCTCAACCAAGCAACTTTCGGGGCCACTGGGGCGGATATCGATCGTGTCATGTCCATCGGCTATTCTGCTTGGATTGATGAGCAATTCGCGATGCCGAGGGGCCGGACCTTTAGGAATTGGTATCTGGAAGATGGCGTCAATTCCAATCGCGCTGAATATCTTGATCCCAATTCAGACCGGGAAAGTGCGGCTTGGTTTACCCGGGTTACGCGTGAGCCAGACCAATTGCGTCTACGCATGGCTTGGGCGTTGTCGCAAATATTTGTGATCAATGGCGGAACCCTGATGGGGGGAACAGCACTGCCTGTCTGGATGGATCTCACCGCAGACAATGCCTTCGGCACGTATCGAACGATGTTGGAGAAAGTCACTTTTAGTCCAGTCATGGGCAATATGCTCAGTTATCTCTGGAACCGCGACAGCAATGGTGCGGTGCCAGACCAGAATTATGCCCGCGAGATCATGCAGCTTTTCTCCATCGGTCTGTGGGAACTCAACCAGGATGGTACGCCAAAGCTTGATTCCGCTGGCAATCGGATCCCAACATACACCCAAGCAGATGTTGTAGGATTGTCTTCTGTCTTTACCGGCTTAGCCCTTGCCACGGGGGGAGATCGCAAAGGGACGTGTATCGGCTATAATGGCAAGCCAGCTCAAGGTGAGCCTGAGTATATTGCGTGCGAGTTGTCGGTCTGGAACTGGACATCGACTAAGGCAAAAAGCTTCCTCGGTGTTTCCATTGCTGCTTTGGACGTGGCAAAGCTGCCCGCCAATAGCGAGGCTACCATTCAAGCCTATGGTCGCAAAAACATTGGCATTGCCTTGGACACGCTCGCCAACCACGCCAATACGCCACCCTTTATCGCGCGCAACCTCATTCAACGTTTCACAACCAGTAATCCAAGTCCTGCCTATGTTCGGCGGGTTGCCGATAAATTTGTTGATAATGGAAATGGTGTCCGCGGGGACTTTAAGGCCGTCTTGAAGCAAATCTTGCTCGACCCCGAGGCACGCGACCCTTCCCAGCAGGATAAAGCGATCTACGGAAAGCTTCGCGAGCCCCTGTTGGCACAGGTCCATTATAGCCGTGTGTTGCGAGCTAGTGACGGCAAAGGCAATGTGTGGGCAGGCTCTGGCGGCTGCAAAGATTATCACGGGGTGATTTCTGAACTTGAGCGGCCCTATGCGGCACCAAGCGTGTTCAACTATTATCGGCCCGGTTTCTCCCCAGCCTCGGGCGAGGCTGCCCGCCGCAATCTGGTTGTCCCCGAAATGCAGATCACCGACACGGTCGCGGTCATGGACTGGGCGACCTATGTCAAGCAGACGCTTGATCGGGGTGGAACGGGGTGTTCGGGTGGGGCGCGTCGTCAGAACACCTTTGATTATGGCGAATTGCTGCCATTTGCTGACACGCCGACTGTGCTGGCCGATGAGGTTTTGTTGCGCTTTGCAGCGGGCTCAGACACCGCCACGCTGCGCGCCAATCTGGTCCGTGCCATTGAGAGCGTCAGCGGCACCACCAGTGCTGATCGGATCAACCGGATCAAGATCGCCGTCATGCTGACTTTGCTCAGTCCAGAATACCGGGTCCAGCGGTGAGTGAGATGGGAGATCAAAAGATGCACATGTCAGACGCAGTCCAGATCAATCGTCGCCGTTTCTTGGGTGGTGCAGCCCTCTTGGGTGGGTTTTCACCTTTAGCTTTGCAGATGGCAGCCACCTCGGCCAATGCGCAAGCCAATAGCTACCGGGCGTTGGTTTGCCTCTATTTGGATGGTGGGCTGGATCATTACCACACGCTGATCCCCTGTGATCAGACCAATTATGCGGCCATAGTGGCGCAACGCTCTGGCATTAACATGCCCCAGCTGAGCGCCTTGACGCCTGTGACAACCCGAACATCGCAAGGCGGGCGGCAAGTGGCGTTTCATCCGGTCCTGACCCAGACCAAGAACCTCTATGATCAGGGCAAGCTTGCTGTTGTTTATGGCCATGGCAATCTTGATGCACCGGTAACGCGGGCTGATCTCGAAACGGGCCGCGCGAAATTGCCGTGGGCGGTCGGGTCCCACAATGACGGCAATGCCGCCATCCATACCTTTGGCCTGGAGGGTGCACGTTACGGCTGGGGCGGCCTTGCGATGGATTCGCTTCAGGCTTCAAACCCAGACACGATGTTTGCCTCCATCGGCATTGGTAATTTGAATAATGCGTTCAGTGACGGGCGATTGGTTCGGATGATCAAGGCAGACACACGGGGCCGGGCGACCAATATTTCTGGCTTGGAAGGTCCCTTGTTTGGATCCAGCGTTGCCTCTGCCGAATTAGACGCCATTCTACGCCGCGCCGATATGACCAATGCGTTGGACAAGGATTATCTGGAGGTCAACCAACGCGTGATGAGCTCCTATCGTCGTTTAGGGGAGGCATTTGCCGCAACCCAATCGCTCGCCCCGATTCCAACTGACACGACCTTGCCCAATTATGCTGTTGCTTGGCGGGACAATGATGTAGCCGCTGCCCTGCGTACGGTGGTGCGCTGCATCGCGTCGCGGGCGACGTTGAATGTGAATAGGCAGGTGTTCTTTATCAATATGCGCAATTTCGACACGCATGGGAATATGGCCAATGACTTGGAGAAGCGCAATTTCTTGAGGCTTGATGCCGCGCTGGGCTATTTTTATGCCGCGCTGACATCGATGGGACTGGAGAATAATGTGACCTTGTTCACCACCAGCGAGTTTGGCCGATCCTTAAAGTCCAATGGCGATGGGACAGATCATGGCTGGGGTGGGGTGAGCTTTGTGATGGGGGGCGCGGTTAAGGGTGGCGACATCTATGGCAATTTGGTGGATGTGAACCCCGCAGGACCCGGCTTTCTCGCAACGAATGGTCCGCCGATTTCCATACCCACCATCGCAAACCAACAATATTGCGCGACCCTTGCCAGCTGGCTCGGGGTCCCCGATGCAATTTTGCCGACGATATTCCCAAATCTGAACCGGTTTGCCTCTACAAAGCTCGGATTCTTATAAGGCTGGCACTCAGCGCCTAGGTGTCGGGGCAGGGCTTCTTGCCAAACCAATTGTCTGTGCGCGGCATAGACATCTGCGCCACATCGTGGCATAGGCGCGCACCTTGCGGGCTTAGGCCCCAGCGCTATTCCATCAACCCGCGTAATCCGCTTCCTTTTTAGGACATCATCATGCAAATCGTCGAAAAATCTGCAGAAGGCCTCAGCCGCGTCTATGGCGTCACCTTTGCCGCCAGCCTGATTGCCACGCGCACCGATGCCAAGATCGCAGAATTGGCCCCTCAATTGAACATCAAGGGCTTCCGCAAAGGCAAAGTCCCCGTCGTTCATGTGAAGCGCATGTATGGCAAGTCCATTCTGGGTGAATTGTTGAATGAACTGGTGCAAGAAGGCATTGAAGGCACGGTTTCTTCTAATGGCATCCGCGCCGCTAGCCAGCCAGATGTGAAGAATTTGGGCAATCTGGCGGATGTGATGGACGGCAAAGCCGACCTGACTTTCGACGTCGAACTCGACATCATGCCAGACTTCACCCCAGCCGATCTGCAAAGCCTGTCGGTCACCCGCCCGGTCGCCGAAGCCACCGAAGCGGAAATCGACGAAGCCTTGGCCGAGATTGCCAAACAGTCGCAATCCTTTGAAGTGAAAAAGGGCAAGGCCGCCAATGGCGATGCGGTTGTCTGTAACTTCGTTGGCAAGATTGATGGCGTTGAGTTTGATGGCGGCAAGGCCGATGGCTCTACCGTTGTTCTGGGCTCTAACACCTATATTCCAGGCTTTGAAGAGCAATTGGTTGGCGTGAAAGCGGGCGATGAGAAGGTCTTGAACGTAACCTTCCCAGTTGAATATGGCGTCGCCACTTTGGCCGGAAAAGCTGCAACCTTCGACGTCACCGTGGTTGAAGTCAAAAAGCCAGTTGAGACCAAGATTGACGATGACTTGGCCAAAAACATCGGCCTGTCGGACCTTGCGACCCTGAAGGACGCGATCAAGAAGAATATCGAAGATCAATTGGCGCAATTGTCGCGTCAAAAGGCCAAGCGCTCGTTACTCGACGCTCTGGACGCGACCCACAGCTTCGAATTGCCACCCAAAATGTTGGCAGCTGAATTTGAAGCCATTTGGGCGCAAGTGACGCAAGATAAGGCCGCCGGCAATGAAGATCCCGAAGATGCAGGCAAGTCCGAAGACGAGCTGAAAGCCGAATATACCAAGATTGCTGAGCGTCGCGTGCGCTTGGGCCTCGTCTTGGCAGAACTCGGCCGCGTCAATGGCGTGGAAGTTAAGGACGAGGAAGTGGCCCGCGCCATCCAAGCCGAAGCTTCGCGTTATCCCGGCCAAGAGCGTCAAGTCTATGAGTTCTTCCAAAAGAACCCCAATGCGGTCGCAAGCCTGCGTGCGCCTTTGTATGAAGAAAAGGTCGTCGACTTCGTGTTGCAAATGGCCAAGGTTACAGACGTGACCGTAACCCGCGCCGAACTTGAAAGCGAAGATGAAGTGGCCCCAGCCGCAGAGGCCAAGCCTGCCAAAAAGGCCCCTGCGAAAGCGAAGGCCAAGAAGGAAGCTGCCCCTGCCGAGGAAGCACCTGCTGAAGCCGCTGCCGAAGAAAAGCCAGCACCAAAGAAAAAGGCTCCCGCCAAGAAAAAAGCCGACTAAGCTTTTTTCTTTCTCTCCCGTGCAAGGCCCCGGTCAGACGACCGGGGCCTTTTGCTTTTCCCGCCACCCCCCCATATGCGCTGTCATCCTAGCTGCAACGAAGTGGAGAGCGGGGACCTTGTGGGATTTTGCGGCGGGGGATGGCGACCCGGTAGCGCTTCTTTCCTTTCTGGAAGGCTTTGGTGCAGGCTTTGCCTACACCAAAGGCCAGACGTTATTGTTCGTGGGCGATTTGACGCGACAAATCGCCCGAGCACGATGAAGGAAGCGGTTTGGTGACCAGAATGGGCACCAAAACGCTTCTAGATAGAAACTCTCCCCACCCCCACAATGTCATCCCCGCCGAAGCGTGA
>NZ_JADCBK010000150.1 GCF_020253525.1 Aquidulcibacter sp.
CCCCCACGATGTCATCCCCGCCGGAACGCAGTGGAGAGCGGGGACCCCATGGGATTTTGCGGCACAAGGTCCCCGATTGGCTGACGCCATCGGGGATGACATCGTTCAAGGTTTTTTTCATCCAGACCCATTTTGGTGGAAACCTTGTTTCACCAAAATGGATCATCAAGGATCGCGTCGCGACGCAGCGAAGCTGCGCACTTGACTCCCCCGAGGTCGCAGAAACAATTTTGGTAGCGGTTTGGTGAACCGGAAGGATCACCAAAACGCTTCTAGATAGAGAGCCTCAAAATGGAGCGCGCAGCACTAGCTGCGCCTTTCAACGCGATCACATGCGCAACTTTTGTTGCGCGCTCCGTTCGCCCCGCCTTCTCGGTCGTGTCTCAGCTCAGCTCAACGCCGCTTGGGCTGCCGCCAAGCGCGCGATGGGGACGCGATAGGGCGAGCAGGATACATAGTCGAGGCCCGCTTTTTCGCAGAAGGTGATAGAGGCTGGATCGCCGCCATGTTCGCCGCAAATGCCCAGTTTCAAATCAGGCTTGGTTGCCCGACCGCGATCGCGCGCGATCTTGATCAAATCGCCAACACCAGATTGATCCAAGGTCACAAAGGGATCTTTCTCGAAAATGCCCTGTTCGACATAGGCCCCCATGAAGCGGCCGGAATCGTCGCGGCTTATGCCGAGGGTTGTCTGGGTTAAGTCATTGGTACCGAAAGAGAAGAAGGCTGCCTGACGGGCAATCTCATCGGCTTTCAACGCAGCGCGCGGCAATTCGATCATGGTGCCGACCGAATACTCAATCTCCATCCCCTCATGATCCATCACTTCGCGACCGACGGCATCGACACGATCTTTCAGGATTTGCAATTCCTTTTCGGTCGCCACCAGCGGGATCATGATTTCAGGCACGGGGGCTTCGCCTTCGGCCTTGGCGACTTCAATGGCTGCCTCAAAGATCGCACGCGCCTGCATCTCATAGATTTCTGGATAGGTGATGCCGAGGCGGCATCCGCGATGGCCCAGCATCGGATTGACTTCATGTAGGTCTTTCGCGCGCTCCAAAAGCTTTGCCTTATCAAGACCGGTGGCATTGGCCACAGCCTCCACATCTTCCAAGCTGTGCGGCAGGAATTCATGCAAGGGCGGGTCGAGCAGACGGATCGTGCAGGGCAAGCCCTTCATGATGGTGAAAATCTCAACAAAGTCGCGCCGTTGCATGGGCAAAATCTTGGTCAAGGCCAAGACGCGGCCTGCTTTAGTTTCCGACAAAATCATCTCGCGCACAGCGGCAATCCGGTCGGCGTCGAAGAACATATGCTCTGTCCGGCACAGGCCCACGCCTTCGGCCCCAAACTCACGTGCGGTGCGCACATCAAGCGGAGTTTCGGCGTTGGCGCGAACCTTCAGGCGGCGAACCTTATCAGCCCAGACCATGAGGGCAGCAAAATCGCCGGACAATTCAGGCTGTTCCATTTCAACCGCGCCAAATAGGACTTCGCCCTTAGAGCCATCAACCGAAATGATATCGCCCTTTTTGATCTCGCGGCCGCGCACTTTGAACACGCCTGCCTCTTCGTCGATGCGAATATCGCCTGCACCCGATACGCAAGGACGGCCCATGCCGCGTGCAACAACGGCAGCATGGCTGGTCATACCACCGCGTGAGGTGACGATGGCGCGGCTGGCATGCATGCCATGAATATCTTCGGGGCTGGTTTCTTCACGCACCAGAATGACCGACTTGCCTGCTTTGGCCATTTCTTCGGCTTCATCGGGGTCAAACACCACTTCGCCAACGGCAGCGCCCGGCGAAGCGGGCAAGCCCACGGCGATCAAGTCGCGCGCGGCACCTGGCGCAATTGTGGGGTGCAGCAATTGGTCTAGCGCTGCTGGATCGACCCGCATGACGGCTTCATTCTCCGTAATGAGGCCTTCGGCAACCATGTCGACGGCGATCTTCAGAGCCGCTTTCGCGGTGCGCTTGCCGTTACGGGTTTGCAGCATCCAGAGTTTGCCGCGCTCGACCGTGAACTCAATATCCTGCATGTCGCGATAATGGCCTTCCAACTGGCCATAGACTTGCACGAGCTGTTGGAACACTTCGGGCAAGGCTTCTTCCATGGAAAGACCGCCCTCACCCATGGTTTCGCGCTGAACACGGGTGATGGACTTTGGCGTGCGGATGCCGGCCACCACATCTTCCCCTTGGGCATTGATCAGATATTCGCCATAGAACAAACGCTCACCCGTCGAAGGGTTGCGCGTGAAGGCTACACCGGTGGCCGAGGTTTCGCCCATATTGCCAAACACCATGGCTTGGACGTTTACGGCCGTACCCCAGCTTTCGGGAATGTCGTGCATTTTGCGGTAGAAGTCGGCCCGATCATTCATCCACGAGCGGAACACCGCCCCGACCGCGCCCCACAATTGGTCGTTCACATCCTGCGGGAACGGCTTGCCCATGGCCGATTCAACAGCCGCCTTATATTGGACGACGACTTTTTCCCAATCTTCGGCTTCAAGATCGGTGTCGATCGTATAGTCGTGGACTTCCTTATAGCTTTCAAGAATATCCTCAAACATGTGGTGGTCGAGTTCGAGGACCACATTGGAATACATTTGGATGAAGCGCCGATAGCTATCAAAAGCAAAGCGGCGGTTGCCAGATTGGGCCGCGAGGCCTTCCACCGTTTGGTCATTCAGGCCGAGGTTCAAGACCGTGTCCATCATGCCGGGCATGGAGGCACGCGCGCCAGAGCGGACCGAGACCAAAAGCGGGTTTGCCGCATCGCCAAAGCCTTTGCCGACCGTGCCCTCAACCTTGGCCATGGCTGCTTTGACTTCATCGGCCAAAGCATCGGGATATTTTTGGCCCAAAGCATAAAAGGCCGTGCAGACTTCGGTGGTGATGGTAAAGCCTGGAGGAACGGGAAGGCCGATCTTGTTCATTTCAGCAAGGTTCGCACCTTTGCCGCCCAATAGATTCTTCATGCTGGCATCGCCATCGGCGAGCCCTGCTCCAAAGCTATAAACCAATTTACTCATGTAGCGTGTGCCTCATGTGATTCCTGCGCCGCAGGCGCGTGTTAGCGGCCCTTCTAAGGCAGTCGGGTGAGTTATCAACCCACATGAAAGCCCAGAACGGCTGAACTGTGTCGCAAGACACACACCCTTCTGGATATGTAGTTTTACAACACGCAAAATCGTCCAGAATCCGGGCAAATGCCCAGACCGATCCCACGTGGAAAGCAAGTCTTGGGCCACGGCTCAGTCTTTGGTGTGGGGCCAAGAAGCCGCACGTGGGGTGGGCTTGGCTTAGCCGCCTGCGAGCTTGGAAAAGTCGGCGACCCGCTCGCTCACCGCGCGCAATTTTACCAATAGTGCCAAACGGTTCTTGCGAATGGCTGCATCAGCATCATTGACGAGGACCCCCTCAAAGAAATGGTCAACGGGGCCACGAAGGGCTGCCAATGCGCCCATGGCGGCGTCAAAGGCCTCAGTAGCCAAAGCTTGTTCCAACTGGCTTTCCGCCGCCAGCAGGGCTTGATACAGCCCCTGCTCGGCTGGTTCGCGCAGAAGCGCCTCTGAAACGCTGCCTTCTGCGGCTGCCCCGTCCTTCTTTTCCTCAGCGCGCAAAATATTGGCCCCGCGCTTAAGGCCCGCGACTAGATTGGCCCCATCCTCGGTTTTCAGCACTTTGGCCAGAGCCGTCACACGCGCGACGATTCGCACGATGTCATCATCGGGAATGGCGAAAGCGGCTTCGAGCACATCGGGCGCAAAGCCTTCATCGCGGAGGGATACACGCAAGCGCTCGAGGATGAAGTCGAGCAAGCCATTGGCTTTGGTTTTTTCGGCTAACGCAAACCGCACGCCTGCATCCCGCACAATCCGGATCACACCCAGTGCCGCGCGGCGCAGCGCATAGGGGTCGCCAGAGCCTGTTGGCTTCTCACCAATCTTGAAGAAGCCGGTCAGCGTATCAAGTTTATCTGCCAAGGCCACGGCCATTGCGACAGGCTCGCTCGGCACCTGATCGGACGGGCCGACGGGCTTATAATGATCGCGGATGGCGTCGGCGATGATTTGGTTGGAAGCAAAACTTCCACCTTGTTGAAGCTGATAATAGCGCCCCATAACCCCTTGAAGTTCTGGGAATTCACCAACCATTTCGGTTGTCAAATCGGCTTTTGCTAAAAGCGCTGCATGCTTGGCTGAAGCGACATCGGCCCCAACCAGAGGCGCAATCTCGCCTGCCAGCGCCACAATGCGGCGCACTTTATCGCCCACACTGCCAAGCTTTTCGTGGAACACCAAAGTATCGAGCTTCGGCACGCGGCTTTCGAGGCTCGCCTTGCGGTCCAAGTCCCAGAAATAGCGGGCATCATTGAGGCGGGCAGCCAGCACGCGGGCATTGCCCAGCGCGATTTTCTTGCCACCATCTTTTGCCTTCACATTGGACACCACGATGAAGTGCGGCGCGAGGCCACCGGTCTTCGGGTCGCGGACAACAAAATATTTCTGATTGACGCGCAAAGTGAGGCGAATGACTTCTGGCGGTAGGTCCAAGAAGGAAGGATCCATATCGCCCATAATCACATGGGGCTCGTCTACCAGACCGCAGACTTCCTCTAAAAGCCCTTCATCTTCAATAAGTTCAAGATTGCGGGCATGGCACAGCGTCTGGGCATCTGCCTTGATTTGCGCCTTGCGCTGGTCGCGGTCGAGGACGACATGGGAAGCAGCCAATTTGGCCTCATAATCCTCAAAATCCTTGACTTCAAACGTGCCCGTGCCGTGGAACCGGTGGCCCTCGCTGATATTGCAGGCCGCGATCCCATCGACATCAAACGGTACGATCTCGCCATCAAACACCGCAACAATCCGGTGCAAGGGTCGCGCCCAGCGCAATGTCCCCTCGCCCCAGCGCATGCTCTTGGGCCACGGGAAGTTGCGGATGATATTGGGCACGATTTCAGCCAAGGCCGCAGGCGTTGCCCGGCCTGGCTTCACGAGATCGGCGACGTAAAAATCACCTTTTTTCGGGTCAGAGACGACGCGGGCTTGGGCGATGTCACTTAGGCCCGCACCGCGCAAAAAGCCCTCAATGGCTTGGGCGGGGGCATCGACTTTGGGGCCTTTGCGCTCTTCCCGCACATCGGCGGTTCGCTCGGGCAGGCCTTCGACAACTGCCACAAGACGGCGCGGCG
>NZ_JADCBK010000151.1 GCF_020253525.1 Aquidulcibacter sp.
GATACAGCCGACCAAAGCTGCGATCCCAGCATTGATGTGCACAACTGTACCACCAGCAAAGTCGAGGGCACCAAAGCTCCAGATCAGGCCAGATGTGTAGCTGTCACCTTGCGCTGAAGCGGCTGCCAGGCCGTCTGGACCGGGCCACCACCAAACCATGTGTGCCATTGGATAATAAGAGAGAAGAGGCCAAAGAACGGCGAAAACCACAACAGCTGCGAATTTCATCCGCTCAGCTACACCACCCAAAACAAGCGCTGCGGTAATGGCCGCGAATGTCATTTGGAAAACGACGAACACCAGCTCAGGGATATAAACACCCGTAGAGAAGGTGGCCACAAGAACTGGGTTGCCATCCGCGTCGAGGCCAGCGCCATTGAGGAACAAGCGGTCAAACCCTCCGACGAAGCTGTCGATTTCACCGCCCGATGTGAATGCAAGACTATAGCCCCAAAGCATCCAAGTAATCATGCCAATCACCATTACGGTGGACACCTGCATCAGCATAGACAGCATGTTTTTGGCGCGAACTAAGCCGCCATAAAACAGGGCCAAGCCCGGAATAATCATCAGAAGAACAAGCAGCGTCGAGACCATCATCCACGTGATGTCTGCCTTGTCGACAACCTTTTCTGGCAAAGTTGCTACAAGTTTGGCCGCCGCAGGGGCCGCTTCGGCGGCCGGTGCTGTCGCAGCGGCGACGGCATTGGCTGCGTCCTGTGCGTGGGCTGGTGAAACCAAGCCACTCGCCATTACGAAAATCACTGCTGCTAAGGCGGCCAGCCCAGCTCTTACCAGCGCTTCGAAGCCAAGCTCCGGTCGTGTGCGTGTTGCGATACGTGTCACGTTCGTCGTGCTCCCCACAAGGTTTGCGATCTTGAGCTCAGAATTAGCCCAGTCTCCATCCAAGCCGCAGCGTTAGAAATCGGGCACTTTTGGGCAAGTGTCGGCCTGCCGCTTCCGCGCAATCGAACGGATTAGCTCAAAATTTGAGCATAGAACCGGCGACGTGCTCGCAAACGGGGCAGAGTGTGCTGTGCAAAAATTAGGCGAACATGCGAGTAAGTATGCTTTCAGGCACTACTCAGACCGTTTGTCCTAGATTCAAGCACGAGGGTGGGCATTTGAAAACACGGCAATCATGTGGCTTGGGTCGACCTCCATATAGCGTTGGGTTGTCGACAAGGAGGCGTGGCCCAAAAGTTCCTGAATGGCGCGCAAATCACCACCCGATTGCAGCAAGTGGGTCGCAAACGCATGGCGCAGAGCATGTGGCGTCGCAGAATCGGGTAACCCGAGCTGCCCACGTAACTTTGCCATACTCGCTTGGACCAGCCGAGCGCGAAGCGGACCACCTCGCGCGCCCAAGAATAATGGCCCGTCTGATAGGATTGGATAGGGGCATAATCTCACGTACGCAGCGACAGCGTCGCGCGCGACGGGTAGTGTGGGCACAAGCCTAGTCTTCTGACCTTTCCCCACTATGCGTAGTGTTGAAGATAGGGGCAACTCCGCTCCACGCAGTCCAATGGCTTCTGATATGCGAAGGCCGCAGCCGTAAAGTAGGGTCAAGACCGCCGTATCCCGAGCGCCAATCCAAGCCGCGTCGACGTTTTCAGCCAAATCGATCAATTCGAAGGCCGCGTCACTGGTTACCGGGCGTGGGGGTGAAGGTTTGATCTTCGGACCCCGTACGAAGCTTATGCTTGTATTGGCCATGCCCAATCGCCGGTCCAGAAATGAAAAGTAGGACCGGATCCCTGCAAGCGCCCGGGCCACTGACCGGTCACCAAACGGGGTATTGGCCTGTCTTCGTCGCGCCAAATAAGATCGCAAGTCCGAGGCAGATAATTCTGGCAGGCTAGCCAAAGTTAGACCTTCGCCGCGATGCTGTGCCAAAAAGGTCAAGAAGGCATCGACGTCGCGTTGATAGGCCTCAAGCGTATTGCCTGCGAGCCGGCGTTCGTGTTTCAGCCAGTGCAGCCAAGCAAGGCGGGCTTGGTTTAGGGCCTCGCCCTCATCATGAGATGCTTCGGCTTGACGAGGGCCTTCGCTCACAACAGTCCGTCAGCTGCGAAGCGCGTTAGAACGCGCTCCAACACTCGGGCAAAGAAGGTAACGAGCTCGCCGCCATGGTCAGGCCTGAATGCATCAGGGTCACGGCTGGCAATAGCCAAGATTGCCAAACGGCGCGTCGGCCCAAATTCCAATCGAGCCAGCGCTTCCGAGCTTACCAGCTCGCTACGATCCCCGTAGAGCCAAGCACGTGACCGCTCAATAGGACCCAGGACTGTCGGCTGATGGGTTGGTACCAAGCGTTCAATCGCGGATCCCACCTTATCGAGAGCTTGGCTGGCAGCGTTGGAGTCCGAGACAGCCAAAACACAGACGTCTGCCGCAAGGGCGAACGCTACGTGGCCCGAAAGACGCTCATTCAGATCTTCGGGATCTTGGCTATCCAATACTGCCAAAATGGCCTCTTGAACGCGGATCTGGGCTTCATAATTAGCACGCGCGGTTTCAACAATGGCTGCGAACCGTGAGCGGGCAGCTCGGGTCTCCCGTAACATGCGCTCGCGCGCCAAATCAGCAATTGCAATCACATTTCCGGTGCTCGGCTGCGCCGCGATGCGGTTCAGTAACTCTGTGTCTTCGCGCACAAAGCTTGGATTTTGCATCAAGAAATCGCGGATCAGATCCAAATCGAGTTCTGGTTCGGCAATGAGAGCGGCGTCTTGGTAGGCCATAAGTGGGCAGGATCCGGGACAGGGTTACATGTCCGAGGAGTTTGCCGTGAACAAGGTGAACACGCGGTTACGGAAATCGTATGATTGCACTTTTTTCTGCACATTGTGCAGTAACCTTGATTCTAGGCCAAGCTTTCTCTGTCTGATCGATTATAGGCCTTTTGACTCCAGCCATTCGCAAATGTCTGCGGTCACGGCGGCAGTTTTTGGCTCATCGATAATCCAGTGTGCCGCCCCATCATATTCACGGTAATCCCCGCCAATCCGGGCGTACTTTTGGGCCACTTTGCGTACAGCTTGAATCACTGTTGCGCGATCCTGTACTGCACCAATGGTTAGAATAGGGCATTCGATCGCGTGTTCGTTGATGACGGCCACCCGATGTGGGTCTGTCGTCGGCTTCCCTAGGTGCTGATAAACAAGGCCTGAGTCGTATAGCGCAGATGCATAGATCTCATCATGACGTTCTGGTGCAACCTTATTGAGTACACCCCAGCGAAAGCCGGTTTTCCAGACTTTATAGGATAGCTTTGGATCGCCCTTTAGGACCACATTAGCAAAGGTGAATAAGACGCGCAGATCCTGGACTTGGCAGTCGACTGGTTGGGCTGGTGTGACCAAAATCGCAGCCTTTCCAATGCCTTGCTCTGCCATTTTCTGAACAATCAAGCCACCCATTGAGTGGCCCATTAAAATCGGCTCTTCGCCCGTCGCGCGTTCAATGGCCATTGCTTCGGCTTTGGCGGCCTCAACATAATCATGCAAGCCAAGTGTGGAGAGTTGACCTGTAGGATTTTCTTTGACCCGGAATTGAGGGTAAAGCGTGGGGGTATAAGGTGACCAGCCTTTAGCCTGCAGGAGGGGGGCCATAACGGACCAAGCGTCGCCTCCGCATCCAACCCCGTGAATCATCAGAATTGGCTTTTCCACCTATAATCTCCGACCGTTTCGACCAGAAGGTCATGCCACATAAAGCTAGGCGGCAGCAAGATGGCCAAAGTCCTGCACAATCCGAGTGTAAACCTCTCGCTTAAACGGCACAACGAGATCTGGAAGCGCTTCCAAGCGCTCCCAACGCCACGCATCAAACTCAACTTGCTTATGCGCGTTCAGCTTTACATCGCGGTCAGAGCCCAAAAAGCGTAGAGCATACCAAATTTGCGCCTGCCCTTTGTTGCGGCGAAATTTCCCGCGTTGCATTTCTGGAGGGAAGTCATAGGTCAGCCACTCGGTTGTATGGCCGATAATCGACACAAGATTCGGACCAATGCCCGTTTCTTCGCCGAGTTCCCGCAGCGCTGCGGTTTCAACATCCTCGTTGCGGTCAATTCCGCCTTGTGGGGCTTGCCAAGCATGTTGACCGTTAAAGCCACGACGCTTGCCGACCCATACCAACCCCCGCATGTCAAACAACAAGATGCCCACATTCGGCCGATAGCCTTCTGGTGGAGCAGGAATCGTCTCTATACTCATGATGTAACCGCGGATGCTGGAGCTAGGATAAGCCCCCGTCGGGCAGCATCTTTCGCCCACCGCGCAATTTGGTCAATGGTTACACTATAAGCAACCCCAAAGCCGAGGGCCGCTCCCCGTTGCGTCGCCATGGCCTCAAGAGCGCCGAGCTGGGCTGCGATGTCGTCGCTTGAGGGTCTCTGGTCGATGAGTCGATCGGCTTGTGCATTACGGAGCCCTGCTGTACTGGCCGCCGCATCAAGTTGTGAAGCAGAACCATCTGCTATGAAGGCCACGCCGCGTGATCGTAACTGCCGCATGAGGGCGCTACTTGATTCATTTGACGTCGCAAACTTACCACCGAGGTAATTGGTGACGCCGAAATAGCCGCTGGCGCGTGACAATAAAAATTCAAGCCTTCTCTGATTCTCATCAGCGGAGGCTGTGGTCAGTAAGGTATGCGGGCCTGGATCGTTTTCTGGATAGTCGAAAGGCTCCATCGGAATTTCGATTAAGACCTCGTGGCCATTTGCACGCGCTTTATTGATCCAGCCCTGCAAATTTTCCGCATAAGGCACAAACGATAAGGTCACTTCTGCTGGCAATTCATCAATGGCGCGCTGAGTAATCCTCGCATTAAGTCCGAGGCCACCAACAACCAAAGCAACCTTTGGCCTACCTGTGTCGGAAAAGGGTTTGCGATAGACGTCAAAGACAGTTCTATTGCCGGTTCCAATGATTGGTAACAAGCCACCAGGTCCTTGCTGGTGGACGCCGGCAGCTGGGGCCTGCGTCAAGGGAGCGCCTACTTGTCCGCGATAGACTTGTACACCTCCTTCGGTGCTTGGGGTCCCAAATGAAGGAGCCAATATCCGAGCAGTGCCGGATACCGTCGGTATTTGTGCGGCCGAGGCCGCCGTTGCGGCACCCGTCACGGTTGGGCTTTTGGCTTCTGTAGCCAGGCGCATGGCTTCTGCCTCGCTTATAGCCTGATCTGCCGCGCTAGGCGACTTCGGCGGCGGCGTTCCGGGCAGCCAAGGCGTCATTGCACCATCCGGTAGTCGCCATGGTAACCAACCCATCGCCATACCTTGCGTCGCAAGGTCAATTTTTGGTTCCATACTTGCCGTCGCAGGCTTTGCTGTCGCCGGATTATAGCGCGGCACTTCGAGGATAGCGCTAGGCCCGGCATCTGCTTCATTACCCAAAACTTGAATTGCTCCTGCACTCAAGCCCAGCGCTAAGAACAGCGTTGCAAGGCTCAAGCCGGTGTGCTTGAGGCCGATGGCCAAAGGTTTAGCATTTAAAGTCTGTGTAGCTGCCATGATGCAGAGAGGTCCATTTCGACCTGATTCACTGACCTGCATCGGTTAACGATTCAGAAACATCAGCGTGCGGCTGCTGAATATCTTGTTCGTTTCGCAGCTTATCTCGGATTAATTCTAACGAGACCAGCGTGCAAAAATCGCGGTCGGAAGCAGCCGACTAGACCCATGCTCCGGGATTGCCATTTCACCAGCTTCGCGCTGACCAGCTCGATCACCAAGTGCGGCCGCCAATCCATTATCAAGGGCCAAGAAACTCAGGCGAACTGCATAAACGGTTGCTACTAGAAAGAGGGCATCGTCTTCGAGCAACTCAACGCAAGCTGATAGGAGGCGGTCTAGCCCCTCTTCCAATTTCCAGATTTCGCCTGTCGGTCCACGGCCGTGCTTTGGTGGGTCTAGTATGATCCCGTGGTATTTGTTGCCGCGGCGGATCTCACGCTCGACAAACTTCAGTGCATCATCAACGATCCAACGAATTGGCCGATCATTAAGCCCGGCTAGCGCTTGGTTTTCACGTGCAAATCCGACCGCCTTTTTCGAGGCATCCACATGTGTGACGTTTGCCCCCGCCTTCGCGCAAATAAGACTCGCTACCCCCGTATATCCGAATAAATTTAGTACTTTCGGGGGTGAGGCTTTGGGGCCTTGCTTGACACGTGCTTCAATAAGGTCGCGGCACCAACGCCAATGTACAGATTGTTCTGGAAACAGGCCCAGATGACGAAATGGGGTGCACCGAGCGTGGAACTTTATGCCTCCCCAAGAAATAGGCCAAGTCTCAGGGACACGCCGGACAAAGCGCCAACGCCCCATTTCCTCAGTCTCTTGACCAGAAAAAGCTGCGTCATAGACCCACTCTTTTTCGCTTAGGCGCCGCGGCCACAGAGCCTGGCTATCTGGACGGATAAATGTATATGGACCGAACCGCTCGAGTTTTTGACCATCGCCAGAATCGATTAGCGCATAATCAGACCAATCATCCGCAGCTAAGATCGGCGCTAGGCGAGTTGATGTGTATTTCACTTGGTTTGTCGGTTTCTGAGCCATCTAATCGCGGGCTCCTTTAAAGCCTTTTTGCCGCCAGATTTCGTAAGTTGTCACCGCCGTTGCAATTGCAAGATTAAGGCTATCTGCGCGCCCAGCCATAGGAAGGCGCACCAAAGCATCGCAGGCGTTTGCCCAGGAATCTGGAATGCCGGATTGTTCATTTCCCATCAAAAGGACTGTCTTAATACCAAAATCTGTTTCGGTGTGGCGGGTTGAGCCTTTGAGTGTGGTCCCAGTCATCTTGAAGCCCTGCATTTTTCGCCACGCATCAAATTCCACAAAATTTGCTCTAGCTACGGGTGCGGAGAAGATCGATCCCATGCTGGCGCGCACCGCCTCAATTGAAAACGGATCACAGCTCTCTTCCAGCAACACAATTCCACCACCACCAACTGAGTCTAAGGTCCTCAGAATTGTCCCAAGATTGCCAGGATCGCGGATCCTTTCCAACGCGATAATCAAGGGAGTGTCAGCCAAATCTGTCAGCGCTGTATAGCGTTGACGGAATAGGCCTAAAACTGACTGGGCATTGTCGCGCTTTGCCACGGCTTCAAGCACGCGATCGGAAACACGCGCTACTCTAGCGCCGACCCTAAGGGCCTGTTGAGCAAGGGATTGTACGGCGGGCCGCGACTCTGAAGCTGCGGAGAACAATAGCGCTTCGAGGTCCCAACCCAAGTCAAGTCCTTCACCAACGTGGCGTGCGCCTTCAGCGAGAAATAAGCCAGACTCTGTTCTCGCCTTCTTGCGGTCAAGCGACTTGGCTAATTTGACCAGATTGTTCTGCGGGCTTGTCACGTCGTGGATCATGTCTTCCTCATAGCGTGAGATTGCCCCAATGGGAGAGTGAAGTCCGCAAAATGCTGTGTTTTTTGCACGCCAGACGCGAGTGCACTTGCTTTCCAGTGCCGTTGAAATGAAGATGTTTTCCCTATTATTCAATCATGAGGCCAAGCGAGTGCTTTTCGTTCACTTGGCTTGTAGCTTCAAAAACTGAAACGGCAAACAAAGCATGCTTAATCCAAAGAATTGCTGGCCAGTCTTTGTGCTTGGTGCCTTAGGTTTGGCAATTCTCACTTGGGTGGGCCATCAACGGATGGTGGTTTTGCAAGAAGAAACACGTTCCATGGCTCAAGAAAGCTTGGATAAGACTGGTTTTACTTTCGCGCGAGCAGAAACTTTCGAAGAGCGTTTGATGATTAGCGGTTACGCGGTAGATAAGGCGACCGCCGAAGCCGCCTGTCAGACCGTGGTGGAAGCCGTAAAGGATCGCGTTTCTCTGCCAGGCGTTTTTGCCAAAATTGACTGTCGTGGCATCAGCTATCCCGGCTCAGCAGTGGTACGTTCGCCCTTGCCAACCACCCCTGAAGTGGGCGTAGCGGCTTCCGGAAAGCCCGTCGAGCCTACTTCTCAGCAAGCACAAGTTACATGCCAAAGTCGTCTAGCTGAAGCCGGGAAAAGTGGCTTCATTCGCTTTGAAAAGGGCAGTAGCCCGTTGCTTGCTGGTCAAGAGGTTCTAGACCGCGTTGCAGTCGTTGCAAAAGAGTGTTCGACTTTTAAAATTGAAATCGGCGGCCATACCGATACGGGGGGCGCGGCTGATCTCAACCAGAGATTGTCTGAGCAGCGCGCAAACACGGTCCGCGACTTTTTGATATCAAAGGGTGTGCCTGCTGACCAAGTCATTGCTAAGGGATATGGCGAAAGCCAGCCCTTGGTGAATGACTTCCCGAATGGCAATAGCGATACTCCCGGTCAGCCGGATAGCCCACTACGGGAACAAAACCGTCGAATCGAATTCAAAATTATTGGGTCGAACTAAAAGCCCATTCACCCTGCTCACGGAAGGCAAGGACCAAAGCCATGTTTCTGTTAAGTCAAATGCTTCTGATCGTGCTGGTCTCCGCAGCGATCGGCGCTTTTCTGGCCCGCGTACTCAATCTCTGCAATTGCAACACGGAGGAATTGCAAGAAGAGCTT
This sequence comes from Aquidulcibacter sp., assembly GCF_020253525.1. Lineage (GTDB taxonomy): Bacteria > Pseudomonadota > Alphaproteobacteria > Caulobacterales > Aquidulcibacteraceae > Aquidulcibacter. Next base: position 8,555 of record NZ_JADCBK010000151.1, read on the forward strand.
CGTATTGTCCGCGAAGAGCGCGATGAGTTGAAGCGACAGGTTACAGCCGGAGCGGGCTCGATACTCGCTGACGCAATAGGGACGCGCAAAGCGGCAGCACTCGAAGCTGAGTTGGCTGAACTCCGATCTCGCGCCGATGAATTGGCTGCCCAAAACGCGAAGCTGCGCGAAGGGGACGGCATGGGTGAGGATGTCGCTGCGTTGAAATGGCGCAACAAATATCTTGAGGCCCGCGTTTTGTTTTTTGAGGGTAGGGATGCCGGCGGCAGCGTTGAAACGCCGCCTATGCCAGAGCAAATGACTTCGACAAAACGCGTTCAGGAAGCGGAAGCTTCTCCCGTGGCCTTTATCGCTGCCGCTAATGAGCCTGCAAAGCGCGGACGAAAGAAAGTTGAGCCTGTAGTTGAGGCTATTGCGGAGCCCGCGGTGGCTCCGGAACCCGTCGTGTCAGCACCCGTGCCTGTCAAAAAGCGAAAAGTGAAAGTTGTCGCGCCACCCCCGCCGCCCCCGCCACCAGAGCCAATAAGCAATTCGAACTTCACTCCATCGCCATTGGCCGCTTTATCACCCGAGGCTTTGGAAGAGGCAGTTAGTTTGGCGGGAATCGGCAAAGCTCCCCCGCGGTCGCGTCGTCGCGCCAATCCAGATGAACTCTTGTTGATCGACGGGGTGGGTCCAAAGAACAAGGCTTGGCTCAATGACCAAGGCATTTATTACTTCTATCAGATCGCCACGATGAATATCGACCAAGTGGCTTGGTTGTCCAAGAACCTACCAACGTTTGGTGCGCGGGTATACCGTGAAAACTGGGTCGCCCAATGTGTCAGATTGGCTCGTGGCGAACCGGCACGCTAAAGGTTTCCCCCTTTAGACCAGTAGTTCCCGGACATCGCTTAACCGACCTGTGAGGGCCGCGGCCGCTGCCATTGCGGGTGAGACGAGATGGGTGCGCCCATCGCGGCCTTGGCGGCCTTCAAAATTGCGGTTCGAAGTAGATGCACAGCGTTCAAAAGGCGCAAGTCTGTCTGGGTTCATCCCCAAACACATCGAACAACCCGGTTCGCGCCACTCAAAGCCTGCCGCCAGAAAAATTTCGTCCAAGCCTTCTTCTTCGGCTTGATGTCGTACGAGCCCGGATCCCGGCACGATCATAGCACGAACTCCTTCTGCCACTCGTTTGCCGCGAACGAGGTCAGCGACCACTCTTAGATCTTCGATCCGAGAATTGGTGCAAGATCCAATAAAGACGCGCTGAACAGCTAGCTCAGTCATTTTCTGGCCAGCTTCAATACCCATATAGGCTAAGGACCGCCGCGCGGTTTCCCGTTCGATCGGATCACTAAATCGCTCAGGGTCTGGTGCCACTCCATCGATCGCCACTACCTGCTCGGGGCTGGTGCCCCAAGTCACAAGGGGAGCGATACTCTCGGCGCGGATCTCAACTATGCGATCAAAAACCGCATCTTGATCGCTGGCAAGTGTTCTCCAGAAGGATACAGCTTGATCCCAAGCGGCGCCCTTGGGCGCAGACGGACGGCCCTTCAAGTAGGTGAAGGTAACTTCGTCGGGTGCGACCATGCCAGCTCGTGCACCTGCCTCAATCGCCATATTGCAAAGCGTCATCCGCCCCTCTGCGGATAAGCCGCGTATTGCTGAGCCCCGATATTCGATAACATGGCCGGTCCCGCCTGCGGTCCCGATTTTCGCGCAAATGGCCAATGCGATGTCCTTCGCGCCAACACCTGGCGCAAGTGTTCCCTCAACCACAACCGCCATGTTCTTCATTTTGCGGGCGCGCAAGGTTTGTGTCGCCAGAACATGTTCAACTTCGCTGGTGCCAATGCCATGGGCGAGAGCACCAAATGCACCATGTGTGGAGGTATGGCTGTCCCCGCAGACAATCGTCATCCCAGGTTGAGTCCGGCCTTGTTCGGGTCCAACAACATGGACAATGCCATTGCGGATTTCGCCCATTGGGAAGAACTCGATCCCATGCTCGGCGACATTGCGGCTTAGGGTTTGTAATTGCAGACGTGCCTCTGGATCGGCAACTGCATCCACCCCTGCAGCTTGGTTTTCTGTGGGCGTATTGTGATCGGCGACGGCTAACGTGAGGTCGGGGCGCCGTACTTTGCGGCCTGCGGCCCTCAATCCCGCAAAAGCTTGTGGGGTGGTGACCTCATGGATTAGGTGTAGATCGATGTAAAGAAGCGAAACACCGTCCTCGGCCGTGCCAACAACGTGGTTATCCCAAATCTTGTCATAAAGTGTCTTTCCCATACTTTGCCGCTTAGCGCACTTTCCCATTTCTCCCAAGTCGCTTAAGCCAGTCGGATGACACGTCTTTCAGTTGCCACTTGGAACATCAATTCTGTTCGCCTGCGCGCGGGGCTGGTACAGCGCTTCGTTGAAGAATATCGCCCGGATGTCTTGTGCTTGCAGGAAATCAAGTGCCGCAATGGCGAGTTTCCATCCGCAGCCTTTACTGAGATGGGCCTCCCGCACTTACATATACGCGGGCAGAAGGGCTGGCATGGTGTTGCGATTGCATCGCGATTGCCCCTCGAAGAGGCCGAAGAGCCTGCTTTTTGTCGTCACGACGAGGCACGTGTCGCCTCGGTGAAAGTTGCGGGTGTCGTAATCCACAATTTGTATGTTCCTGCCGGTGGCGATGAGCCTGATACTGAGATCAATTCGAAATTTGATCATAAGCTATCGTTTCTGGATCGGATGGAGGCCCATTATGCTGCCCGCAAGAGCTCTGATCCATTAGTGGTGGTTGGCGACTTGAATGTCGCACCCGGTGAATATGATGTCTGGGGTCACAAGCAGCTGCTGAATGTTGTCAGCCATACGCCAATTGAGACTGAGGCTATGGGACGGATCCTTACGCGCGGTGGGCTTGTGGATTTGGCGCGGGTTGCCCATCCGCCATCTGAGAAAGTGTTTTCATGGTGGAGTTATCGATCTCCGGATTGGACCAAGAATGATCGTGGTCGCCGACTGGATCATATTTGGGCCAATACCGACTTTGCATCCCGCTTCATTCGAGAAAGTTTTACCATTCACAAAGATGCACGGGCATGGGAAAAGCCCAGTGACCACGTCCCCGTCGTGGCTGCATTTGAGGTTTAGCAAAAATGGCGAAGCGACAAGGCTCGGGCATGTTTGTGCCGCTCATGATTATCGGTGCCACCATTTTTGGGTTGGGGGCCTATCAGGCCACAAAGCCAAAACCGGTGGACATCAATCCCACCTTCCAAGCCATTGATAATCCTCGCACCATGCAGGCGCCCCCGCCGCCTCAGGCTGGCAAAGACGCTGCGCAGTTGGCAGCTGAAGAGAGTGCCACTGAAGGCAAAACAGAGCCAGCACCAGATCCCGAAAAGACATTAAGGCTGAATGACGCCCCTTGGTTGAAAGCTATCATGGGCGGCGTCTTAGGCGAATTTCGCGGTACGGTAGTCAAGGCACTTCAAAAGGAGCAGGCCAATGGCAACCTCAATTGCAGCCCGGTTTTGACTAAGGCTTCCGAAGCTAAGTTAAGTGCTTTGGAGGAGGTGAGTTGTACTGACAGGGAAGGTGCTGTTTTCACGGGCCAGTTCGATCCCAACGGCGAAGGTACGCTGGAGATCAAGTCACAAGATAAAGAGATGATCACGATCGAAAAGTCCGGTGGTAAGTTTAGCATCACCGTCAATGAGCCCTAAAGTGCGATCACCAATATTCTAACTAGGACAACTCCAATGAAGAAGTTTACCAAATTGGCCGCCCATGCAGCGCCCCTGCCGGTTGCCAATATTGATACCGATCAGATTATTCCAAAGCAGTTTTTGTCGACAGTGGAACGCACAGGGCTATCGCGCGGTCTCTTCTTTGACATGCGATTTTTGTCTGATGGATCTCCAAATCCCGACTTTGTCTTGAACCAGCCAGCCTATTCGGGGGCCAAGATTCTGATTGCAGGGCCTAATTTTGGCTGCGGCTCCTCGCGGGAACACGCACCATGGGCGCTTTTGGATTACGGGATCGAATGCGTAATCTCCACCTCTTTTGCCGATATCTTTTTCAATAACTGCTTTAAGAACGGCGTACTTCCCTTGGTTTTGGAAGCCGCGCAAGTCGAAGCATTGATGAACCAAGCCAATGGTCAAAACGCGCGATTTGAAATTGACCTCGCCGCCCAGACCTTAACTGCGCCAGATGGAAGTGTTTACCATTTTGAGATCGATCCAGGTCGAAAAAAGTCTTTGCTAGAGGGGTTGGACGAAATCGGACAGAGTCTGATGCAGCATAATCAAATCTCGGAGTATGAACACAAAAGAAAGTTAATGACGCCTTGGTTGGGCTGAAGGTATTAAAAAAATTAGATAAAATGCTTTTCAAAGCCGTTCATATCTGCTTAACTTCTGTTACTAATTCGTTAATGGTATCAGACAGAGGCAGATTTCGTGCTCGATCTATTTTTCGATCCAGGGTTTCTGAGCGGTTTGGCCGCTGCCGTCGGACCGTTAGCGTTTTTTGTTGCTCCTACGGAAGAAATCGAGGCCATGATCTTCGATAGCCAAGCCGAAGAAACTGGTTTCAACTCCTACGAAGCGGATGCTGGAATCTCTCAGCCCGCCTTGTCAGCTGGTTACCGCGAAGCCGCCTGACAAAGACCTCAGCATTGTCTCGTGACAGCCAAGCATTTCGTGGCTATGGGCGATGGATGACAAACAAACTGCTTCTTTTGCCTGGTGATGGTATTGGCCCCGAAGTGATGAATGAGGTTGAGCGTGTGCTCGACCGGTTGATTTCGTATCATGGTCTCAAGCTCGATGTTGAAACAGCCTTGTTTGGTGGGGCAAGCCTCGATGTCAATGGCGTGCCCATTACGGATGCGGTAGTGACACAGGCGAAATCAGCCCAAGCAGTGCTGATGGGGGCTGTCGGCGGGCCGAAATGGGTTTCTGTTGCTCGTGAGTTGCGCCCCGAGATGGGCTTGCTACGCCTTCGTAAAGAGATGGATGTTTACGCTAATCTTCGTCCTGCCCTTTGTTTTGCCGCGCTCGCCGATGCGTCAGGCTTGAAGCGGCACTTGGTCGAAGGCCTAGACATCGTTTTTGTGCGTGAACTCACCGGAGGTGTTTACTTCGGTACCCCACGTGGGATCGAGACGTTGGCGGACGGCACTAAGCGCGGTTTTGACAACCAAGTTTATACCAGCGACGAGATCCGCCGGGTTGCACGGGTGGCGTTTGAGCTTGCACGTAAACGTTCAAATAAGGTGACCAGCCTAGAAAAGTCCAATGTCATGGAATCTGGTCTCCTATGGCGGCAAGAGGTCACAGCACTGCACGCGAGCGACTATGGTGATGTTCAGCTCGAGCACATGTATGCCGACAATGCGGCCATGCAATTGGTGCGTGCCCCGCAGCAATTTGATGTTCTTCTGACGGATAACTTGTTTGGCGATGTCTTATCTGACCTCGCAGCTGCCTGCACGGGTTCCATTGGGTTGCTGCCGTCGGCAGCGCTGGGCGATGCGGGTAAGCCCGGACTATATGAGCCTATTCATGGTTCTGCGCCTGATATTGCAGGCAAAAGTCTCGCCAATCCTGTGGCCGCGATTTTGTCGCTCGAGATGGCTTTGCGCTGGTCCTTTGGTGAAGTTGACCTTGCTGACCGTGTGTTTCTGGCTGTTGAGGCAGCTCTCAACCAGGGCGCACGCACGGCTGATCTAGGCGGAACTCTCTCGACGGCCGATATGGGCAAGGCGATCCTCGCGACACTTTAGGCCTGATCTCGGCCTACAAAGAGCTTTAGAATTATTGGATCATGGCCCAGCTTCACCGCAGAGGCCGGTTTCTCGCGTATGCTTGATGCCAACTCAACCAAGTCCATAGCGGCGTGTTCTGAGCCCCTGTTTGCCGCAACTGTTGCTCATTGGCCACTAAAGCAAGACAACGCGATAAATTTTCACAGAATAGACCTTCCCAGAATTTGATATACTCTTTACACAAATGTCATCATCCGTGATCCAGCCGCCGGTGCGTTCAGCGGGGACCACATTCCAAAGAGGAAGACCATATGACACAGCGCTTACTTTTGACTGGTTCTGCAGCCCTGATGGCCCTCGCGATTGCGATGCCAGGTACTTCCTTCGCCCAAGCAGCATCGGACACGGAAGCAGATCGTTCTAAAGTTGAGACGATCATTGTAACGGCTCGGAAGACTCAAGAGACACTTATCTCAACGCCGGTCGCGGTAACTGCCGTTGGGGCATCGGATGTGTCGCGGTTAAACATTCAAGCAATCGATGATCTAGCGCGCTTCACACCCGGCCTTTCGTTCTCAAAAGCCTTCGGTCGCGCAACAGACCGGCCCGTTGTTCGTGGTGCTGCCTCGATCCTTGCCGGGACGCAGCCAGGTGTGGAAGCTGGTACCGCTTATTTCGTTGACGGGGTCTACTATCAAGGTGACATTTCCTCGATCGATTTGGCCGATGTGACCCGCGTTGAAGTGATTAAGGGTCCACAATCGGCACTCTATGGCCGCAATACCTATTCTGGTGCCATCAACTTCATCACCAACAGTCCAGGCAATTCTTTGAAGGCTGGCGCGACGCTGTCGATTGGTTCCCATAATGAGCAGAGCGCGAATCTGCGCTTAGCAGGTCCGATCACCTCTTGGCTTTCCGGTGGTTTGGCCGCGCGTTATTATACTTATGATGGCGAATGGGGGAATTCCGCGGCCCGCGATGATAAGCCTCTTGGCTCAGAGCAAACCAAGTCTGTTAGTGGGGTCTTAGAGGCTCGCCCAATTCAAGGCTTTACCTTGCGCGCTCGTGTCGTGCATGCAGAAGATGAGGATGGTCCACGCGCCTTTGGCTTCCAACCCTCTAGCAAGAATAATTGCTTCCCAGGGTATCGCTCAAATGCCTATCGTGGTGCAGCCGCCACAACGGATAACAATCCAAACCAATGGTTCTGCGGCGTTATCAAGGATACAGGTGTCTATTTCCAAAACACAGGCGGCAATGGAACCCGGCCAGCGGCTCCCTTCTTGGGCGTTGAGCGCGACCTTACTTTCGGATCACTCATCGCAGATGTCGACCTGCCAAATGACTACAGCGTCAACGTCAGCTATGGTTTCCGGGATGAAACATTGAAGACTGGTTCGGACTCGGATTTCCTGAATGGGGCATCCTTCCCTCAAGCTGTTGGTGCTAATGGGATCACGGCTTCAAACTCATTGTTTGGAAGCTCAGGGACTACCGAGTCAAAGGACATGTCGTTGGAGGTGAAGCTGTCTTCCCCACAAGATAAACGCGTCCGTTGGATGTTAGGCTTGTATGGCTATAGCCTTGATCAGACTGGATTTTCGATTGACTTTGCGGTCGATGCAGGCGCGGCAGCTACCCCTGTAAATGGCGTCATCATGACGCAAAAGAACTTGACCAACTCCACCTCGAATGGCGCTATCTTCGGCCGCTTGGGCTTTGACATTACAGAAACCCTTTCATTGGACCTTGAAGCACGTCAGCAAGCTGAAAAGCGGTCGACCCAGAATTTCTGTGCTGCCGTAAGAACCAGCCCAATTGTAGCCCCAACTTGCACGGGCTTCGTGAGTGGTGCAAACGTCGCGGGCGTGCCAGTTGGTGGTTTGACCTATGACGACACCCGAACATTTGACTCCTTCACACCGCGTGCCACTTTGACGTGGAAGCCAAATGAAGATCAAACCATCTATGCCATCTATGCTGAGGGCACCAAACCAGGCGGCTTGAACGGTACTTTGGGCATTGCGAATGGTTTCCCTCAATTCGAGCCTGAAACTTCGACCAACTACGAGATCGGCTACAAGGCCCGTTTGTTTGATGGTCGCGGGACCTTGGCTCTGTCAGCCTATGATACGAAGGCTGACAAGATGCAGCTCACCACAGCGGTATCGGGTTCGTCCGGCGTTTTGACTTCGATCGTTACCAACCAAGGTAATGCTGAGATTAAGGGATTTGAAGCGGATTTCCGCTTCCGCGTGACCGACAATTTAGGCTTCAGCGTGAACTATTCTCACATTAGCACGGAATTCACCGAAGGCTGTGATGAGTTCCAGTATACGCTGACTTCCGGCGGATATCAGATCGGTACTACCTGCACCAGCACACGTCGCGTTGCTGGTTCGCCAAATCCACCACCATTGCCAAACGGCTCCGTGGTCCCACTGCCGGGGGCGAATGGTTCGATCGTTGGGGCCAAGATACCCCTTGTTCCGGCTGACCAAGCCAGTTTCAACATCGACTATACCCGTCAATTGGGTGCAAACTTGGAATTGTTTGCGTCGGCGGATCTTTCTTATGAAGGAACCAAATACATCCAGGTCCACGGCGGTGCCGAAACTGGGGAGACCACTTTGGTCGGTGGGCGTGTTGGCGTTAGTGGCGAACGTTGGAAGTTGTCGCTCTGGGGTAAGAACTTAACTGATGAAGACACTATCCCCATCGCGACCCGTTGGTTTGACGTCTTCCAAGGTTCAGCAGCGGCAGCAGGCCTGACCGGTGCAGCTGCCTCAGGAATCGACACAGGCAGCCCCCGCGCTTTCTTCTTCATGCCGCGCCGCGGTCGCAGCGTAGGCCTTGAGCTGAAGGTGAATTACTGATCCCTTTCTGACCGCAGCAATTCAGCCCGGCGCATCCTGCGTCGGGCTTTTTTGTGAACAAGAGCCGTAATGCTTTGCACTGTTACAACCCACAGGAGGCGCTCATGAACGCGAAATCTCTCCCTTCTTGGACTGCTTTCGTTTTTCTGGGTCTGATCGCGTGCCTAGCTCCCCAGGTTACAGCACAAGAGCGGGCTCCCAACGCGCAAGACGTTTTGGCCAAGGATCTCCGCCTCCTCCTAGATTATTTTCCTGGCCGCTATGACAATGATCTACAAGTCTACTTTGATGGCGAACTCAACACGCCTGACAGTGAACGCAATGGCCGGATACACTCGATTTTTGCGCCGGTGACATTGCCAGCATTCGGTCCAAACATGTTCTATGTGGAACAGTTTTCCGACAATGACCCAAATAAAATCTATCGCCAGCGCTTATATCGCTTTTCCATAGATGCAGCCGAGAAGGCGATTAAGCTTGAAATTTTTGCACCTTCGGCGGCACAAGCTCAAGCGATCAAGGGAGCGCATTTAGATCCGAGCAAACTTACTGTCCTTAGTCCGGCAAATATGACGCTTTACCCAGGCTGCGAAGTCTTTTGGCGTCGCCAAGAGCAGCAGTTCATTGGCACTATGAAGCCCAGTGCCTGTAGAGTTAAGTCCCAGCGTACCGGCAAAACGCTGATCATCACGGACAGCTTGGTCCTGAGCAATCGCAGCATTACCATTCTAGATCAGGCGGTCGACGAAACTGGCGCTTATGTTTATGGGAACAAGGCGAATGTACCGCACAAGCTCAGAAAGGCCCGGCCTTTCACATGCTGGACCTCAGTGTTGCGCGGGGCGAAGCACGGCGACGCTGGAATCGGTTTAGAAAGTTGGACGTTTGAGCGCGGTTGGATTCATGATCAGGGCGGTGAGCTTTCCGTAAAAACTGACGAAACGCCAGCGCGCGAGTTCTATTTGCGTTTACGTATGGTCGAGTGGCCTTATGGCACAAACCGGCCTTCATTAACGCTCTACGTTCATGAAAAAGGCAATCCCCGCGCCATTTCTTATTCCTGGGCAGATGAAGGTGCAAATCGGGTTGGTATCAATTTGCGTTGGCTCCAAGCCAGTTGCACCATGGCAGGCCCAGAACGACAGTTCAACTAGCTTAGGTTGTCATAATTCTTGCGGATCACTAAGTAAAAATTGCACAACTATTCACGTTTTTGTGAATAATTTCACGCATCCGTCATATGTAGATGCAAATTAAGCAATAAGAAACAAAGCTAACATTAAAGCATCCTCCGATTAGATTTAAATTGGAGTCGCTCATGTCAATGAAAACCATCGCCATGGCTGCCTGCGCGGGCATTACACTTACAACAATTGTTTGTTCTGCCTTCGCACTCTCGCAGTCTTTGGAAAAGCGACAAGCTGGTCAAGCATTGGTGTCGTCGGTTTTGGTTAGCGACAAATTGTATGATGCTACGACAAAGTTATCTCTTGAGCGGTCCCTTACTCAAGTTGGCCTTAACCTACCAACAGCCTTACCGGCTGAATTGTCTGGCCTCCTGTCGCAGCAGCGAGCAACGGTCGACAAAAGCTTTGGAGAGTTAAGCTCATTAGTTGCGGTCACGCCGCATCTCGATCAGTCGGATCAGTTTACGAAATCGCTGAACGATTACCTCGACCGAATCAAGTCTCTACGAGGGAGTGCCGATCCAGCTCTTACTGTAGATGCAAACATGCGGGATCCCAACCTCGTTCGTACGGTCCCAGCAAGTATAAAGGCTACTGTAGAGGCCATTCGGTCACTTGATTCTGAACTGATGCCAGCCGACGCTGTAGCGCCCAGTGCCGTGATCAATTTGCAAGCGATTCAGCGCCTGGCCTGGGAATTGCGGGAGTTTGGTGGACGAGAGCGCACAATTTTGGCCATCGCAACCGCCACTCAATCCCCAATCTCGGCTGAGCAATTAGGTCAGGCTACGGTCTATGCAACGCGTGCCCAGGCTGCCATGACCGAAATCAAGATGCGCACGGCTCATCCCCAAACACCAGAGGCGGTTAAAGCAGCGGTTGCAAAAATTGAAGCGGCCTATTTTGGCACCTACGCCCAAACGCGTTCCAAACTGTTCGCCAATGCGGCAACCGGCAACTATGGCATGGACCTAAACAGTTTCTTTGGAGAGTCTTCGGGCGCACTTGCCACGGCTGAGGAATTGGTAACGCTTGCGGGCCGCGACCTCGATAGCGAGTCCAGCAAAATCTCAGACGCTGCCAATAACATGGTTATGTTCACCCTGTTCCAAGCGATTGTTTCATTGGCGATGGTTGGCTTTTTGACTTGGTTCATCAACCGCCGCGTTGCAGCCCGCGTTGTGGCGATCTCGGCGGAGATGCGAGCTCTAGCCGATGGTAAGTTGGATGGCGATATCGACCGCTTTGCATCAAAGGATGAAATTGGCGAAATGGTTGCAGCGCTGAAGGTATTTCAAACCAATGCACGGGAAGTGAGAGCCTTATCCGATAGCCAAACAGAGCAACGCGAGCGCGCAGAAGCAGAAAAGCGCGCCATGATGAGCAGCCTGGCTGATAGCCTTGAACACTCTGTCGGCCAAGTTGTGGAAATTGTCGCTGCCTCGGCAGCCGAACTTACCGCAACCTCAGAGGCATTGGCCCGTACCGCCCGTGAGACCAGCGCGCATTCCGACTCAGTGGCACATAGCGCGGCCACTTCCTCGGCTAATGTTCAGACTGTGGCGTCCGCTTCGGAGGAACTGAGTGCTTCCATCCGTGAGATTGCCCAGCAAGTCACCTCCGCAGCAATGATTGCGCGCCAAGCGGAGGAACGTGCTAGCGCGACCAACGACACGGTTCACGCTTTGTCACGGGCAGCCGAAAAGATTGGGCAAGTGGTGTCATTAATCTCTGACATTGCCTCACAGACCAATTTGCTGGCCCTTAATGCCACGATTGAGGCCGCTCGGGCTGGTGCGGCCGGCAAAGGTTTTGCCGTTGTGGCCTCAGAAGTAAAGAGCCTTGCGGAACAGACCTCTCGGGCTACGGATGAGATTTCAGTCCAGATCAATGAGGTTCAAGCGGCGACGAATGAAGCAGTTGCGGCCATCTCTGGCATTAGCACGACCATTGGTGAGATTAATCAAATCTCCGCTTCGATCAGCGCCGCCGTGGAGGAGCAGATGGTCGTGGTCAATGAAATCACGCGTAATACGATCGACGTTGCCAACGGAACATCTGAAGTGTCTCAGTCGATTAGTCTTGTACAAGCCGGATCGGCGGAAACCGGTGCGGCGTCAGAGCAATCTTTGTCCGCAGCCCGCGAATTGGGCATTCAGGCAACCCGATTGCGTGATGAAGTCGACAATTTCTTGGTCCGAGTGCGGGCCGCCTAGCCCGCCTCACCTCAAAATCGATCTTGACCCATATGCATTTACAATAACACTATTGGGCAAGAAATAGAGACATAGGTGGCGAGGATGCAGATAAAGGCATTAAGTGGTGTTGGGGCAGAGGTGCAGGGAATTGACTTGCGCCACCTTTCCGACAGTCAAGCAACGCTGTTGAAGCATGCCTTTGCCGATCATGGTGTGCTGTTCTTTCGCGACCAAACCCTAACGCCCGACGAGCACATCGCCTTCGCGCGACGTTTTGGCCCTATCAATATCAATCGCTTTTTCAAGGCAACGCCAACCCATCCTGAAATCGCCGAGGTTCGTAAAGAAAAGGACCAAACCACCAATATAGGTGGGGCTTGGCATACGGATCATTCATACGACCAAGTACCTGCTCTGGGATCTGTGCTCGTTGCGCGGGACCTCCCACAGAAAGGTGGCGATACGCTCTTTGCGTCCATGTACGCAGCATATGACGGGTTGTCAGATGGTCTAAAAGAAACGTTGTCTCGCCTTAACGCAGTTCATTCCAGCCGCCATGTTTTCGGGGCGCAAGGGGCCTATCGCCACGAAGGTGGGCAACGTATTGGCAATGCAGAAGCCGCCACTCAGGATGCTGTGCACCCTGTTGTCATTACCCATCCATTAAGTGGACGAAAGGCGCTCTACGTGAATCCAGCTTTCACATTGCATTTTCAAGGGTGGACACAAGAAGAGAGTTGGCCCCTTTTGAGCTATCTCTACCAGCACGCAACTAACGATGAGATCGGAAGA
>NZ_JADCBK010000152.1 GCF_020253525.1 Aquidulcibacter sp.
ATTGTTTACGGGCGATTTGACGGGTCAAGTCCGCTTCGCGCCGCTCCGCGGCAGATTTCCGGAGGAAATCTGGACTTGACGCGACAAATCGCCCGATCATGCTTGAACAAGCGGTTGGGTGACCAGAATGGGCACCAAAGCGCGTCCAGATAAAAACCATCCAAGAAACCGTCATCCCCGCCGGAACGACGTGGAGAGCGGGGACCGCAGGGGATTTTGCGGCACAAGGTCCCCGATTGGCTGACGCCATCGGGGATGACAACGCTTTAAGATTTTTCCATCTAGACCGATTTTGGTGGAAAGGCTGTTTCACCAAAATCGGTCATCAAGCATGGCCGCGACATCTGGGTCGCAAGAACAATTTCTTTAGCGGTTTGGTGAACCAGAATGGGCAGCAAAACGCGTGTAGATAAAAACACTCCCCGCCCCCACGATGTCATCCCGACAAGGCGAAGCAGAGCCTTCGGCTGATTTTGCGGGTGAGGGGCTGGAGGCTGGCTGGTGCCATGGGTGATGACATTAAAAGGCGCGGGATTGCGCCCGCGCCTTTCGGTTTGGTCCTTTAGAGACCGCAATCAAAAGAAACCCAGTTTATTGGGATTATAGCTAACCAACATATTCTTGGTTTGCTGATAATGGTCGAGCATCATTTTGTGGGTTTCCCGCCCGATACCCGATTGCTTATAGCCGCCAAAGGCTGCATGGGCGGGATAGGCGTGGTAATTGTTCACCCAAACCCGGCCTGCCTCGATATTGCGCCCAAAGCGATAGGCGCGCGTGCCATCGCGGGTCCACACCCCGGCACCAAGACCATACATGGTGTCATTTGCAATCGCCAAAGCTTCCGCCTCATCCTTGAAAGTGGTGACACTGACAACCGGGCCAAAGATTTCCTCTTGGAAGACCCGCATCTTATTATGGCCCTTCAGAATAGTCGGTTGGATATAAAATCCATCCGCCAAGTCACCTTCAAACCGAGCGGTGTCGCCGCCGACCAAAACTTCGGCCCCTTCTTCACGACCAATGGTGAAATAGGACATGATTTTGGCATGTTGCTGCTGGCTGGCTTGGGCCCCGACCATGGTATTGATGTCGCGTGGGTCGCCTTGCTTAATGGCTTTTACCCGAGCGATGCAGCGTTCCATAAAGCGGTCATAAATGTCTTCCTGGATCAATGCCCGCGATGGGCAGGTGCACACCTCACCCTGATTGAAGGCAAAGAGGACAAAGCCTTCAACAGCCTTGTCCAAGAAGGCATCATCTGCGGCCATGATGTCGGAGAAGAAGATATTGGGCGATTTGCCGCCCAGTTCCAAGGTGAAGGGGATCAAGCTGGCGACGGCACCTTCGGCCACCTTGCGGCCTGTCGCCGTCGAACCGGTAAAGGCGATCTTGGCGATCCGCCCCGAGCGGACAAGCGCATCGCCGGCTTCTGCCCCATAGCCATTGACGATGTTGAGCACACCATCGGGCAACAGATCTGCAATCACTTCCATCAGCACCATAATCGCTGCAGGGGTCTGCTCAGCGGGCTTGAGCACGACGCAATTGCCTGCAGCCAAAGCGGGGGCGAGTTTCCAAGCCGCCATCAGGATGGAGAAGTTCCACGGAATGATCTGACCGACTACGCCTAAAGGCTCATGGAAGTGATAGGCGACCGTGTCATGATCAATCTCTGACATCGTGCCTTCTTGCGCGCGCAAGACACCCGCAAAATAGCGGAAATGATCGATGGATAGAGGAATGTCGGCATTCAGAGTTTCCCGAATGGGCTTGCCATTATCCCAGGTTTCTGCGGTAGCGATCCGCTCAAGATTAGCTTCGATCCGGTCAGCGATTTTCAATAAGATATTGGCACGATGGGCCGCAGAGGTCTTGCCCCAAGCTTCTTTGGCTGCATGGGCGGCATCGAGAGCCAGCGCGATGTCCGCAGCGTCAGACCGGGCGATCTCGCAAATGCGTTGGCCGGTGATGGGGGTGACATTGTCGAAATAGCGGCCACTCACAGGTGGCACGAATTTGCCACCGATAAAATTGTCATAGCGCAGCTTGAATGGCGAACCGGTGATCAGTTCGATCTTGGTCATTTGGTTCATAATTTTCCTCCTCACGATGATCAGTCGCGCCGTTGCGACTGTGGAGGCAGTTTAGGCTGGCCGATCACGCCCCACATCCCATGCGCGCGAGCTTGTGGCCGCTACCTGTCGCAAATCTGCGACAGGTTTTTGAAAGAAAATGATCTTACGAGCGATCTAATTTGCGATGCAGGGTTGCGCGGCTTAATCCAAGGGCGCGGGCGGCCGCAGAGATATTGCCGGAGGAACGCACAAGGGCACGGGTCAAAACCGCTTGCTCTGCCCGTTCCAAGCTATCATGGCCTTCAAGGCCCAAAAGATCGGCCAGAAGTTTGGGGGCTGACGCCAAATCGCCGCTGAGGCCCAAATGCTGACGCGCCGCCCGTGTCGCCCCGATCACCAGATCATCGACATCAACCGCGAGAAGCGCCCCTTGCCCCCGATCCAGACCCGGCACCACCACAACCCGGGCGCGGGGAAAATGCTGGTGGAATAGGTCAGTCTCAACCTTGCGGGCCACTTCGGCCACCGTATTGCCGATCAGGCCTGCCACCGCATCGCCAAGATCTGCCCGAGCGGTAGAGACGTCAATCACGGCCGCCAAGGCCCCGTCGGGTCCATGGACGGGGGCAGAGGAGCAACTCAAATCAATATTGCGGGCCAGGAAATGCTGATCGCGGTGAATGGTGACGGCACGCCCTTCGGCCAAACACGTGCCAATGCCATTGGTGCCCACATCGGCTTCTGACCAGACCGTGCCGGTCCAAAGGCCTGATTCCTCAAACGCACGATCATTGCTGGGCGAGCCGCGCCGGTCCACCGCCACGCCCTGCGCATCGGCCAAAACGATACAGGCCCCAAGGCCCCCGACCATTTGAAATAGGCGGTCTAAATGCGGCGCGGCCATGGGCAATAAAGGCCCCAAACGTTCCCGCGCTAGCGCCAGTTCGTGGGCCGTGATCCGGCCTTCATTGGGGTTAGATGAGGGGTCGAGATGGTGCAGCTGGGCCGAGCGCGCCCAAGATGCCGCAATGGGTGACCTTGCGGCCAAGCCATTGGTGATCGCCGCTTCGACGCGCGAAACATGTTCTGCAACGGGCGTTGCCATTGCACCTCCCAAGGTCCAGCCCCTGAACAGCGCTTGGCGGCCGAGTGGGACTTGCTTTTGTGCGAGCCGTCGAAAGCTCGATCCCCCATCAGACGCCCAAAATCATGGAAGCGCAATGCGACAAAAGCGACAAAAGCGCCTAAAGTGACCCGAAAGGCGATACATCTGTCCACCTAGAGGGCAAAGGAACCTCTCATGACCCAGAAGGCGGCTTCAAACACCCGCACAATCCGCCTGTTCTCTTATGGCACCTTACAGCTGGAGGCGGTGCAGTTGGACACTTTTGGCCGCAGGCTGGAAGGGACGGCTGATGCGCTGGTCGGCTTCAAACAGACCGTACTGGAAATCACCGACCCAGACGTTTTAAAGATCAGTGGCGAACGTTTTCATCCCATCGTGGTCGCAAGTTCGAACCCCGCCGACAACGTGGATGGCACCGTCTTTTGGATCACGGCGGAAGAGCTTGCTGCCGCCGACCGCTATGAAGTGTCCGATTATCAAAGGGTTGAGGCCAATCTTGCTTCGGGCGGCAAGGCTTGGGTTTATGTCAAAGCGGGATGAATTGGGCCGGGGCTTGCCCCACCACAGCCCAAGTCAAAGGCCTATCATTTCGCCATATAGGCATCCAATGTGTTGTGGAAATGACGGATACGGCTTTCCTGATAGCGGGCCAACGTAACGCCGGGCTTGCGGGTGGTGCGAAGGCCTTTTTGAATGCGCATCAGATTGTTCGTATCCTGATCGGCAACCATGGCGGCAGAACCTAAGCCTTCCGCATCAGCCCATTTTTGATCTTCCCGCAGCCATTGGATTTGCGCGGGCGGCGGGTGAGAGCCATCTTCAGCCTTTGAGAACAGAAGCATGATCTCCATGATGCAACGCTCTGGATCATCGCCATAAGGCCTAAAACGATAGCAGATTGGCAGGGCCTGCCCACCCCAAGGCACCATATTGGGGAAGAGCAAATATTCAATCAAATCCAAGGCTTCTGAATCTGAAAGGTTTGACATATCTCTGCCAGAGGCGCGCCCAATTTTTTCACGCGCTCGCTGGGCCAATTTAGCGCGGGCGGGCTCGCCCTCCTCCAGCTCAATTGGCTTGCCGCCATAAAAGGGCACATCCCGACGAATATGATCGACCGTCTTTTGGGGCGACACATTGTGTGCATCGGGGCTTGGTACACCTTGGACTGCCAGCATGCGGCTAACATGGCGCACACCCGGCCAGACATCATATTGCGTATTGCTATCGCCATAATATGCAGTCACTTGTGGATGGGCGAAGGGCACATGATAGCTTTCGATAAAGGCCTCCATGCCCAGCTTCCAATTGCACGGCAGGACTTTGGCCACATGGGTGGCCTTGTAACGATCTTCCAGCTTAAAGGCTTTGAAGTGATCCGGCAGAATTTCGAGATAGGAGTCTAAAGGCTCGCAATTGGGGTCGAAATTTACAAAGACAAAGCCACCCCACAGGCCGACTTTGGCCTCTGGCAAATTCATTTTCGAGCGGTCGACATGCTCAAAATCCCAGTCCTGCGGGATATGGGTCAGCTTGCCTTGCAAGTCCCAGGTAAAGCCATGGAAGGGACAGCGGAATTGTTGCACGCAACCGCCTGTTGTGCGCAGCAACGTGCCGCGATGAAGGCAGGCATTGATATAAGCGCGGATTTCATTGGCTGCGGTGCGGACAATGATCAGGCTGTCATGGACGATCTCATAGACCAAATGGTCGCCAATATTGGGGATCTCTTCCACCCGACAAGCCAATTGCCAAGTTTTGCGCCAGACTTTTTCAATCTCGCGATCATGCCATTCCTTTGAGAAATAGCGCTCAATCGACACATCCTCCGTACTCTGATCTTGCGGGGGGCTTTCTTCCAGCATCACAGCAGGCGGGGCGATCACATCGCCAGCAAACACACGTTGCACCGAAGGTTCCGGGCGACCTTTGAGAATATCCAGTTTGGCCAAAACATCGCCTCCTCTAACTTACACTCAGTGCCGAACTTGCCCTAACCACTCAGACACCATCAGAACCACTAGAAATCGGTACATCAGAGTCGTGTAGGCCAAGTTTTTCCCTTCCAATATCCAGACTCACTCTCACTAAGCAAGTAAAAAGTAAGGGCCATGTGCGTTCTATCTTGATGTGGCTTCGGTTTTCCGGCACGGGCTTTTTATGACACGAGACACGATCTCACCTTCTGACAGTCGGGCAATCCAAGCGGTTCTGATTGCGGTGCGGCAGGCTGCCGATGCCATTTGCGACCGCTGGTCCTTCATCCTGATTGCTGCGGCCTTTGCCGGCGAAACACGGTTTGGCGGCTTTCTAGAGCGGACTGGCATGGCCAATCGTCTGGTTGCTTCCAGACTTAAAGCCCTGTGCGACTTAGGCGTCATGATGCGCGTGCCTTATTGTGTGCGCCCCCCGCGAGATGAATTTGTATTGACCAATCAGGGCCGGGCCCTCTTGCCGGTCTTGCAGCATATGGCTGATTGGGATCGCGCTTGGGATAAGAGGCCTGAGCCCAGCCCCCTGTTGGAGACCGCCTCTGGCTCGGCGCTGACCATAACCCTGACGTGTGGATTTTGTGGACAGGTGACCACTGCCCGAGACATTGCCCTTAAAGTCAGTCGCGCCCAGCTGCAGGCGGCCCCCAAAAAGACCAGCGAAAGGCGGCGTTCGATCGTCACCAGTGCGGACCGCCAGTTCAACACCTTTGGCTTGCGCCAATCGCTGGACATATTTGGCGATAAATGGAGTATTGAGATCGTCTTGATCGCCTTCTTCGCGCTCACCCGTTTCTCTGACTACATGGACAGCTTGGGCATTGCCGCCAACACGCTGATTGATCGCTTGGAACGCCTCGTTGCGCTGGGAATATTCCGCCAGGATGAAGTGCGCGGCTATCAATTGAGCGAGAAGGGCTTGGCCCTCTATGGCATCTTGGTCAGCATTCAAGCTTGGGCAGATGCGTGGCTGCCCCAGCGCTATAAATCCCCCGTCACGCTGATCCACCGCCCATGTGGCCATGTGTTTAAACCCCACTCAAAGATTGAGGTGGCTGACTAGAGCCCGCCCGCAACACCTTTAGCCCCGCCAAGAAGAGCCTTGCGAGGGTGCACCATAAAGAGGGGCCGGGGCGCAGGATCTACGCCAATTAAAGTGGGCCAGATTAACGGACTGGCCCGAATACGACGCAAACCGTGCGCCCCGGCTGATAAGGCTGTGTGCCTAGGTGGTTCATGACGCCACGGGTGGTTCTGATTTCCCCCGCCTAGTTCGTAAAGGCCTCATTCTCGCAGGCTTTTGACCCCAAGAACTACATAAGGCTTCCCACCCGCACCTGCTTTCAAGAAGCAAGGTGCGCCGGCTCCACACGGCAGACAGGCAAAAGCACACCGGGCACCAGGGGGGTAAATCCTGATGAAACACAAGGTCGCCACTTCAACCCTGCTTAGTCCCGCTTACCAATCCCCAATAGTCGGCTTAACCCGGACCGAAGCTCCTCCGCATTGGGAACGGGGGCTAGCTTAGCGCCCTTCTGCCAAGCGTGGTGAGATTTTGGTTTATCCACGCGCGCTAAACCCTGAATAGCTTGTTTTATCAGGGCTTCTGTCTCCTCAGGCGATAAGTTCTGCGCCTTAGCTTGCGCCCTTGCCCGTGCTGTGGCCTTGGCGTCTTCGCGGTCCATGCGTGCAAATAAAGCCTCTATATGGGCTATTAAGGCCGCTTCCTCGCGGTGGCGGGCTTCCATGATTTTCTGCTGTTCCTCCTTCGTGCGAATGAAGGATTTGGACTTGGCAGGCGGGGCGGGGCTTTTCGGTTTTTTGCTCATGGCCGCAAGCTTAGGCCAGCACGAACCCGGTCGGATGGATTTCCCCCCGATGTCATCCCCGCCGGAACGAAGTGGAAGGCGGGGACCCCATGGGACTTTGCGGCACAAGGTCCCCGATTGGCTGACGCCATCGGGGATGACAACGCTGAGGGTAGTTTTTTGTCTGGAAGGCTTTGGTGCAGGCCCTGCCTACACCAAAGGCCAACTTCGATTGTTCGTGGCCGATTTGACGGGTCAAGTCC
>NZ_JADCBK010000153.1 GCF_020253525.1 Aquidulcibacter sp.
CGCGTCGCGACGCAGCAAAGCTGCGCACTTGACTACCCAGATGTCGCAAGAACAATTTCGTTTGCGGTTTGGTGGGCCGGAAGGGTCACCAAAACGCGTCTAGATAAAAAACCCCGGAATGGATCGCGCAACACTTGTTCCGCGCTCCTCTCCCACCCCGTCCTCCCCGCCGAAGCGCGAGACAATCTGCCCCTTACTGGACCCTTTTATACGCTGTATATTCCTTGGTGGGGTCTTGCAGCACGGGGCGCAGGACCATGGCCGTGTTGGCGGGGACTTCGACGCGGATGAGGCCAGCGCGCATACGGGTCTGATAGCCAGAGAAGACGTCCTTCAGAGCCTCATTATTCATCAGCTTTGAATCGCGCACCGAGATGAATTCCGAGACCGGCGCATCGGTTGGATTGACCAGCACCACCGCCAATTCACCCACTTTGTCGGTATAGCGGGTAAACGCCAGAATGGTTTCGGTGTCGAGACGGCGGAACTCGCCAATGCGGAGGGCACGCCTTTCTTTGCGCAATCGGGTCAGTTGCCGCAGCCAGACAAATTCTGGATGGCTGTCATTGGCTTTCGACCAATCCATCGGCGCGCGGTTCATCGGGTCATCGGCCCCCTCAAGACCCACCTCGACGCCATAATAGAGGTTGGGCGAGCCTGGTAGGGTGAATTGAAGCACTTGCGCCATCCGCCGATTGGCTAGATCGGGCAAGCGATTGGCCAAGCGCGGCCGATCATGATTGTCGAGCACGATCCACGAACGCAACAAACCTTCATAATCGCTGTCTTCGACCATGCGTTCGAGGATAGAGGCAGCTTGGCGGCCTGAAACCTTGCCATCGACCAGTTCATAAATCACTTCGCCCGCAGTGATGTTCAACATCCCGTCCATCGGCCCCAGCCATTGTTCAGGATAATTATAAATCTCGCCCAGCATGAGCGATCCGGGTTTTGCGCGGTGCGCCGCCTTGGTGGCATCGCCCAAGAATTTAAAGCCAATGTCATAGGCCACATCAAGCCGCCAGCCATCTACGCCATCGCGCAGCCAGCCTTGGATGACCGAATCTGGATCGCCAAACAGGCGGGCTTGGACCGCAGGGGTTTCCCATTTCACGTCGGGCAGATTGGCAATATCCCACCAGCCGCGATAGCCCATCTTATATTCTGGGCCGATGAAATACCAATCGCGATAAGGGCTTTTGGGGTTTTTCAATGCGTCTTGGAAGTGGGGCGAATTACGGCCCATATGGTTCAAAACGCCATCGAGCACGAGCCGCATGCCCTTGTCATGTAGGCTAGCGGCCAATTTCTTCACATCCTCCCGCGTGCCATATTCGGGCGAGACTTTGAAATAATCATTGGCGTCATATTTGTGATTGGTGAAAGCGTCGTGGATCGGCCCCAAATAGAGGACATCGACATCGAGACCTTTGATATAGTCGAGTTTGCTGGCCAGACTGTCGAGATCGCCACCCCAGAAATCAAGCTCGTGGGTCCAAAGCCCCTGTTCGGGCAAGAGTTTTCCGCGTTTGGGTAGGTTTGACCACGGGTGCAGGGTTCGAGGGGCCGCATAAAGCGCGCGCTTGGCTTCTAGATTCCGCGAGGGCGCAAACCGATCCACAATCACCTGATAGACCACGGGACCAATCCGCCAATCGGCTTCACGTGCGGCGAGCTTGGGCGCGAGCGCCAAATCATGGGGATTGGCGAACGAGATGGGTTCAGACACTTTCGGGCGTTCCTTTTGTTGCGAGGGATGGGGGGCTTGTGCCAAAGCCCATGTGCTGACAAGCAGGGCACCCACCGCACAGGCCCCCGCCTGCAGCCGCAGTTTCCAGCGATTCGTCGTCATGAGGCGACCTCCCCTCAGTCTCTTGTTGTTTTACTACATAGTGCCGGAGTGTCGCGGAAATGCAAGGGTGTGAGATGCGGCTCGACCCTTGCCACAAATAGGCCTAGAGCAGAGTTTAGAGGAAATCTGCTGACCCGTTTGATACAAACTTAGCTTTGAATTCAGATGGATTGAGCAGGCAAGGCAGGCAAATAGATCGCAGGACGCAAGAGGCTTGGAATGACCCCGAGGGGATTGTCACGATGAACCGGCGCTGGATGATTTTGGGCGGTACAGGTCTTGGCTTGGCCACTGGCTTTGGCATTTGGACGTGGTTTTCCCGCCGTACAGCGGCCCTAGAGGAGATGCCAAAACCAGAACCTATGCCTGCTGCGCCGCCGCCTACATCCGCCCCTCCCCCACCCAAGGCGGAAGGCGTGAAAGCTGGCCCCCCTAAATCCTCGATCCGCGAAGGCCTGATTAAGGATCCGACCGTGCGGGAGAGCCCGGAAGACGCAATTGCCCGCGGGACAGGCCTTGTCTGGCGCAAGCCGCAATTGGCCGAAGTGGTGACGCCGGATAAGTGGCTTGCCGTCCGGCCTTTGAGCGAGCCAGGCTTTGCCGCACGGGCTGGTACAGGCGTCGATGTAACAGATGCGGTTCTGCGCGAAGTGGTAGGGGATCGAGAATTGGCGCCGGGCCCTGTGGTTTTTGCCATACGCGGTGCCGCTTCGGACCGACAGATCAATCCATTTGCCTCTGGCCATCGCTTGACTGTGGTGCCGCCGGACCATTTGAACTTCTGTTGTACCATTGGTATCTGGGACCCAGAGACCAAGCAATTGTCGACCTATGCGGCCTCGACCGTGCCGAACCGAACGGCGATTGTGTCGTCCGCACTTGGCGTGCAGGCCGCCAATATGCTGCTGCCCGGGGTTTTTGACTATGTGCCGGGCTCGCACTCCAATTATAAGAAATATGGCTTCCCCTTCTCCATCATCGGCGCGCTACGCCAGAATGGGGCTGGCGGGGGTGCTGGGGCGCTGAAAGTATTGCGCGCGACAACCCCGACTGGGATGCAAGGGGCAAGCGTTTCCACGACCACGGACGATAATATTCATTGTGCGGAGACCCCTTTGCTTGAGCCCTATGACCGTTTCTCCTCGGAGGGCTGTTTAGTGGTGGCAGGGCGCTATACGCCCCAAGAGGGCCACACCGGGCCTTGGGCGCGCTTTTTGAAAGATGGGAAGTTTAAGGGCCGCGCGAAGGTCACCGTCATTCTGGCCAATAGCACGCAACTGCCAGTCGTATGACAGGCTTAGCTTAACAAGGGCGCTTAACTGGGCTATGAGGCCCGCCATGAGCATCGCCCACGCCCTTTTGTCCCTGTTTCGAATTATCAGCCCGGCACGCCGCTGACTTCGATTCCGCGTGCCGGGAAGACATCGCCACAAAATCAAGTCATGACACGCGTGGCGTGAGACCACGCAGCGCGCTTAGATAAAGACCAAACCGATGACCTCAGAACCACGCGACTATCGCCCCACCATCTTCTTGCCCGATACCCCTTTCCCCATGCGCGCAGGCCTGCCGCAAAAGGAGCCGCAATTTGTCGCAAAATGGCAGGCAGAAGACCTCTATGGCCGCC
>NZ_JADCBK010000154.1 GCF_020253525.1 Aquidulcibacter sp.
CGCCAGCCATCCACCAGCACAAAGAAGATGAGCTTAAACGGCAGCGACACCACGACCGGTGGCAGCATCATCATGCCCATCGCCATCAAAAGCGAGGCCACCACCAGATCGATCACCAAAAATGGCACAAACAGCAAGAAGCCGATCTCAAAGGCGCGGCGCAATTCGGAAATCATAAAGGCCGGAGTCACCACGCGCATCGGCAAAGCTTGCGCATTTTGCGGTGTTGGGATGCGGGCGAGGCGGATGAAGAGCTCCAGATCCTTTTCCCGCGTCTGGGCCAGCATGAATTGCTTTAAGGGCTCGGTCGCGCGTGGCCAGGCTTGTTCCATCGTGACTTCTTGTCTGGTCAAAGGCGCAATGCCCTCATTCCAAGACCGCTCAAAGGTTGGCTGCATGATAAAGGCGGTCAAGAACAAAGCCAGCGAGACCATGACCGCATTGGGCGGCGCCTGTTGCAGGCCGATCGCGGTGCGCAAAAGCGACAAAACCACCACGATGCGCACAAAGCTTGTTGTCATGATCACGACCGACGGGGCAAGCGACAGAATAGTGATCAGTGCAACTGTCTGAACCACGCGCTCGGTGAGTCCTGTCCCGCTTCCAAGATCAAGATTGATAGACTGGGCCATGGCTGTAGCCACCCCCAACATCGAGGCCCCCATCGCACACACAAAAATGATGAGCCAGCGCTTGAGAAGCTGCTTGAGTTCGGCCCGAGACTGAGCTTGAGCGGTCGCGGCTTTTTTCGGGGCTTTTGACGTCATGACACTTGGCCTGAGGCTGAAGGGGCGGCGGACGGAGCGGGATAGTCGGTTTCTGGGTGGATGGGCTTGGAGCTAATGGTGCTTGCGCCCGTGGGCGAGACCAGGACCAGATGTTCCTGATCGTCACACCGGATAAGGATGGCACGAGTCCGCCCGGCATCCAGCCATAATTGCTCAACTAATTTCAGGCGGCCCTTGGTCAGGCTGGGCATTTGGCCTTGCATCAGACCATAGCGCCGGGCGAGCCAGGCTGCGCCCAGTAACAGGCCGAGGGTGACCGACAAGGCCGCCAGTGCCCGCACCATGTCCAAGAAAAGTTCCATTGGCCAGCCCTCTATCCTAGATGCCACACCACCCAGTTCGCGCGCATTCTTGCCCGCGTGATCCCGCGTCGCCCGCTCCGGTTAATCAAAGGTTAACAACATGCCTTCATGGTTCTTAATCAGTGCTTAACCATGATCACTTCATCATTACAGGTGCGAAGAATCGCAAGGATCAGGTCATGGGCATCACAGACACGCCATTTTTTAACGTTCTGCGCGAACGTATGGGCTTTCTGAATGAACGTCAGAAGCTCTTGGCCGAAAACGTCGCCAATGCCTCGACGCCCAAATATGTGCCGCGTGACTTAGATAATCGCGCCTTTGCCGATGCGATTGCCCGCCAGATGCCCCAAGCGCGAGGTGGTCTGGCAGGTGCTGCCCCGCTGGCCCCGGTCAAAATGGCGGCAACACGGGCAGGGCATATGGATGGCGGCGCACCAGCGGCCGGGTCCGGCAAGGCCATCAAAGCGCCCGACAGCGAAGTCACGCTGGATGGCAATGCGGTGGTCTTGGAAGAACAAATGATCAAAGTGGCCGATACGCGCATGAATTATGACGCGGCCTTGGGCCTCTATCAAAAAGGTTTGCAATTGATGCGCTTGGCATCGCGCAAGCCGCAATAGGAAGATAAGCCATGTCAGATATGAATGCTGCGCTCAATGTTGCTGCTTCCGGCCTTCGCGCCCAAACCGCGCGGATGAAGGTGATTGCGGAAAACATTGCCAACGCCAATTCCACCGCCCCCAATCCCGGGGCCGACCCCTATCAGCGCAAAGTCAGCGTATTTGGTCAGGTCCTCAATCGCGAAAATGGCACCACGGAAGTGAAAATGACCAAGGTACAGCGCGATACGTCTGACTTCCGTTTGCGCTATGACCCAACCCACCCCGGGGCCAATGCCGAGGGCTATGTGAAATTGCCAAACGTCAACACGCTGATTGAAAGCCTCGATATGCGTGAGGCCCAGCGTGCGTACGAAGCTAACCT
Source organism: Aquidulcibacter sp. (assembly GCF_020253525.1). Taxonomy (GTDB): domain Bacteria; phylum Pseudomonadota; class Alphaproteobacteria; order Caulobacterales; family Aquidulcibacteraceae; genus Aquidulcibacter. Next base: position 2,078 of record NZ_JADCBK010000154.1, read on the forward strand.
CAATGTCGTTGAAAGCGCGCGGGCGATGATGTCACGCACGCTTGATCTCTTGCGCCGCTAAGCGGGCCTTTTCAGGAGAAACCTGAGCCATGAATTCAGCTGCCCTACTTGCTGCCAAAGCCTATGGTGCTGCCGCTGGTGGTGTTGCCCCCAGTACGGGCCCTGCCATTGCAGATACCAATTTCAACTTTTCGGCCATGCTGGCCCAACAAGTCTCTTCCACGGTGGAGGCAACCAAAGCCGCTGAAACCCAAGCCGCTCAGGCGGTAACGGGCAAGGCTGAAATGGTTGATGTGGTAACGGCTGTTGCCGCAGCCGAAGTGCAAATGGAAACCATGTTGGCCTTCCGCGATCAGGCGATCCAAGCCTATCAGGAAATCATGCGGATGCCGATCTAACCGCCATTTCTGCCCCATCAAACCTGTGTGGCGAACTTGTATCTCCATCCAATCTGGCTCAGATCAGGCTGATGAGCAGAAGTTTGATCTATGGCGATATTCCCTTTGGACTGGTTGATGTGCCCCACGATGGCGTGCAGGTTTCCCCGGTGCATCCAGGTGCCGTCGCCTTAGACGCCCTAAAAGAAGGCTCTTATACGGGCCTTGTGATGCGGGCACCGGCCAATACGATTGAGCGTCGTCATGAGATCGCTCTTGCCCTACGTGCACTGGCACCTGGTGCACCTTTGACGATCCTTGCCCCAAAGGATAAGGGCGGCACGCGTCTTGCCAAAGATTTGCTGGGCTTTGGTGTCATGGTCTCTGACCAACCCAAGCGCCATCACCGCATCTGCCAAGGCACGCGGCCCCAGACCTTACGACACATCGACGAAGCCTTGGCCGAGGGTGGGTTGCGTTTCTTGCCTGACCTCGACATTTGGGGCCAGCCGGGCCTCTTCAGCTGGGACCGCATGGATGCGGGGAGCCAAGCTTTGCTCGACGTCTTGCCTGCCCTAGCGGGCCAAATTGCCGATTTTGGCTGCGGGGCAGGGGTGCTGTCCCGCCAAGTGCTACACAGTGCGCAGGTCACGGCTGTAACCGGCTTTGACCTGGATCGACGCGCGATTGCAGCAGCCCACAAAGCGATTGTCGATCCGCGCTTTTCCACCGTCTGGGTCGATCTTGTTGCCGAAGGGGCGGGGGAGCACATGTTCGACGCCATCGTGATGAACCCACCCTTCCACCGCGCTGGCATCGAGGATCAGGGCTTGGGCGTGGCCATGATTGCCCGGGCGGCAGAGGTTTTGCGCCCCGGTGGCAGCTTATGGCTTACTGCCAACCGCCATCTACCCTATGAGGCCACCTTAAAGGCCCGCTTTGCCAGCTTCACGCTGAAAAACGAAGCGCAAGGCTTTAAAGTCTATCAGGCGATCCGATGAGCCGACCGGTACAGACTGCCCGTCTCGACCGTTTGCTAGCCAATATGGGCTATGGCTCGCGGCGCGATATTGGTCTGATGACCAAAGCGGGCTGGATCAGCTTGGATGGGCAAGCCGTGCGCGACCAGGCCACCCGTGTGCGTCTAGAGGCAGATCTGCCAGCCCGCCTTCTGATCCGCGGCAAAAGGCTTGATCCCTTACCCGGCATGGTCATCATGGTGCACAAACCCTTGGGCGTGACCTGTTCGCGCAAAGAGGCGGGCACACTCATTTATGACCTCCTGCCGGACCGATGGCGGGCGCGCGACCCTGCCTTATCCACAGTCGGGCGGCTCGATAAAGAGACTTCAGGCCTCATTCTCATGACCGATGATGGCGACCTGTTGCACAAAATCATCTCGCCCAAGCACCATGTACCCAAGCGCTATGTCGTCACGCTTGATCGCCCCCTAGACGGCACCGAGGCGGCCATTTTTGCGGCAGGAGGTCTCATGCTCGACGGCGAAACCAAGCCGCTTTTGCCCGCAGAGCTTGAAGTGACGGGCGCGCGTACGGCTAGGTTGACCCTGCATGAAGGCCGCTATCATCAGGTACGGCGCATGTTTGCTGCCATCGGCAATCACGTCACAGCCCTTCACCGCGATCAGATTGGCGCTTTAAGCCTGCCAGACGACCTAGAGGCCGGCAGTCTGCGCCTGATGACCGAGGCCGATGTTGCAAAACTATTTGCGGTTCCAGCCAAGTAAGGTCACGATCAACCAACAATAAACAAAGAGGGGAGGCCCGCCATGACTAAGACATTTATGAAAGCGCTCTGCGTATCACTCGCTTTTGCCGGCACAGTGACGGCCGGGGCAGCCTTGGCCCAAGCGCCAACCACGCCACCACCGCCACAGCCTCGTTTAGATTGGCAGAAGTCTGGCTATAATGTTGGCTTTCCAGCGCCAGCCGATAAGCGCGTCACCCGCGACAATGCCCTTGTTTATCCCTACACGGGCTGGAGCTATCAGCATGTGCGCGAATTGTTTCCAACCCGCAGTGTGGCGCGCGGCGGCCCGGTAAGCCCCTTGCCCAGCCAGCCGATCTCCCTCGATGATGTGACATTCAATGTGATGGATCTGGGCGGTAATCGCCGTCCGATCCGCTGGGCCGAGTTTGAAGCCGAAACCCATACCGATGCCATGCTCGTTTTGCATAAGGGCAAGATTGTTTATGAGCGCTATGCCAATGGCATGAGGCCTGAAAGCCAACATTTGCTGTTTTCAGTCACAAAGTCGTTTGTTGGCCTGATGGCAGAGCTTTTGATCCATGATGGCAAATTGGACGAGACCGCTAAAGTTACGACCTATGTGCCAGAGCTTGCAGGCTCGGCTTGGGAAACCGCGACCGTGCGCGATCTGATGGATATGCGCGACGGGGTTAGCTTTGATGAAAACTATGCCAACCCCAATGCTGAAATTCACCGCTATGCTTTGGCGTGGGGCTGGGGTCCTGCCAACATGCCAGCCCCGAAGGGCGTTTATGAAGCGCTCCCGACGCTTAAAACCCGCTTTGCAGATTCTGGTGGGCCATTTCGTTATCGCTCTGCGGCAACCGATGCTTTGGGCTGGGTGATTGTGCGGGCGAGCGGCCAGAGCCTTGCAAGCCTTGTCTCAGAACGGGTTTGGAAGAAGTTGGGCGTTGAACATGACGCGACCTGGGCGATTGATCCGGCTGGCCAGGAAATTGCCGCCGCAGGCCTCAATGTCACGGCCCGAGACCTTGCCCGCTTGGGCGAAATGCTGCGCCAAGATGGCCGCTTCAATGGCCAGCAAATCATCCCGGCAGCGGTCGTCCAAAAGATCAAGGCTGGCGGCGATAATGCCGCGTTTCGGGCCTCAAACCCCATTCCGGCGCGTCTCAACTGGTCGTATCGCAGCCAATTCTGGATCAGCCATGATGCCAATCAAAGCTTCAATCTGTTCGGTGTGGCTGGCCAGCGCGTCTATATCGACCCGAAAAACCAGATCGTCATCGTCCGCTTTGGCAGCCACCCTGTCTTATCCAACCTCTTTACCGCTGCCATTCATGATGCAGCCTTTGGCGCATTGACGACAAAGCTGACGGGAAGGTGAGGGGGCTTTGCCCCGAAGCCTAAGCCGGGATTTCCGACAGGGTTGTCATCCCGGACGGCGCAGCCGATCGGGGACTTCGTGCCGCAAAGTCCCACAAGGTCCCCGCTCTCCACGTCGTTCCGGCGGGGATGACATTGTTTTAGATGGTTTTATCTAGACGCGCTTTGGTAGA